>SDNZ01000207.1 GCA_004524565.1 Candidatus Thorarchaeota archaeon
ATTCTACTGCTCCTTGTTTCAGTGAATCAATTGATAGTTTCACCTCCGGAGTGAGACATCCTAGCTCTCTATTTGTGGAAATCAGAGATTTCTCAAGAAGGTCCATCTTCTCATCTATATGCCATAATGTATTGGTATATTGCTCCTGAAGTGCAATTGCTCGTTCTGCAAATCCATCTAGAGTTATCGGAGGAGAGTTGTATAATCGTTCAGCGAGCCTTTCATTCTCTCCTTTCCAGATGAAATTCTGTAGAATCGTACTAACACTGGGAATCAAGTATGTGACCTCCAATCAATTTCCTACTACTTCAGCGAAAACTTTCTCGTACATCGTAACTACTTTCTCTGCTGAGAATTTATCTTCAACCCGCGTAAAACCTGCTTTTCCAAGTTGCTCTCTCTTGCTTTCGTTTTCAAGTAATTTAATTAGCTCTTCAGCATACTCCTCTTTTTCAAAACCTTTAGTGACAATACCATCAATTCCTGGTCGAACTAACTCTGGAATTCCTCCCGCGGGAGTTGTGATTACAGGCAATTTGCAGGACATTGCTTCTAGGAGAACTAGTGGCATTCCCTCCAAGGTGGAATTCAAAGCAAAAACATCTGCGGAACACATGATCTCTTGCATATTGCTCTTGACACCCAGTAAATGGATGTTGTTACACAATTTCAGCTCCTCTATCTTACGTTCAACTTCAATTCGTGTTGGTCCATCTCCTGCTATGATAAGTCTAGCATTTGTATTGGCATCTACCACCGTTCTCATTATTTCAACGAGTTCAACTACTCGTTTCACTTCTCTAAAATTAGAGGCATGAAGGATTATTTTGTCGTCCGGACATATTTCGAAGGCTTCTTCCTCCCCTCTTAGCGAAACACATCCACTCTCAACAACCAGTCTGACCCCTTTGACCTGTGAAAATGCCTTTGTATCGATGAAGTTCGGAATAACATGTATCTCTCTCTCAATCCCTAATTCCTCATGAGCCTTCTTTTTCAGAAATTCAGAAACTGCAGTCACTGCATCTGCTTTCTCTACAGTATATTTGACAACAGGTTTGTAAGCAGGGTCAAGACCTAAGGTGTGAACGTCAGAACCATGTAATGTAACAACATACGGAATCTTGATTATCTCACGGGCCATATATGCAGCCATAGCATGAGGGATAGCATAATGCGAATGTATTAGGTCCAACGCAGATGCTTTTGCTACTTTGATCATCTTTGAAGTGAGAGCCATTGAATATGGTGGACCCACCGCTTTGAAGAGCGGATAGTCGAATCTATCTACAAGGTCTACATGAACTCCTTTCGTCTGCTGCCACATCATGGAGAATGGTCTCTGATAGGTAATGAAGTGAATAATATGACCTCTCGCAGCCAAGTGTTGACCTAACCGTGTGGCTACATATCCACTTCCACCTACTGATGGATATAGATTGACCCCAATACGCATTTGATTCACCTTCTATAGGAGGTAGAAGTCATCCCCTTTAAGGCAAATGGTTTAGACATCAAACTATTACAAAACTTGATTAGTAGCGGGACTATCGTGTATATCATGGACTCAATTCTAGTTGTAGCTGCCCATCCTGATGATGAGAGTTTAGGAGCAGGTGGCACAATACGAAAGCACAGCGATCTTGGAATTCCTGTAGATGTTCATTGTATGACTGGAAATGAAATTAGAAATGAAGAGATGAAAGAAGCGTGTGCAATTCTTGGAGTTAGGAATCTCTTTCTAAGTGAACGAGATGATTTTGCCATTGACCTGAGTCTTAGAAACGAGGTCGTCGGAGCGATTCTCAAGACCCGACCTACAATTGTAATCACTCATTTTTCTGGAGATTATAATATCAATCATCAACAATGTGCTCAAATCGTAAATGACGCTGTAGAATGGGCTTCACACACAACAATCTTCGAAAACGCACATCGAGTACAGCGAATCTACAATATGGAGATTAATACAATGATTTCGAGGCCTCATGTATACGTTGACATAACTGATACGTACAAGTACGGTCTCGGTGCATTGAAGGCGCATAAATCCCAGATAGAGAAAGCTGATTTCTTCTATGAGAAACTATACGATACCAGAACTCGCCTAAGAGGCGCTCAAGGAAAATGTGAACGTGCTGAAGCTTTCACAATAACCCTACCCGATCATGCAGGTCCTTTTTACAAGGAAAATAGTGTTGCGCGGTTAGTATAATATTATCCCGAACCGTCAGCTTTTTGCCTTCTAGCAGCAAGCAGTTGCTTTAGCTCGCCCATCATACTCATTCCACCACCTGCTGCTGGAGGTGGGGCTGCTACGGGTTTATCAAAACCTGCCATTGGTTCTCCACCAGCTGCAGCAGAAGATGCTGCTGGTGATGCACCTGCAGAAACTGTTGCACCACTGGCTACACGACTTGCTACTGAATCTACTTTTGAATTCAAATTACTCACTTGAGTTTGAAGTCCGTTGACTGTTGTTTGGAGTGAATCAATTGCCTCCATGAGTTTGGTTGTGATGATACTAACGACTTCTCCTAGTTGACGAATCTTCTCGGAGTTTGGATCTTGTAGAGCCCACTCGAACTCTGATTCAATCGCTTCCTCAAGTTCTTTTTTATCATCACTCATCAGTAAAGCCTCTGAATTATGCTAATTTTCCTAGTTACCGCTATAAACATTGTCCGCATTGAATTTAAACCAAACACTATACTGATTTGATAGTTCTCTCGATAATAGTCTTTGCTTCATCAATAGTCTTGCCTACTATCTCATCAGTCGGTCCTTCACACGTGATTCTGATAACCGGCTCAGTTCCTGAAGGTCTTACTAGTATCCAACCCTCTTTCAGAACAACTCCAATACCATCCACAGTGATAACGTCAACAACATCTTTCAGTCCCTTAGGGAGTGATTCTGCAAGATTTTTCATTACAATTTCCTTTTTCTCATTGGGGCATGTCAATTTGCCTTTCATTAACGGATAGATTGGAATGTCCGCAATTAACTCACCAAAGCTCTTCCCAGTTCGGGCCATCTTCTCCAGAATCCTACATGCCGCCAAGAATGGTTCTGGAGCCATATGAAATTCAGGGAGAATGAATACTCCACATGCTTCTCCTCCCATCACTGCTCCTGTCTCTTTCACTTTGATTGCTACTTGGATGTCACCAACAGGAGTGCGAATGGTCTTTCCTCCTGCACTCTCTACAATCTCATCCAATACCAATGAACTATCAACGGTTGTCACAATGGTGCCCATCTTTGAGGTCAAGAGATAGTCCCGTGCAAGAAGTGCAATTGTTCTATCTCCCCTGACTACCTCCCCTTGCTCAGTGACAAAGACGACACGATCACTATCCCCATCATGTGCAATACCCAGGTCTGCAGCAGTATCCTTTACCATTTGCATGAGGTCACCTAAAGACTCCTTCTCGGGTTCTGATTTTCTACCAGGAAAATGACCATCTAGTTGCCCATTGATTGTGACTACCTTTTTACTGAGTTTCTGAATCAGATAGGGTGTGAGTACACATGCAGATCCATTTCCTGGATCCACAATAATAGTGAACTCCTTTGAACGAATTAGGTCTACATCACATTTTTCCAAGATGCCTGTGATATGCTCATCCACTGCGGTCTCTAAAACCAATTCTTTGCCAAGTTTATCCCAGGAGGCCACTGTGAATTTCTTTGATTCGTAAATCTCCTCTACCTTCCTCTCTTCCTCAGCGGTAAAACCCATACTACTCTTCGACCAAAATTTGATTCCCGTATATTCAGGAGGATTGTGAGATGCTGTCACCATCAGTCCTGCATCATAACCTCTCTTCATTGTCACGAA
>SDNZ01000071.1 GCA_004524565.1 Candidatus Thorarchaeota archaeon
CTATGAATGAAAGGGTCAATACAATGAATGGTCCCGTCATATGATGAAGATAATCAAACATATACTCGAAGAAGTTGGCATGAGTATATCCTCTTGTTATCGTTCCCGCCAGTGAATTACATTTAGTAGAAATCCGAAGTAGTAGAGAATAAGGACGCCTATCCAGAAGACCGGAAGTGCGTACATTATTAGGAAGACAACAGTCGAACCTGAGTCAATGGCTGTGTCGCGTTTTGCCGCTGCTAAAACACCAAAAATCATCCCTATCACTATTGAAACGATAAGAGATGTACCCATCAGTATGAAAGTGTTAGCAAATCTGAATTCAAATATGGTTTCCATAACGGGTTCTCCATAGTGTGAAAAGGAATATCCCATGTCTCCTTGAAGGAGGTTAACTAAATATAACCAATATTGTTCAAGGAGGGGTCTGTCTAATCCGAATCTTTCAACAATTGCAATTCGCAATTCAGGTGCTATACCCGGACCTAGTAAAGCTTGACGAGGATCTCCAGGCATGACTCTGAAAATGATAAAATTAATCGTAATGATTGCAAACCAAAGAATTAGAGTTTGAATAATTCTTTGTCCAATATATCTCCACGTTCCTATGGATGTCCTTGACGACATAGTTATCCGTCCTTTTCTCTCTTCGAATTAGATTGACATATTGCAAAACCCCCTTAAAGAATATCGGACTGAGTAAGAATAACAAGCAATTTACAAAATAAAAGGGAGAAGGGACCAAAATGGTCCCTTTTGATATACTATTACTTCCTACGAACGATGAAGTATGTTATGACAATACCGACAACGAGTGCACCAGCTCCGACTCCGATAATTAAAAGTATGTCAGTTGCAGGAGGCGGTGTAGTAGTAATGCCGAAGGTGTCATCATACATGAATACCATCGCTCTTGGATTGAAGGCTGTAAACGGTCCTCCAGGGGGAGCAGTCCAGTTGACCCATTCTGCTCTGAGCGCGTGAGTATCATCAGACAGGTACAATGGCACATATGGAATGTTGTCCAAGACTGCCTGTGATGCTGCTGTTGCCTTCGCATATAGTGTTGCAGGCGTAGCAGCCACATACTCATCCATAATGGTGTCTACAGTTGCGTTGTTGAGGTTATGGACGTTGTCACCCCACTCAAAGATGTTGGATGAATGACATCTCCACCAGGGATAATCTGGTATATTGTCATATCCATGAGCCATGCTATACATCTCGTACTCACCAGTGTAGATGGCATCGTACATCGGACCGTCGTCAGTGACAACGTTGTTTATTTTGATACCGATGTCCTCCATCTGGAGCTTGATACCCGTAACAGTAGAGACTGAGATATCATCCCACGATAGACTCATGCAATCAAACTCCAGTTCATCTGTTGGAGCTACACCTGGGAAGTTTCTAATGCCATCACCATCATTGTCTATATAACCTGCATCGTCCAAAATTTCATTGGCTAATGTGTCGTTCTCTGGGAAGTCCGTCTCAGCATTATATAGGCCTGAGAAGAACGCTTCAGGAATAGCTGCAGTTGTGGGAGTTCCAAAACCAAGCCTTCCAATATTGATGAGTTCCTGCCTGTTGATTGCGTAAGCCATAGCTCTTCTAACATCAATGTCATCGAGACCTGGAACTGTAAGGTTGAGGCCCCAAACGTAGTCCCATTGAGATGCGACTCCAGTAACTAGCTGAAGCTCTGGAGCATTCAGGATCTCAGTCACATATGCACCAAAGACCTCATAGCGCTCTGTATCAGCAGTGCCTTGTCTCATAGCAAGAATTCTTGCATCCTGTCCAATCACCACATCAATTCTGACTCTTTCAATGTTAGGTAGTTGACGGACGTCAGCATTACTTTCGCCCCACCAGTCATCGTTTCGTTCGAGCTCGGTGTACTCATCAGGTACACGTATAACGAACTTGAATGGACCAGAACCTACGTGATTTGTTGCGTTGGTATGGTCATCCCATCGAGCATCATCAGCTGCAATGCCTTCATGAATGTGCTTGGGGAGAATGTAAATCTGCCCAAGATTATCCAGTGCAAAGGAATATAGTTGATTGAACACACAAGTGACTGTGTTTCCAACGGCAGTTGCAGAAGTCAAGTTCTGCATGATGTTCCACCAGTTACCTATGGTTGATGGAGCATCCCTGATATACTCAAAAGTGAAAGCAACATCTTCCGCAGTTAGCGGATTACCATCGTGCCAAGTTACACCTTCTCTAATATCGAACGTGATTGTAAGACCGTCAGATGAAACTGTCCAATCTTCAGCCAACCACGGGATTAATTCTAGATCGTCACCTGTGGATAATAGCGTGTCATATACCAGCATGTCATACCAGTGAGACCTCTCACTCCTGAAAGTGAGCGGATTGAGTTCACCGATATCTGACCCGTAAGCCATGACAAAAAGCATCTCTTCTTCAGCTTGAGCAGCTGCAGGAGTGCTAATTGCTGGGAAGAATAAGAACATCGCTAAGATGACGTAACAAATTTTACGTTTAGTATGCAATTCTCTATCCTCCGAATTTGGGAAAGAGGTAATCTACTTTCCGAAATAAGTTGAGTCAATACGAATGCTTTAAGGGTTTCGAACTACGCGTGGCACTAATCTATGTTGATAGAATATTAGATTTACACTTCGTTAATTAGCGACCCGATTAAAATATCATCCGAAGCTTTATCCAAATAGGTGTTTACAATCTGGATATAAGTCACAAATCCGTGTCAATGCATACCCCGATTTCTGAGCATCACGCAAAGAATCCGAACCTGGGGTCTCAAGAAAAACCAGTCTCTTATTACCACTTGAAATGTCCTGATATTCAGCAACTATCGTTTTTACAGACACCTGTTCACCAATCTCAGAGGAAACCATTATTTCCTTAGACGAGCAGTTTGTTACTAGAGACGATGCAAGTACATACGAGTGAACTTGTTTTCGTTCCGCTAGAATTTTTTCCTCACGTTTCAACGAATGCGGCGAACGTGGAATAATGAGAGCAATAGCTGATAAGGGATCTGCTTGGAGGTCTCTAAGTTTAGGCTTAAGTTCCTCATCCAATTCCTGTCCATTCCAACGTTGTAAAATCAAATCCTCAACCACGGTTTTTACAGCTTCACTATTATCACTCATAGAGTAGCTTCCGATACTCAAATCTGCATCAAGAACACTCAGATTTGCATAACGAGGTCTCCATAAGAGAAACCTGTGGTCACTGTCATTGATAATCGATGAAAGTTGCTCATCGACATATGATATCGATATCTTTTCTTCGGAACTTATAGGACTCTCTAATATCAATGTGATTTTTCTGAAAGATCGGTCAATGTCACGAATTCCTTCTAAGGTTTCAAGGTCTCTTTTGTTAACGAATCCTTCTTTCTTTATCTGCCCCTCAAGATATTCTGTAACCGCTTCTTGACTATAATTTGGCGTTTCAAACACTTTCACCGATTATACATCCTTTAGGTTGACACATCTAAGTGTAGTCCTCTGATAAGCAATTCGTAGAGTGTTTGAACGAGAGTATATATCAGTGTGATTCGGTATTCTCTTTGATGTGATTTGAATGTTTGAATCTGTAACTACATTCATCGATGATAATCTTGACAATTCCATTGAAGCACTCAAAAAACTTGTACGAATCCCTACTGTAGCTGCGAAAGGTGAAGGTCTCTCTGAAGCAGCTGATCTTGTAGAGAAGATGTTACAGGATGCAGGTCTTGAGACTAAACAACACGAGATAACCGGTGGTGCACCAGTAGTCACTGGATGGAAAGATGTTGGAGCAAAGCGTACCCTCCTATTCTATGACCATTATGATGTACAACCTGCAGAGCCATTTGATCTCTGGGATTCTCCACCTTTTGAACCAGAGATAAGAAATGGCAGACTTTGGGGGCGTGGCGTTGCAGACAACAAGGGTGATGCCACTTCAAGAATTTGGGCACTAAAAGCTTTCAAAGAAACTAGAACCAATCTTCCTGTGAACATCAAGTTTGTTTTAGAAGGTGAAGAGGAGATTGGAAGTCTTCACCTACCGGAATACATTGAGAAGAACAAGGACTTCCTCAAAGCAGATGGTGGGATCTGGGAATTCGGTGGGGCTGATATTAATGGCATCCAAGAAGCATGGCTAGGATTGAAAGGAGTATTCTTTGTTGAGTTAGAAGTAGTTCGATTATCTAGAGATGTTCATTCTAGCATGGCATGCACTCTACCATCAGCGGCGTATCGTCTGGTTTGGGCATTGAATTCTCTGAAGAATATGGATAGCAAAATCACCATTGATGGATTCTATGATGGAATCAAACCACTTACAGAAGTTGAGCTGAAGGCATTGGAAAAGATAGACCTCAACGAAGAGAAGCTCAAGAAGGAGTTTGCTATAGATGAATATCTCAATGGACTTACAGGTCAGGCTCTCAAGGAAGCATACTACGGAGAACCAACATGTAATATCTGTGGAATAACAACGGGCTATCAAGGCAAAGGTTCAATGACTGTCCTACCCGCTAGAGCAACAGTTAAGATTGATTTTAGATTGGTGGAAGGAATGCATCCTGATGACATTCACAAGAAACTCAGGAAGCATCTTGATTCTCTGGGATTCACTGATGTCAAGGTTATTTACTTCGAAGGATATCCTGCCGCTAAGACTCCTGTTGACCATCCCTTCGTTAAGATCGTAAATGCAGCTAACAAACGAACCCATGGTCATGATCTCGTTGTGCATCCGACCAGTCCTGGATCTGGTCCTCTATACTTGTTCAACGAATATGTACCAATGGTTTCAGTAGGATGTAGTGATTTCCTTGGGAAGGCTCACTCACCAAATGAGAGTATATCTCTGGAGAACTTCCGCAAAGCTCAACATCGAATTGTAACTATAATGGATGAGATGAGTCGCTGGTAAGCCCAGCGCTCAATTCTCAATTTTCAGAGTTTATGGAAGAGGAGGTCTGATACTCAGATCTTTCTCCCACTCCACATCATAGGAATACTCGATTTTCAATTCCTGATCCTTGACCATCTTTGTTTCCCATGTCAGGATGCCCAATTCCATTTTCTTGTAAGCTAGAGTCGGTTCTGCTAATTCTACAAGTATCTTCTCTGAGTCACTGTATGGTATTCTATCAACAATTCTGATCTCAATCTCGCTCTTGGAGAAATTCTTGAGTTCAAGGGCGTACTTGTAGCCACGTTTCTGTTTCCCTCTCGTGAAACCTGCTTTCTCAGTATCCTTCTCTAGGAGCTTCCTTTCAGCCTTCACATCATAAGCCACTCTTGTGCCGAGTCTGAATTTTTCTCTGGGAGAAATAGTACCTAGATTTGTTTCTCCAATGTAGTCTCCTGCGGCGTAGACCTTGACTGATCCTGGTAGAAGCACAGAATCACCATTGGTTATCTCATCTTGGGCGACAACTTCTTGCATGGCATATGCGTTCCAGTAGTGAAGTCGCTTAGATTCGAATTCATCAAGAGTGAGAGTGATCGGGCTTGGATCTTTATTCGCCTCTATTGTAATTACTCCAGGGACCTCGTAAACAGTAATTCCACCCAAAGTTTCTGATGCTTCTGCATACTCCTCGATTATCTCGGGCATTGGTTCTTCAGCAAAACCACTAACTAGACCATCCATTTCTTCTTCCGATTCATCATCAAAATCTGCTGGGATTGATCTGAATCCTCCCGGAACTGCACCACCATAACCAGTTGATGTCACTGTTGCCTGATAGGTATTAACGTAGTATGGATTGGGTTTAACAATAGAGACTGGTTGTGCTGAAGCTGTTGAAACAATCAGGCTAATATCTTCCCAGTCTTCCATGGAATTATTGGCAACCATAGCAATTCGCTTGAGGGATGTTGTCCCTTCTCCGATATCAACATCATATGTTGCATACCAATTAGCCATAGAAATCTGGTATGTGACCTCTAATTCCAGAGTAGTACTCTGTTTTGCATCAACGATCACATAGACTTCAGCAAAAGTCTCAGTTCTTCTCTCTCCTTGTATCCGTTGGATATTCTCACGAACTGCTCTGCTTTCCGCATCAAGATCTTGCAGTTCTCGAGTGAGTTTTCGAAGATTCTTTGTTGCATTAGTTATCATATCTTGGTTGGCCTTATCCATCTTAGTCAGATTATCAAGTCCTGTTTCACCAGCACTGAACCATTTCCCAAATTCTGAACTAAACTGGTTCATCACATTGGTCTGATGAGTAATTCTTGTCTGCTGGAGTTCAAGCTGGTCTTGCAGGTTCCTGCGTTTCTTTTCCAGAGTTTTTAGTTTCTCCAGCATTTCCTTTGTATCTCCTTCGGGCTCGTAGGTCTTACTAATTCTCTTAACATCGATGCCGCGAAGAACTGCATGACCTCGCCCCTTGACACGGAAGCTATCATCATGTGCATAATTTGTAATTCCACCGATACGAATAACTTGTTCTCCTTTTTCTATCTCCGTCTTACCAGTTCGTATTATTCTGGCACCATCTCGGAAAACAGTCGCTGATGTAATTTTAGTCTGTAATTCTTTCATTCTTTAGCCTCCTATGGCAATGGCGGATGGACAGAGATTCCCTTCTCCCAGGAAACTTCGTATTCATACTCGATGATAGTCTTTTCATCTGGTTGAATGGATTTGTGCCACTCAAGAATACCTAAATGCTGTTTCTTAACACCAAATTTCTCCCATTCAGCTTTGATCTCTATTGAAGGGGTCTCACTGTGTGGAACCCTATCAAACACGTCGATCTCGACTGGTCTCTTAGAGAAGCTTTGAATCTCGAGTCTGTATTTGTATGATCTACGTAGTTTACCTCTGGTAATTCCTGCCTTCTCAACCTCACGATGAGTAAGTTTCTTCTCTGCCTTGACATCGTAGGCTGTGCGGGTTCCTAATTTGAACTCCTCTCTGGGCGACACTTGAGAGATTGAGGTCTCTCCAATATAATCTCCCTCTGCATAGACCTTAACCTTCCCAGGAAGAATCACATTCCCTCCATTGGTCACTTTGTCTTGAGCCACTACTTCCGCCATTCCTTCAGCATACCAATAATGAATTGTTTCTGACGCAAGATCCTCCTCAATCAAGGTAATGGGGTGCTTTTCATTATCAGAAGGAATTGTTACTTTCTTTGGTAGTTCATACACAGCAATCCCTGAGACCGTTTCTGTTGCTTCTGCAAACTCTTCTACCATCACAGGAGGTGGTGCTGGTGGTGCCATCATCGATTTAGCTGCTGCTGGTGCCATCTTTGGTATTGGTCTGCTTTCTTTCTTCATCTTGAAACTGTCTCTTCTAGCCCGTTCCAATGATGGATCATAGACTCCAATGTAAAACGGTGTAGCTTCAATAGCGGTAACTGGTCTTGCTGTAGCAGTAGAAACAATCAGATCTACATTATTCCAGTCTTCCTTTGTTTGGTTATAGAGAAGAGCTATTCGTCTAAGCTTTGCATTTCCTGGAAGTAGGTCTACGTCATAAATTGGGTTCCATCGAGCGTTGTAAACTTGGTATGTCACTTCTATCTCTATCTCTGCCTCTTCGGTTAAATCAAGAGAAACTTCTACTGAATTGAAGGTCTCTGTTCTTCTTTTCGATCCTATCCTACTGATATTTTGCCTAACTACGTCGATCTTCTTCGTAACTTCTTCACGTTTATCCTCAAGAGAACGAATCGTCTTCTTGGTATCAAGATACATCTTTGATGCTGTCTTGTCCATTTCCGAGAGCTGACCAATCTCGCCTTCATTGGCAGCATAGACTTGTCCATAGTAATTTGAGAATTCTGAAACCATGCTGTTTAGATTAGCTAAGCGACTATTTTGAAAGTCTAGATCATCTTGAATCTCTTCCAATCCTTTTTGCAATTCTTCTAATTCTGCATGAAGCGGTTTCACATCTTCTGAAGGTTCAAAAACTTCTGTGTTTGTTTGTATATCAATACTAGATAATTTAGCCGGTCCTTTTCCTTTGACACGGAAACTGTCTGCTGAAGCATATTCCGTTATCCCATGAATCTCTGCTTTTTGGGGCCCTTTTGCTAGGGTCACTTTTCCGGTTCTTGTTACACGTGCTCCATCCCGAAAAATAGTGACGTTTGTTATGTCTGTTTTAACTTCTGTCAACAAAATTCTCCAATCGGGAGTCTGTACTTGAGTACATTTATTCTTTGAGTAGGCAAGTTTAGATTGTTAATTTGAGCGATTAATTGAGAGGTAGCTTGATTTGGAAACAACATCCTGGTCGCCCTGTATCTACTAATTCGATACTCCCTCCTTCAGATTCGATAATGTTCTTTGTAAGATAGAGACCTAAACCTCGTCCTTTGCTTTCTGTTGTAACACCTCTACCAAATAGATGTTCACGAATTTCCTCAGCAATTCCAGGTCCATCATCTTCAAAAATAATTACAAGGTGATTTCCCGTGAGGGTGATTTTGATTCCGACATTTGGGGAATTGCCTGCATGTTGAGCAGTATTCCTTAGTAGGTTCTCAAATGCCAATGCTGTGAGTTTACTGTAGTACAAAGGGCGATTCCTAGCCTCTTTCTCTACCTCAAGAGCGATTTTCATTCTTTTGAACGCAATTCCCGCTCGTTTGCATATCATCTCAAGAACTGTCACAATATCATTCTCAAGCTCGTCTTCTGATACTGAGAAGATATGGATTAGGCTTCTCATCCTTTCAGCAGCAGCAATGGTTGATTCAATGAAGGATGCCTGTTTCTTGGGTTCATCTGCTGTAATTTGTGCTAGTTCTAATCCCCCCTGTACCATCTGGATATCATTGGATAGATCGTGTCTTAGTAAGCTAGTATAGATCTCTAATTCTCGACGTCTATTTTCTATTGAACGGTTGTTCTCTTCAATTTTCATTGCATAGTACTCATTTGTCCATGTAGTGAACCAAAGAAGAGCTTGAAGTGCAAATGAAACTGCAATGAATTCAATGGCATCAGGAAACGCAATCCCTGGATGAATCCAGCAGAGTATTGCTAACCCGATATTCATCAAAATGATTAATGCTGCTTCCTTCTCCTTCTGTAATAGCTGACTCCCAAGGAGTACTGCAAGTACTGGCCATGTAAGAATCTGAAATGCAAGGTTATGACTCCCCCATGTCGAATTGAAAATGAGAATGATGAATGGGAATGTCGCTGAGAAGATGATTGCCAAAGCAGATGCGATTCTTAGATGTTTTGTTCTACTCATTAGATACAAAAATGCGAGATAGATTGCAGATAGTGAATAATAGGGAATACCATTTGTTACCTCACTCGTAATTTGTAAAATCGGATAGACTGCAGTTGCTACAAAAAGAGCCACCGACAAAAATCTTGCTTTACGTCTGTCTCCTTCATCTTCAAAAGATTTGGACGGCTCTGTAATTTGCTTAGGGAGATCGAGTATGGCTCTACCTATTCGTGTACCTCTAGACACTTTTAGGCAATCTTCCTTTTCAGCCATTGACACTTGTTCCTGCCGCTGCCCACCACAGTAATCGACATCTCATAGGCTACATATATCCAGCATTAGAAGTTTTCTGATGGCATTCAGCAGTGATATTTTAGACACCAACACATAAAAACTATGATTAGATATAATCACCGATTAGTTTATAATATATGATATTCCCTATATCTAGTATAACAATTCAGTAATAGGAGTATAATAGGTTGAATAGTGAACGAAGTCCTATGATGAACGGCGGAAGCTCATCGTGGGGCAGAGCGGGAGGCTCTATCAACAATGCGACATCACTGACTTTCATGGAGATTAGATTCAGGTCTCTGGGGAAAGCGCTTGATGAACTACGGACAAAGCGTGTTCGACTTGAAGAAGAACTACGGAATGGGCATGTTCAACAGACTGAATATGCCTCTACTCTTCTGAAGCTCATCGTTGAGACAAATAGTGTCACTAAAGAACGTGAAGATGTTGGAGAGAAAGTCAAAGCCATTCGTGCCAATAAACTTCGTTGATACTCATCAAGTATAGATAGCATACAACAGAGCAATCACCATCAAGATCCTAATGTTCTTGTTACTCAAAGGGCTCCTGTATTAATAACGAATTTTCAAGTTCTTCTTTGATAATATGTTCTACTTTCGTCTGTGAAATTCACATAATAGGTGTGGCAGAAGCACATATCGTTCCGTGACAGGCATGATACGGGATCTATCATCCGTACAGGACAGTATTCCCTTGGCTCCCACCACACTATGTGCATATGCACCATTACTTTTCAACTTTGCTCTTACTGTCGCGGAGAACTAGAATACATTGGTCAATAACTTGCTTCGAAGACCAATCTGGTTTTTAAAAAAAGAGAGACTATGAGTAATAACCCATAGTCTATACTTGATACTTGTCTCACCTATCCAAAGAAGTTGTATGTGCACTGGTCACAAATCTTCGGATTCTGTACATATGATCCAGATGTTGGCATGAGAGCTCGAGCAGCCCAAAAGGCATCAACTGCGTCATATCCGTTATGTACATAGTTCCAGAAGTAATTTGCAAAGACTTCCTCGCCAGGTAATGGGCCCACTGCCCAAGAGTTATGCAGTTCATCTGATGATGACATTGCCAGATAGCCTCCTCCCACCATATCATCTGCCCAGTCACCAGAATGGCAAGATGAAATAAGCAAACCTACATTTGTACTATCCAGACCATCACAATATGTTCTGAATTGGTTCGAGTAGACGATGCTATACCCGCCAGTTCTGAAGGCTGTGTAGGAGTGGGATCCATCGAAGTTACCGTGACCAAATAGGTAGAAGAATATGATATCATCTGAGTCCTCATAGGCAGCAACGGTTGAAAAGTCGTATGCAAAATTTGTCGTGTCTCTAAATTCAAAGAACTTTGTAAATCCTTCGTCTTGAAGATATCCCTTGTATTCATTGATTACAGTAGATGTTCCAGCATCACTAGCCCAGAAGAAGACCCCAATCTTTTCTGCTTCTCCACCACCACCGCCGCCATAGGTTATGGTAACAGTGAGGGCATATGACCCACTTCCGCTATAGGAGCGAACCATGATGTACCAGGTACCAGCTCCGGGAGTGTTGAAGGTGACTTCTTCTCCACCACTAGTATAACCTCTCCAGTCATATGTACTGGTAGTTGGCTCAGCGCCTCGTCGACCATAGAGGTCAAAGTCAGCAGAACCGCATGTCAATACCGAGTACATGCTCTGTGCATCCGAACCTACTTCTATTGTCCACATTTCTGTAGCACCAGTTGCTGCTAGCGAGCTGGTTGCAGTAACTCCATTCTCTAGAACATTGTCGCCGCCACCACCACCGCCACCACCTTCATACTCAATCTGATCAATGGCAAAACCCCATTTCGTTACTGAATAATCGGTGTCAAGTCGTACTTTGATGGAATCACCATAGCTCCAAGCTGACCAACCTCCAGATGAGTAGAGGCCAGTGAGTTTATGGAGTTGTGAATTGCTATCGTCGTAGACATATACATAGTCGTAATTTCTCTCGACATCAATTCTAGTGAAGTGAACCCTAATCTGTGTTGCATCAGCTTTCGTGATAGTCCAAGTATAGTCGAAGTTGTTGGCATATGGATGTGCAGATTCAACCACACGAGATTCGACTGTGAAAGGATTGTATGCAAATGCAGCTTTTGTTTCTACTGACAGACTTAGTTGATCTGTATCTATATTCGATGCTTGAGCCATCCCCAGAAAAGGGAGGGATAAGGTAAGCATTGCTAAAAATAGAAAAATTGAGAGTATTCTCACTCGTTTCATATTTTGTTCCCCGCGCGAACTAGTTTTTCCCTAGTCCGGTGCATGGAAAAAAAGTAAAACTCTCTTATATATTTGCTTTTATTTTATACCATTAATTTGATTTCTCTAAGAATCAAAAAAAGAATTTCTTTCTCTCAATCGATTCATCATTTGGCCATTTGTTAAGACATAGAATCATATTATATCATACATCTACTTATTGACTAATGCAAAATAATATAAATCGATAATATTCGACACCGTGTGTGAAAAGTTACCATAGACAACCACCAGACGCTGTAAGAATCCTTCTCTTTTCAGCACGCGTTATTGTCAATCATTATATAGTAACTATGCACATAATTCAATATTGATAGCGCTCTGTTCAATGGTGGATGGAGCAATGCGGTGATTCTCAAGATGTTCGATACAGGAACTTATAATGTACTTCGGTCTGCGGTTGGTTCTTCCTCATTTAGGCACCTTCCCTTGCCACAAGACTGGGATCCTTTCGATTGCCCTCATGTTGCATTGGTAGAATCTACAGGAGACCGAGTGTTTAGTTTTCTTATCTCTCAACCAACGGATGATGGTGATGAGATCTGGGTCAGAGACCTCGATTTTGTTGAGGATGGTACTGTGATCGAAGTAAAACATAGTCAATTTGATTACAAGTACTATCGTCGGGATGGAGATTGTTGGGCAATGGTTGCTGAAAAAAAGGATCCTTTCTTCATGGATATATACCAACGAGGTGATTATCCTCTCACTGTTCCTACTCTGGACGATAACTGGTCTGCGTTTGATTGATAGATCCCTTTTTACTCGTTCTAACTACATTACCACATTATTTGATTCTTAGGGTCTTGAATGTAGTAGGTTCTATTGAGAAAGAGAATTCCAACTGGATGTTCACCAATGGATAGCACATATAATACTCCCACCTGCATGACAGATTCTTGGAACAGTCCAGTCAATTTATGTAATCACTCGATGCATCTCTCATAACCTTACTCGTGTACACAGGTACAATAATGAAACTTAATAGTCCCTTTCATGCCCATATTTCACTGCGTCAGAAGGAGGAGATTATTTGCTCTCACGTGTCCAAAAGATCTACTTTGGTATGGCTCGTTTGGGTCCTAGTATTATGCTTGACATGCTAGACTTGGCAAGTGCTTTGTTCTATTTCTCAATTCAATCGTTGCCAGCTATCTATACAGGTTCTGCGATAGCTATTAGCTATCTCTCAATCATGGTGTCTGAACTTACATTTGGTAACCTGAGTGATAGATTTCCAACAAAGAGATGGGGAAGACGTAAGCCATTCATTATGGTCGGAGCACCACTTATGGCAATGTCATTCCTACTAGTGTTTAGTCCCCATTTATTCCTCGCACAAGGGAATGTCGTAGGTCTCTTCTTCTATGCGACAATCACAATGAGTCTATTCAAGGTCTTCTATGGTATGACGATGACACCTTTTCAATCATGGATGCCAGAACTTACTGAACCTGAAGAGCGTCCTGCAGTTTCCTCCTGGCAGAATGTTGCTAATTTCATTGGCTTTGTCATTGGAACATTTGGTACTTCCTTACTAGCTATCGAAGCTGTAGCATGGGGTCTCCCTACTGAGATTCTCTACATGATATTAGGTTTCATTGTTATTCAGCTTCTAGGATTCGCTCCTTCATTGATAGGTCTCCATAAGGAAGGGAAGTTCATTCCACAACCGTCCATCACGAAGGATCTCGGGGCCGCATTGAAGGATAGAGATTTTGTTGGTTGGCTTGTAGCTCAAGGTTTACTCTCGGTCGGTATATCGATGATCATCAAGACTACATTTCCATACATTAACGACTATCTTTTGTTTGGAATGACTGAGTTCATTATATTTGGAGTGGAACTCCTATCAGTTGTTTTTGTATTCTTTATCATCTACCAATTTACTATCAGAAAGAAAGGCAAACGTTTTACCTTGCAGCTCTCTATGATGGTAGCCGCACTATCTCTTCCATTCACACTTGTGATTACCACCTCCACCGCAGCCTTCCTTCTTCTTGCATTTGCAGGAGCTGGTGTAGCAGGTTACTATCTATTCCCCTACATCGTATACGCAGACTTTGCGCATAAGAATGAGATAATGACAGGTGAGGGCCGAGCAGGGTTCTATACGAGCTTTCCATCAATACCACTGAACGGGATGCAAGCATTCTCAGCCCTTCTCTGGGGCTTCATCTTTGCTCTCCCAGAAGTTGTTCCTGTCCCGGGCCAAGCTACATTTGTTACTCAGGGATACCTATTCTGGGGTCCCATAGCAGCACTGTTCCTGTTCCTGTCTGTGCTGGTCCTTTTCAAGGTAAATATTGATCCTAATTTTGATGAACTCAAGGAACAATATCCCACTAATACGGAGGAAGTAGTATCCTGATTAGAAACTACAATTGAGCTAAGATTTACTGCAAATGAAAGGTGCACATCTTGATTTCTCTTGGCTCGAAAGAGAGTGTAACATTCTCAGCGGAGATAGAGTGAGTTTTTGTGGTACTCCCATCCATTCTAATCTCTGATACTTTCTTGATGTGCTCTGCGACACGCACCTCTATATCGACAGGTGAATTCTCAAGGTTATAGAAAGTGATCAGAACAGAGTTATTCCGCATTCTCATCGAAGAGATTCTCACCGTCTGATTATTGAGTTGCACTAAGGGACTTAGAAGGGTCTGGGGTGGTTCAGCACTATCTAATGTGAACACCACTGGATCACTCTGAAATACATCTGCTTGTTCAGCACTGGTAGATAGAGATTCTTCTCGCGAATGAACAACGAATCCATAGTGAAACTCGTATTCTGTGTTCATCTCTTGTGCGCCGGGTGTTTCCTCTCCCGGACCTGCATGTATAGGTCTCTCTGGATAATCAGAACGAGATAACCATCCCACACAACGAAGAAGCGTTAAGGCAATTCGATGACCATCAACCAATTCGATTTCTGGTAATCCTCTATTTAGGACTGTGATAGCATCAGTCCCGTGCTCATCTTCAACTCTGATGAATCCCTTCTGAGGTTGGATACCTGACGGTTTCTCAGGATACTCTGATCTCGTTCTCGCTAGTTCTTCAGCATCTGGAATTATTTCGGGTTCTCCTGAACGTCGTATACACCCGAAATGTGTCGAGGTCAGAGTTGTATCAGTGTTGAATGGAAGGTCGAAGCAGATTCTAAGTCGGTGATCTTTAGCAGTGTTTGTTAGTTTTGTCATCACTTCGATTCTTGGAGTATCTCTATAGAATTTGAAGATAGAAACGACAGGTATCTTCACCTTGCCAATTCGTCTCTCTCTTGCTGAGTCAATCGAAGAGAAGAGTTCCAAAGTGAGTGACTGTTGAATCTCCGCAACTACAGGTCCTGAACTGATCACTGTTCGTTTGACATCTTTGACTCGTGCTTGTTCTGGTCCAACTCTTCCGAATGTATATTCATCACCACGGTCTCCAAAGTCTTCAAACATATGGAGACCCTGATATTGCACTCCACTACTTTTGTTGGTAAGAGTCAGACTTCCGTCTTTGTTGAATAGAATAGAATAGAATTTGTTAATGATGCTATCCTTGTCAACCTCAATATTGTCTTTCAGTTCATGCTCTGGTGACTCCACTACTGGAATGAGTTTTGAAAAGGACCACGGCTTGAGTGGAATCATTGAAGCATAGACACTCTGAGTCGGACGAGAGGCCACTAGGTGTATCTTCTTGTATCTCTTGCTGCCTATGATTTCGTTTGCCTCTTGCTTTAGGCTCTGCATATCAAATTCACCGACAGGGTGTCTATCTGCTATAAATCGGAGTTCTAAGAGACCTGGCTCATCACCATCGAAATACTCCACACCGTTGATGTAGAAGTCCATCAATTTTCTACCAGGGAGAAGTCGCATACCCATTTTAGCCGCTGTCATACCAACCGTTGTATCGAGAAAGATGTCTTCTTTAGATGTGAGCTTCTGAACACCGTACACTTTTCCATGATCTGTTCGGAGTCCTTTCACTGATTGATTTCTAGGAGCGGAGAATTCAAAATAAACTGGAGTC
>SDNZ01000208.1 GCA_004524565.1 Candidatus Thorarchaeota archaeon
TCAACATCTGCTAATAGTGCTGCACAGGGGATTCCCACATACCCCATTCCAATGACAGTAATCTTAGTGACCATGAAGTGACCTTCTAGAAGCATTTTGCTTGTTGACGATAGACCGAGGTTTTTCGCTTTCTGTAAAAAACGTTCCCCCATGACTACTCTACATCAACAACCGAAGACACTCTGTCTATGGATTCGCTTATGAATTCAGGGTTGTTTATTGTCAATTCAATTGCCTGCTCAGGACAGACTTCGACGCACCTGCCACATCCACGACATTCTGCACTGATTACCGCTTTTCCATCAATTAATGATATTGCATTGACGAAACAGACATTCTCTTCAGAACAGGTTCCACAACCCACACAGGCATCTGTCACTATTACTTCTACACCTGACATTTTGGTTATCTTTCTACCAATCTCTGGATTCAAGTCAGGGAGCATCTTCCAGAGACAACAGCATGGGCAACAATTGCATACCGTTAGTAGTTTGTCACCCGGTGAAACTCCTAACCATTGTGCATCCAGTTTGTTTCTTCCTATGAGATGCACCAGACCTGCCTCTCGACACTTTTTTACATAGTCGTGAGCCTCTTCTTTTGTCACCAATCGTCCCAAGTGTGGATTGATATCATCAACAGCTTCTCCCATAAAGAGACATCCATAATCTATCGGATAGTCCTTGCATGTGGCCGCATCACGACAGATGCAGGAATTCATTATCCAGTGTTTGTTTGCCTTTTCGATGAAGTGATGTACAATCTCTGAGGGAAGAGTGATTTCCTCTGGTTTATCCAATTTCCTACCAATCTGGATAGTCTTCTGTGCAACAGAATCCTTTGGTAAGTAGATGACGTCATCTCCTTCGAAGAATATCTTATCTACAAGTCCTCCTATCAATGGGACATTCGTTGCCTTAGCAATCAGACTTCTATTTGGAAAGGTCTTCTTCAAGAGTTTGACAAACCACAGAGGTCGAGCCATAGCTCTAGAATAGAACACGGTCCTGATATTGTTATCGTATAGCAGATTTAGTCAAACTCTTAACATGGAATATACATTGTGATGATAATGCCAGTTCGAGAGATATTATTGCTAGGGAACCCCAAACTCCACGAGATTTCTGTGGATGTACTTGAGAGTGAGTTTGATATTCTTCCTGAAATAATTCAAGATTTACATGATACGATAATAGAATTCAGGAATCAATATGGCGTTGGAAGAGCAATCGCTGCTCCTCAGATTAATGTGATGAAACGTATCATATACATGCATACTGACAAATCCTACGTTTTTGTCAATCCTGTACTGAAGGACCTTAGCACCGAGATGATCGAACTCTGGGATGATTGCATGTGTTTCCCTGATCTCTTGGTTCGAGTAAGACGTCATCGATTCTGTACCATTGAATACCGAGATGAGAACTGGGAACCTCGGATCATGATGTTGAAGGATGATCTCTCAGAACTTCTCCAGCATGAATACGACCATCTTGATGGTATCCTTGCAGTCTCCCGTGCAATTGATGGAAAGTCATTCTCTTATCGAAAGCAAATTCAATCATGATTGGTCTTGAAACGTTAGCCTCTTATGCGCTCATACTTAGTGTTCCTAGTAAGAACAGAGAGGAATAATCAATGAAAATGCTCAGAATCATTGTATACATAGCAATTTTAGCTGGAATTATTGCGGCTATTGCTGCCACTGTTTATGGCTGGGTCTTGGGTCAGACTATTTACATCACTACGTACAACACCAAGGCAGGTGTTGATTTTTGGACAACCTGGACCCTGAAGAATAATATATTCACTGCATCACTACTGCTTGCAGTATTGAGCAGTCTCGTTACGCTGTGGTCTCGTTCAACCTTCCTCTCATTCATATCTGCAATGACGCAGACAGGACCTCCAACGAAGCTCAAGTTAGATCAAAAGACCGCAATAGGTTGGAGACTCTTGGAATTTGCTGGATTCTTTCTCTATTATGTTTCAACAGGTGGCTATGCGGTAACTGGGCAGAATGTAGCATTTCTCATGATGCTTGCAGGTGATGGCTCAATCTCGATATCTGCATCTCAATTTGGAACTTTGTTTGCATTACCGTTCGCACCTGGAACATCTGCTGCATCTATTCAATCGCTCATTCCTGCAATGGAGATGTATCAACTATATCTTGGTCTAGCTGCTACAGTCATATTTGCTACTGCCGCTCGTTTAGCGATTAGTATCATTACCGACCTCATGATGCAAAGACGAGATATCTTTGTCATAATATCAAAGGGTCTCTTAGTAGGTGCACTAGTACTACTATTAGAAATTCTTGCAGTACCTACCTGGGTTGTGAATGCGGGAACATGGATGAGTTACCTTGCCATGATTATTGCATTAGGAGCCTGCCTTTTTGGTTCCTTTGCGTTCATGGTTATTAGAGTTCGTTCTGGTGATGTCCGACAGCGCCTCAAGACAAAGATCGCTTCACTTGAGGGTGACCTTGCTCGACTTCAGGGAGAACTACTCTCTCTCCGACAGGAGTATGAGGCTGCTGCCCTCTCTGCAGAAGACTATAGAAAACGTGTTGGACTCCTTATGGAGGACCGAGCGAATATAGCAAATGAACTTCGTCGTCTCAAACTCGAACGGTTAATTCCCATAGGTGGGAGTCCTCGGACATTCGGATTACTTGCTGTCTTTTTGATAGTCATAGTTGTGATGCTTCCAATCACGCAAGCACTGTATTATGGTATCCAAATGGAAGGCGACAAGTATGTTGATTGGCAGTTTAACTTACAGACAACAAAGGAGATTGAGATTACAAACTGGGCAGCAGGATTGAGTGATCTTGAGATCAAATCACTTGATGATCTGACCTCCAACGCTACACCTGCCAGTGAAATCGAGTCTCTAACTACGGTGCGGCAATGGGATCAAACGGCTAGTTATTTGCGTATGCGGAATCAAATTGGTGCTAATTGGATGCAATTGGCGGATTCTGATATCGTATACTTGAAAGGTCACGAATATTGGATTGCTCCACTTACGTTTGAAGTAGGTCAGACCTGGACCAGTTTCATAAACCAATACATCATCTATACTCACACAGAAGGAATGATTGTCCTTGACGCTTATAGTGGTGAGATAATTGAAGATGACAATCTAGTAGCTTTACTCAACAGAACTCAGGATATTAACTTCTATTATGGTGAGGGTATTGGATTTGCTGATAGCGTCTTTGTTAATGTTGAAAATTTCGAGGAAGTCGGGAATAGTTCGTTTAACGGAACCCCTGACTATACACTCTCTGGATTCGAGTCATTTTACTACCTTCTCACACTTGGTCCTCAGGCTTGGTCATATTTTGGGCAAGATATGGACATGTTAGTGCAACGAGATGTGGTATCAAGAGTTGAGTCAATAATGCTTCAAGGACTAAATGTTGATCATGACCCATACATCGTTGTCGATCCCTCTGGTAACGTTTTCTACGCAGTTTCCATCTTTATCGATTATCGTCTCTCAACTGGATATGCTCATGAGCATTACATGCGTTTCATGGGCGTAGCACTAGTTGATATCGGGACTGGTGAAATTGAATTTTACGAATCCCCTACTATTGGCGATGAAACATTCCTTGATAATACTTACAAAGCCTACTATGATTGGCAAGTAACTCCTGACTGGTTGCAATCGCAATTGAAATGGCCCGAGGACCTCTATGAGCGTCAACTCGAAATTGCCTACATCTATCATGTGAATGAACCCAACACCTGGCTTGGAGGTGTGGACTTCCATCAGAAACCAGATGATTCTGATACTCGATATGTAATCATGA
>SDNZ01000072.1 GCA_004524565.1 Candidatus Thorarchaeota archaeon
CTAAGTCAGCTTGAAGAAAGTGGAGCAGTCCATTTCGGAGCGCTGGTTGAGCTTGGTGCAGCAACCAGTATTCCCTTTCTTGCACGAGTCACCTGGGATGAGCGAAAGACTAACTATCAAGAAGTCTGTAAACTGATTGAGGAAACTTACCCCCTTGCTCATTGGGAAACGTATGTGTCAGCATCCGAACCTCTTCTCTACGCACTCATTTCAGTAGATGGTCTTTTTGAGGTCAACGATGTGACAAGAACCCTCCGGAGGAATGAGAAGATAAAGAGTGTCAGCGCACTCATCAGTATGTATCATAAGCATTATTCGAGTATCACCAGTCAAACACTCCTTGAGATGATCCAAGAAGCTTACCCTGACAAACTTGGAAAATAATTCACAATGGTTCACCCTAGTTGTTTTTCATCAAACGTTTACTGTATCTCAAAGACCCGTTTTTTGATTGATTTGCTTGTTTTCATGCTATATATTGTCAAAAACTAGTACGAATATAACATGGGTGCCAAACGTTTGATAAAAATGAACGTTTGACGTTTACCAAAGGATTTATATACGTTTAGCGCTAAGTTTGATATGTGTCAAACGTTTGGTAAGTTACAAGCCGAGACGTTTGATGAACCTTTAAACGGTGTATATAATGTCTACAACTTTCAACACAATCCTCGACGACATGAAGACAAGCCTCAAGCAGGCCTATGGAAGTACACTGAGTTACTTCTTGGCTAACTTAGGCATGGTCATTGTCGTTGTACTCCTCGCGATGGTAATCGCTATCCCTGCAGCAATAGTCGCATTCATTGCTCTTGCACCTCTTAATCCAAGTGCTTGGACTGCAATGTCTGACTGGGCTGTTGCTAACCCTGTAATAATTGGTGGATTAGGTATTCTCATACTGATCCCATTGGTCTCTATGTTCTTAGTAGTTAGTGGTTCCATCTATGGAATGAGCTATGATCTAGTAACAACTGGAGAGACCAAGGCTGAAGCAGCTTTCTCCTATCTGAAACGCAAGTTTCTAACATTCTTCGGAACTGGAGCTGTCCTCACCATCTTCGTTGTGGTTCCGCCAACTATCGTCTGGGGCTTAACTTCCCTAGCTATGGGTTATGCAATCACTGTTCCTGTTTCCACGTTATTGTCGATCTTCACCTTCGTGTGGGTCTTTATCACAGCAGGTCTTACCTCTATGGTCTTTCCAGCTGTTGTCAGTGGAAAGGGAATTCAGGAAGCGTTCAAGGAATCCTATTCACTTGCCACCCGATACTTTGACCGTGTCTTTGGATTCTTAACTGCGATAGTGCTTCTCCTCGCCGCCACCTTCGGTCCCTTAATCATTGCAGCTCTTGCAATGGTTTCGTTCGCTACACCGATAACCATGTTTTCCCCAATGATCCCCGCTATGATTGGTGCTGCCTTATGGGCTGTCGTTTCAGTCTTTCTGTGGCTCCTTCTCTTCTTACCAATGGTAAGGATTGGATGGACAAGGATCTACCAGGAACTCACTGGCGGTACGATTGCTTCACAGATTCCTGCTGAAGTTCCAATCGTCTAGGTGTAATGAACATGAGAGTGTCTTGGAGGGAAACTTTGAAGACACTCTCTAACTATCTTTCTAGGTGTGAAAAATAATGAAAAACGCAAGCTTCTCAACGATTATTGAAGACCTGAAGATTAGTTTCAGGTTTGCTTACAAAAATGCCATTTCATATCTTCTAGCTTTGTTTGGTGTTGTCATTGTATCTGGACTTTTGATAGTCGTTGTTGCTGCAACGATTTTCATCCCAATGATTTTCATTATCGGGATAGATAATCTGACTACATTCTTCGAATCATTCAGCGGACTGGAAAATACTGGTCTCTCTAATTTAGCAGTGGGATCAATCATGTTTGCTTTACCCTTCATTGCTCCATTCATGGTGGCTATAGGTGCCCTTTTTGGTATGGGTCGTGAAGTTGTAGAGAGTGAAGGCACTTCCGTTGGAGGAGTTTTTACATGGTATAAGAAGAAATTCCTCTCTCTTGCTGGAGGTGGACTACTTCTGTTCCTAATTGTAGTTGGTCCATTGATTCTATTACTAATACTTGGAGCTGCACTCTATGGAGACCAATTCCTCACAATAGCAGTCATTAGTTCTGGACCTGCTAACTTTGCAAATCCTATTGCAATCAGTTTGTTATTGATTTGGGTTGCCGTGAGTACTGGTCTCTTGTCGATGCTTTTCCCGTCTATGATTGATGGATATTCTGCTCTTGAATCAATTAAGAGATCTGTAAAATTGAGTATCAGGTATTTTGATCGCGTCTTTGGTATCTGGATGGCATTCTTGGTAATCTTTGCGATCTTGACTGTTCCAATGTTCCTGATATCATTTGTTTTTGCCCTAACTGGTCCTGCACTGTGGGTTGCAGCTGGATTACTAACAATCTATGCAATCCCTGCTATGATTATCTTAGTATTCTTCTATCTTCCTGCAGTAACTATTGGTCTCACAAGAACATACATGATAGTCACTGCAGATGATGAATATGTAGAAAACCTAGAAGATGAATCCGGTCCAAGTTTTATCGGAGGTGTATAGATAATGTCTGGCTCCACAAAGAGAAAGCCACGTGTCAAGGATATGGAAGTCATTGAAGACAAGAAGCTGATCAAGCTTCTGATGGAGCCTACTCGTGCTAAAATCGTCTTTGACTATTTAGTCAAAGGATCGATGACCGTGAAACAGCTCGCAGATTTTACGGGCAAGAACCCTGGAACTATTCTGCATCACATTCAGAAGCTAAAAGAAGTTGGTCTTGTCTTTGAAGAACGGACTGAGCAGACTCAGACTGGTATAGTCCAACGCTACTATCGTGCATCCGCACGTGAGTATAGGATGGGTATCAGTGAGATGGTGCAAGCCACTGGGGATGATGCTACAAAACGCCTGAAGTCCATAATTACAAGCCTCTCAGTCTATGGAATTGACGTACCAGAACGTCAGATTGAGACGGCTGTGGACCTATTGACGGCGATGATAAATCGTGAGAACGAGGTTAGTTCTCGCAATCTTATCGAAGATGAGGAAGCATATGATAAACTTGCATCCTCGGATCGGGGCGATGTATCGCGAATCATACGTCGCTTTGTTCTGGAAGAAGATTCGCAATATAGAGAGCTTCGAGAGAGGTGGACAGCTTTTCTCAGGTCTCACAGAAAAGGTGTATAGAATTGAGTAATTATCAAAGAAACACAAGTCTTGTAATTTGTATATTCGCAGTTCTAGTAATTGGTGCCGTTGGAATCGGTTTACTTTCCTACTACGGAACCAATACTTGGAATTGGAATCAAGCCACCACAGACTTCTCTTTCGAAGCGGAAGTTGGTGCAACTAATGAAACCGTGACTCTTGATATTGACATTGCCACTGGTGCAGTCTCTATTACATTTGTTGATAATGAGTCACTACTATATCATATCGAAGTAGAGGTACAGAACACTACAGTTGAGACAGACGGAGCTCCTACGGTTACTTTCGTAAGCAACGTCATAGGACTTGACTATACTGCAGCAGGTGTGAATATCACTCTGGGAAGTGGAGTCAACTATACTATCGATGTTGATGTGGCTACTGGAGGTCTAAGTGTTGTACTTGGTCCTGGTGCACATATTGGTGATGTATCACTTGATACTACTACCGGCGGTATTTCCCTAATAATGACTGACGATGTAGTGCTGATGGGTAATGCATCATTTGATCTGACCACTGTAACAGGCGGTATTAACATCGTTGCTGATTATCCGACAGGCATAGGTGGAAGCATTGAGTGTGCAGTAGGTGTTGGTGCGGTTGATATAACCGCTACAGGCTGGACACAGGTAACTGCCAATCACTACGAGTCCTCTGACTACGATACTGCATCACAGACAATAACCATCGTTGCTCAGACGACCACTGGTGGTATTGACGCGATTGTAACATAATATCGTATTTCGAAGGGGATTCTCCCCTTCTTTCTCTCTTTTTTCATTTAGAAGCGTTGTAAGAAAACCAAATACTTATTCAGTTAGTGAAATTAGATTTGATTCTGTCCGTTGGTGCCTGCTATGCTTGAAGTAAAATCTAAATTTACTGACTCTGGATTCAGTATCGAATTCAAAGATAGACTGTACCCTGTTACGTATCCCGGTGATTATTGGAAGAAGACCCCAGAGCAGACTAGATTGGCGCTGACAGAAAATCTTGCGCTTGCTACAACAATGCATCTACCTTTAGTTTTCAAAGAACCTCAAATCACATATCATTCAGGGCGGCCAATCTTAGAACCATATTTCTTTGACAATTTTGTCCACGATATTCCATCGTGTACGGAAGTAGACGGTACTGATACAGGTGAAGTTGTTCGTCAATTTCTTGATACAAAGTATCATTTCACAAATCCAGTAGTTACTCCTCCATCTGAAGATCCAGTGGAAGGTGCATATCGAGCAATTGTTGGTCTAAGTTTCGGAAAAGATAGTTTATTGACGTATGCAATAGCAGATGAGATAGGCCTCGATCCTGAAATAGGATACATTGTAGAAGAGAGTCTAACATACGAAGAGAAGCACAAGACCGCATTGGCTGAGAAGTTCAAGAAGGAATTTGGTAAATCACTACATATCCTCAAGCATGAAACCGGCAAGCTCCGGGATTATACCCATCTTGGACTTCCCTTCTCTGAATTAGGTTGGGGACTGCAATCGACAGAATATGCACTTGAATTCATACCATTGGCATATGCACTCCAAGGAAAGTATATTCTATTTGGGAATGAACAGACAACATCTGAAACATATCTTAATGCGAATGATGGATGGCTAATTTATCCCTGTTATGATCAATCTCATGCATGGACTGTTCAAATTAATCAGATTACTCAATTATTTTCTGCTAAATCTGTAAACACTGGAAGTCTAATCGAACCTCTCATGGATATGATGGTCCAAAGGACTCTTGCTCATAGATACCCTGAGATTGCCAAGTATCAGATGAGCTGTTTTACAGAAACAGAGGCTGGAAGGGATTATCATTGGTGCCATAGCTGTACAGTCTGCGGAAAGATGTACCTTCTTTGTGCTGGCAGTGGTGTGGATCCCAAATCAGTAGGGTTCCGTGAAAACATGCTTGAAATGAACAAGAAACATCATTTCACATTGTTTGGTGGAAAGTCTGCTTTGACCTATGCAAATACCGCGACTGCAAGAGACGAACAACTTTTTGCTTTCTATTGTGCTGTTAAGAAAGATGCAAAGGGAGCTCTCATTGAAGAATTCCGAGAGTCTGATTTGTATCAAGAAGCTGAATCAAGAGAGGATGAGTTGTTCAAACGGTTCATCAGTATATACGAACCAATTAGTGTCCCTGCAGAACTCAAAACTCAGGTAATGTCCATCTATAAAGAGGAGATTAATTCCTTTGAACTATAGTTTAGAAATGTAGACGCAATATTAAGAATATAAGCAAGCATGAGAACTATTTCAGTGTGTAAAATATGCTAGTTGCATTAGTACTTAATACTAGAAAGGATGAATCCGAGTTTGAGGTTGAGTACGATCCTCCTCATACGATCGAATTAATCAAACACGGAATCGAGGCTGCTGGTCATGAATATGTTTTCATCGAAGCCGATGAAACCGTGTTAGAGAATTTGCAAAAGATACGTCCTGATTTGGTCTTCAACCGGTCTGAAGGACTACAAGGAGAAAGTAGAGAGTCTCATGTACCTTCAATCCTAGAAATGCTTGGAATTCCCTATATCGGGGGAAACGTCCTGACTACCGCTGTATGTCTTAACAAAGGATGGACAAAGAAGATATTATCCTATCATGGAATTCTCACACCTCAATTCCACATAGTATCAAGTCTAGAGGAAGTAGGCACCCTGAAGTTTGAGTATCCTGTAATACTGAAACCGAATGAAGAAGGTTCATCGGTTGGTATCAACGAGGATAATGTTGTTCACAATCTCTCTCAGCTCAAAGCAAAATTGAAAGATATGCTAGGAGAATACATTCAATCGATACTCATTGAGCAATTTATAGAAGGTCGAGAATTCAGTGTAGGAACCCTAGGAAATTCTGATGGTACACTTGAGGTTCTTCCAGCTGTTGAGATAGATTTCAGCAGTATGCCCCCAGAGGTTGGTGGAGTCTTGGGTCAGAGAGCTAAGACAATCTTAGATGATTTGAGTCACTATGTTTGTCCTGCAATAATTGATAAAAAAACGAAAGAGCAGCTTGAAGCAATCTCACTTGATGTTTGCAAATATCTGGAAGTTCCAGATTTCGCTAGAATCGACTATCGGATGGATAAAAAGGGTCGCATCTATTTTCTTGAAATCAACCCACTTCCAGGAATGGATTTTGATCCCGAAGAGCAAGATATCTCTTTCTTCCCACTAATGGCAATGAAAGCCGGTTATTCCTATGATGAGCTCGTGCGAAGATTGATTGAATCTGCAACGGGTCGATATGGTTTGACTGCATAACTATCTCACTAATCGTCAATAGATAAAAACAGCTCAGGATTGAGGATGTTGTTGAACAGAGCAAGAAACGATCCAATTTGGAAACGTATCCGAACTGTATTAGTACCAATAATGGGTGAGGGCGTGGAGATATTTTTCCCAGAAACTTGGTCTGAGAGATATTTATCATGGTACAAAGAAATCGAAATGAATGCATTTAGACCCGCACTCACCTATAGTAGGGAAGAAATTGAGGAACGCCTTGAGAAAGAATCAGTTCTAATGATGTTTATTCTCAATGCAGGTGTTCCTGAAGGATTAGTTCTGGGTTATCGCCTCGAAGCGTCAACTGACGATATCTTCTATCTGGACACAATTGCTGTCAAGCAAAAAGGTCGGGGTATAGGGAAAGCTATCCTAAACGTGATGTTCGAATGGGCAAAGAAAATGGGCTTCAGTTCGGTTCAGTTAGATACAGAACAGGAGAATGAAATCGGGATTCTGCTCTGTAATTTCTATCAGAAACTGGGGTTCAAGATCATTTATACAGATGAGGAAACTGGAAATATCACAATGGAGCTTACATTATAGACTTGGTAGCGATTTTCCACAAGGCATCTGAATTTGTCTATTCAAAATCGCGTCCAGTCAGTATAGCTGCAAAACTACCTTTGACAGTGACCTTATTGTCTGCAAGATCAGACATAACTGCAAGTGTGCTCGCTGATGCTGGCAGTACATAGAGTCCTTCTTCCTGTCTCAATCGTTTCGCAAATTCCCACATCTTGGCTTCAGAAGCATATTCTGCAAATCCCTTGGATTCGTATATCGCATCTAGAGCTTCTTGACCATCATATGCATGCCAGTTTGTAAGAGGTTCGTTGAATTTTGTTTCCTTTATTTCTCCACGACCGAGATCCTTGATAATTCTACTATTCATCTTGAATGATTTCACTATTGGATTTCCTCGTCGTGTGCTTGTTGCGACCATTCTTGGCATTGTTGGTATTTTACCTGTGATCAGAAGTTTCTTGAAACCTAGATAGATTCCTGCAAAGGTAGTACCATTTCCTACAGGACAGAATACATAGTTTGGCGCTCTCCTGATATCACGGTAGATTTCATTTGCAATCTCTCCATATGCATCCAATGAGATCTCCTTTACTCCAGGAGTTCCTGGATTCGCGTCGAACCAACCTTGTTCTTCAGCGAATTCTGATGAATACTCAACAGCATCTTCGTATTGCCCTTGATGATAATGGAGTTCTGCTCCAGCTTCTCTAATCCGTTTCATGCGATCCTTTGGTACATGATACCCCTCCGGAATGAAAATATGAGCTGGTATTTCTACAAGTCTTGCAGCCCAAGCCAGAGAAGCTCCAAAATTTCCACATGAAGCTGCAACAACTGCTTTTGCTCCTTGAGTTCGAGCTGCGTCAACTATTGCCAAGGAGATTCGGTCTTTTTGTGTTCCAGTGGGATTTCCTCCCTCAAATTTTAGAAAGAGTCGTTCGCAACCCACTAATGGAGCCAAGTTCTTTGCTTCAATAAAGGTCGTTGAACCTAAGAACTCTCTCCAATTGATTTTTCCACCTCTCTTCAGAGGACCTCCATTGTCAAAAGTCATATCCGATTTACCTGCATTTATACTAAATTATCAATATGGAATCACTATCAGACTACTTAAAGTAACTTGTTTGTAGTTACTTCACTAGACAATTATGATACTGTCATTTGGACATTTCCTATGTTAAGCGGTTTATCCTTGCTTTACACTCAGCAGCTTTTGTTACATCCCCCATCTCCGAAAAAAGATGCTGAGCTACTACCCAAGTACGTTTGGCTTCATCACCTCGACCTAGAATCTCCAACATGAGCGCTCGATAATAGAGATGCATAGGATTACTTGGCTCGACTGAGAACGCTTTATCAAAATCATTCAGAGCGTCTTCATGTTTCTCAAGGGAATAAAAGATAAGGCCCCTCTGATGAGCTACTTCAGCATTATCTGGTTCCAATGCAAGTGCAGTATTGAGGTATTCTAAGGCGGTGTTCTCATCATGCATTAGGAGCATTACCATCCCATTTCGTACCCAAGCTTTCACATATTCAGGATTTGCATTGATTGCCTTCTGGTATGAATTTGACGCCTGTTGGTATGACTTTCTTGAGCGATGCAGGTCTCCCTTCTTTATCCATAGCTCTGGGTCATCGAACTTGATGCTTATTGCTTTGTCATAGTAGTAGATTGCGGTCTCTGGATCATGCAGTTCAAAGTGGATGTCCCCCATGGTGGCTAACGCATAGGGTTGTTCCGAATCCATGGCAAGGGCATCTGTAAGGATTGCAATCGCTTCTTCATGATGCTTCAATGAGAAGTATACATACCCTAGTTCCATCATTGCTGGTAGAAACTGGGGATGATTTTGAATTGCTCTCTTCAACCAGGTCACTGCAACTTCTGTTTTCCCTATTGCTCTGAAGTATTTCCCCTTTACAAGGAGTGCTCTAGGATGGTCTGGACTGATGTGAAGTGCTCTATCGAGATTCTTATTGCATTCCTCGTATTCTCCCATTCGCAACTGTGCTTGGGCTAAATACACCATGGCTATAGCATTCTCTGGTTCTATAGCTAAGGCACTACCAAGACAACTTATAGAATCCTTTGGATCTCCCACCAGTAGATATGCTAGCCCCATATTGACCCATGATGATACTTGTTCACTGTCAAGCCCTAGTGTCATTTCATAGAGAATGATAGCACGTCCGTAGTTTGCTTCGCGAAGGTGCATATCTGCCAATCGAGTAAGCATCGGCGGCACTCGTTCATCATACTTGATAGTATCTAGAACTTTTTGGAAATCCCTTTCGAGGTCTCCAATCAGCCTCCTCTCACGTGTCATGATTGCCACTGGTCGAATCCTCTCTGGGATAATCTCTCCCTGAGGAATCTGTTGGTCGAGTTTGGTTGTCATCGACTCGAGTAGCTCATCTGTATTCACGCAAGTCCCCTCAAAGAATCACTACTACTTTTCTTATCAAACTTTGTAACTTCCTATTTTTGGTTCTGGATTTGTGGCTCTTGCTAGATGTCCATCTGTTTGATTACCAATACGCCTCCCCAATTCGAATACACCATCGTTATTCATACTTGCATCAATGACCTTCTACCCACGGAGAAAGTGTCAGAACTTCTGAGAACTGAAGATATAGACTCACAATGCTTAATTCAGTGTTTTTCTGGAGATGAACTAATTCACAATGAATTGCGGAAAATAGGTGATAGTAGAAGTGGAAAAGCACGCTAGGGAACTACTTACGATAACTTTTGTATTCACACTCTTTCTTTCCATGAGTCTATTATTGACATCGTCCTCAACTAATAGCATGAATAATGAAAAAGTGGATGCGCTAGAAAAAAGCAGAGGCTTCTCTCCATCCGCACAAAAAACTACTAATTGGTATCATGACGGATCAAATACAACCGGATGGACTACATCGTACAATGGATGGACACTGAATTCATCGGGCACTGCTCTTTATAGTAACATAACTCCATCAGATGCTGGCAATATCCATGCTGTATTCTCATATGACCTCGAACACGATTTTGTGATTGGTCATGATTTCAAGATGGAGGCTCAGATTAACTACACATCCATAGGGAGTGACTACGGTGGAATTAATCTGATGGCTTATTATTCTTCAAATGTGATATGGCGATTCGCCTATTCGAGCACTTATGGTAGTAAATACTGTTGGGCTCTGAACTATTATAGTTCGACCGAATATGATGAAGACCACACCTCGGGTGTTACATCCTATACATCCATGTGGTATAATGATACTGATAGCACTACACGCACCAATCTTGGTGATGGTGTTGTTTCAACTAGTGAACATGCTGGAGAGTCTAGAGTCATCTCCACCATTGTGTTAGATTTCTGGATTCAAGATTCTGGTGGTGCAACCTATCCAGATATGAGAGTTGATTGGATAAAACTAACTGGAGGAGCGCTTCCAGAGATCGACTCACCTAATGATATTGAGATGGAGTACATGGACTCGGTGGACCTAACATGGTCCCCTGATGCTTATACTCCCGAGAGCTACAAATTCTATATTGATGATGTACTTGAGGATACTGATACTTGGGATGGATCAACACTCTCATTCCCATTGAATGGTCTAGAACCTGGTTACTACAAATGTGAGCTTGAAGTCTACGACGATATGGATTTTACAACATCCGATATTGTCTGGGTGAATGTGACTGACACAACTGCACCAGTAGTATCTGATGTGGCTGACTTCAGTATTCCCTATGGTGTATCAGGTGAGTATCTCGTTTGGACTTGTAGCGAACCATTCCCTGATTATTTCAGTATCACCCAGGACAGTGTTGTCATAGATGAAGGGGTATGGAATGGTACAGACCTGAGAGTGAACTTGAATGGTCTTTCTGTTGACTCATATGTCTTCGAGCTAACAGTCAACGATACCTATGCGAATTCCGCATCTGATGACGTCATTGTCTCAGTGATAGCGGATAACGCTTCGCCATCGCTGACACCATTGGATGATATTTCATTTGAATTTGGCACTACGGACAATTATCTCGTCTGGAGCTGTTCAGACCTCTTCCCCGAATCCTATTCTATTATACGAAATGGAACAGTTATTGATGCGAATCTCTGGAATGGTTCAAATCTAGCAGTCAATCTTGATGGATTGAGTGTAGGTGTATACAATTTCACAATAGTCCTCTACGATAGTAGTGGTAATTCCGCATCAGACTCGGTTATTGTCACAGTGACAGAGCCTGAAACAACCCCCACATCTCCTACGACAAGTACTTCTACAACTGGGACTTCCGAACCAATAGACCCAATGCTTCTAATCATTGCTGGAGCTATAGGGGTACTAGTTCTGCTTATTGTAGTGATAGTTCTAATCAAGAAGAAATGAGGTGTTCTCCCCTCATTTGGGGACACCTCTCATCTCCTTTTTTCATTTTATATCCAGTTCACCATTGTTTACCCCACTTGCATGGATGATGTTCTAGTAGTCGGTAAAGTAATCGGGATTTATGTCGATTGGAGTTTCATATTGTTAAATCCTCACGTCCTCGTCTGTGTCGAAATGACTTGGATTTGACAACTAGGGTAACTATAGTTACCTCTGATTACTCAATTTTGGTTTCCAGTTCCCGAAGCAAGTTCCAGTATTCATATTCCAAATGCGAAGATGCTTAGAGATAGCAGGAAGATTGCAAGATAATAGGTGGGCATAATCAGAAACTCAGGATGGGCGAGTTTGTGATGAAACTCATTGAGGGCAATGATAGAGTCTGATATGATGAAGAAGAGGGCACCAATCAAAGGAAGGAATCCCCAGAGAGCTCCTGTCGTCAACCAGAGTAGCAGTGATGTGCTGAAGGTTGCTGAGATAAGCACAAAGTAGAATGAACCTGCCTTCAAGACAAAGTCTGGCACCTCGGGACCTGATGACTGAAGATATCTGATGTACATGAATACATAGACAACAAGACCTCCGAAGCTGATTATTGCGATTATTATGTTTGTGAAATCTAGTGTCAGACTGATTGCCTGCCAAAGAAAGTTCACTGTGTAGAACAAGTGGGCAAGGAGAAACATGCCAATTCCCGGAATGATGTCCTTCTCCATTGCAACATCTCCCAACATGCAGAAGAATAATGCTACTCCTAGGAGAATATAGAACAAAGACCCCGAAGGTAGTGTATAGAATACATAGACCAAAGCTACCAAAGTCGGAATCGCTTTGACAACTGTCTGATAAGATGCTACTTTTGCATCAGGAAATCTATCCTGCAAGACTGATGATAGTATTGCAATGACCCAGAAGATTGCACTATATACGAGTAGTAACATGTCCAAATTACAGAGATAACTATCCCTTAAGTTGTACGATTTTCGAGGGAAAAGTTCATTGGGATGCTGATGCAATTGTTATCGTGTTAACATTGGAGGGTTCAGAGAATACTTTTGTTCTCTCAAGAGGTCTTACAATCGTAGTGATAATCGGACTTGCAGCGTTATTCACAGCTCCGTTCATAGAGGTAACTCCGATCTACCTCATTTATCATGACAACTCGTATACAATGAACAACGTGGTACTTGATGACAGCAACCCCATATTTGAACTTGGATTTCCATCGGAAACTAAAGTCGTCATTGAAGGGATGAATACAACAGCTCCAGTTGATTTCTACTTGTATGAATACTTGTTCTCTGATGATCCTCAGGTTTCTCTACTAAATATAACAGACATCAGCGATATTCATCTAGTCTGTACTCGAGCACCAGAGATGCCCAATCCTATAATCAGAATCATGAGTCACACAAACGAAACGACTCACATAGATTTGGCAATTAGAGTATGGGGTGGGCACCTTTCCACGGACAACATTGTGATTGGTCCAAGTCCTCTTATTGTTCTCGCAATTCCTCTCTTTTTCATCATATACAAATATCGAAAATATATACCTGACAGAAGGGCATATGCCATGCTTTTCCTGTGTTTCATCAGTGCCGCATTGGTTTCCCCCTTTATTGTGTATTCTTACAATCATCAAGATAGTCTTCTGAAGGAAGAAGTTATTCTAGACTATCACCAATACAGCTTTGAGGTAAATGAGTCTACACAGGTATACGCTTTTGATGGACTATTACAGACCAACGAATCTGACACCTTTGTCAGGGTAGCAAATATTTCTACAAACGGTGTTCCTATTGCGATGACCTTCATTCCAGACAACGGTACATCAATTATGGTGCTCCCTAGCATAACCACCTATTCTTCAAATACACTCAAAATTGAGTTTCCGCAAGATGCCAATGGGTTTGACCTTCAAATCACACGTCAGTCTGAAAATACGATAGTTAATCTTGTTCTGGAAACCATACAGGACTCATGGTATCTGTATGATGATTCACAACCACCATATGTGCTTGGAATTACTGGTCTTGTAGTAGCTGCCGTTGCGTTCATCATTCCTCGCAAGGTTGAGCCTGAAAAACAGGAACGCGCGAACTGACCATGTACCTTGATATCAACCTGCAGAAATATAATCCAAGCAGAAACAAGCTTTATTTCCTTTGGTACTTTGATAGAAACTGAGGGGATTTCAAAGGTTGTCGAACAAAAACAGTATAACATCAATCGAAATACTGAGAATGACGAATCTTTCTCGTGCGATTGTTCTTTTCATCTTTGTTGGTCATCTAGCAGCTTTTGTATATTATGATTGGCAAGCCATCAGCCCTATTCCGATTTTTCTGCTTATTCTTGATTCCCTAGGATTTATTTTTCTCCTGATGTCAAGGGAACCATTGAAACAATTCGGTTATGTATGGGTTGGACTGATGAGCATTTTACTGATTCCATACATAATCCCGTATTTTGGTAATGGTGCCTTTTTCTCAGATGTCATAGTAATCCTATTGCTTTCCAGCATTCAGCTCCTCACACTCTTGAAAATGGGCATTAACGTCTATGTCAGCGTAAGCCAAGAAGATGCGGCAACTCAATAAACAACAATCCTCACAGATTTTAGGTTCAGCGTCACAGAATCCAACAGCGCAAAGAACTAGAATATGATTGCAATGATTATGAATTGCATGGTTCTACGGTTACCAATCTCCTACTGAAGCATCCATCCTTAATTGAAGCCAACTTGCTTATATCTTGGTTTATGTGATTGTGTGGTTCAGTGATTCTTGTGAACGCAGAGGAGCAATATTCGTCAGGTCAGTCAGGATTTCTACAATCACATCCAGATGTTACCTACTTTCTTCTTGTCATCATACTTGGTAGTATCTTCTTCACACCTTGGATCCTCGAATCGTCTGGCTTTATTGGCTTAGGAATTAGCATTCCTTTCATACTGTTGGGTGGACTGACTCCAACTTTTGGTGCCCTGCTTGCTGCTCGTTTGAGTCATGGCCCTGGTGGAATTCGCCAGCTCCTTAGTTCTTTCAGACGCAGTGGATTTCCAAAGATCTGGCTCATTGTATCTTTTCTTCTTCCTGTAATCATCGCACTGGTATCCGTCTTCTCTTGGATTCTGCTTGGCGGGGCATACGACTTTACCTCCATCGGGCTGGCAATGTTCATTCCCTTTCTGATCCAATCCCTTATCATGAATGTCTGGGAAGAGATTGGATGGCGTGGTTTTGCTCTTCCTGCACTCCAAAGACGTTATTCTGCATTATTCTCTGCCTTCGTAATAGGCATCTTCTGGTCTCTCTGGCACTGGCCACATCTTGCTGTTCTTGACAGTCATATGCTAGACAACTATGGCAATGTGCTCATCTTTATTGGTGTGACCATAACAAGCTCAATTGTCTATACGTGGCTATATAATTCTACAAAGGGGAATCTCGCTATTCCTTGGCTTTTCCACGCAATGACGAACTCTATCTTCCCCCTCTTTTTCTATAGCGGAGTGTCTGGGTTGATTGCACCATACATGCTTCTGGTCTTTACCATTCTTGCCATGGCTCTCATCATCATCTATAAGCCCACAACTCTCTCAAGCTCTGAGAAAGTATTGTTTGAATAATCTATGCAACCCTCCCCACTGGCATTAGGTTCACAATCCAGTATTTTCTGGAACCTCAACTCTCGGATGATTCTAGTAGATAGAACTTTACAATAAATCCAAGAATTTCTCTCTAGATAAACCGCTCTGTTTGATGATTGAAAGGAGTGTGCCTTTTGGAATGGGATTTCTGTGGGGGATGATTACCAGGTGTGGTTGCCCAGACTCATCATACAAGACAAGTGCTGTATGGCTATTTTTCCCCTTAACTGGTGCATATTGAAAACCTGCCTTGAGTAATCTGCGAATGAGTTACTTACTGCTAATTAGTGGTAACTTGTTCATTGTTACTCACATCTTGACAGATAGCTACTTTGCTCTTGGAGATTCTACACATTGATCTCGATAATTCGTATTGATTTTTCAGAGGCAGTCATTACAGATAGATAGTCATCGATAATCCCAAGTTCACGTGCGTTAGCAAGCCAGAGTTCAATAGCCTCTGTGAGATTCGAGAGAGCTTCATCAAAAGTATCCCCCGCGGAAGCAACATCAATTTCTGGGCACTTGGATACGAAAACTCCATCCTCTTCCCATATTGTTGCAGTAAATCTTACCTTCATCTTTGAGTATTACCTTCCGAGGCTCTTGAATTAAACTCTTTCATTCATGAAATTGCTTGAATAATTATTGGTGGTCCATGTACCGTGCTAGTTTCTCAAGGAGTTCTGCATCTTC
>SDNZ01000073.1 GCA_004524565.1 Candidatus Thorarchaeota archaeon
AACCATAGAAGAAGAAGAACTACAACAATTACAACTTGGTAAAATACCTTAACCATGTCCATTAGCATAAGAGGGATAACCCAGATTGCAATCCCACACAGAAAGAATATCAAATACTGAATTGCTTTAGGAACAGCAGATTGCTCAGTCATATCATACTCCTCAATCACTGAATATTGGTCTTAGACCCTATCAACGAGTCAATAAATGGAGTTATATTTTTGATGCTACATAGTCGAGGAAGTTCACTCAACCTCTTCAGATACCTGATATAGGTCGGTGCATGCAGCCAAATACATCTTCGGATATGAAAGATTATATGTAGGTCAGAAAGCCACAAGCAGTGTACAATCAAGTGGTGATGTCTTCCTATGCCTCCCAAAGACATGAATATCATAATTTTTGGTTGCATGCAATGTATGTATGCAGCCTCCGACCTAGCAGGGACCATGAAACTGCAGTATGATGCAACGAGCAGGATCATCCGAATGCCGTGCACGGCGAGACTCGACATCAACTTCATCCTGAAGGCATTGCAAGAGGGGGCAGATGGCGTGCTTGTGGTGGGCTGCCACCCAGGCGACTGCGCATTCAAGACAGGAAATCTTGGGGCGGAGCGAAGAGTCCGGTTTACACAGAAGCTGATCAAGCAGTTGGGTCTAGACGAAGGTAGAGTGAAAATGGTCTTTGTATCAGCCGCTGAGGGTGACAAGTTCGCCGCTGAAGTGAACAAGTTTGCGGACGAGATCCGCAAGATTGGACCCAACCCAATACGATTGTAACAATCATCTTAACAAAACCGTTTTAGCAATCCCAAAGATAGTCAGCAAGTGTGAGAATGATGATTGACATTAGGCCGCTTACTGAGTTCGACTCTGTTCGTTTTCAGGAACTTGGTGCTGGGTACACATCTACTGCAAAATATCAGGTCACTAAGAGTGAAAACGATACGCATACGACAATCTCTTTGAATTTAGTAGAGTTAACGACTCCCTATGTAAAAAAGTGGGAATCTTCAGAAGAGCAGGAAACCAGCTATAACAGAGTTGTCGAGCAGGGTCTCTCATTGGGAGCTTATGATGAAGATAGACTGGTTGGAATTGCGATTGCTGAGAAGCAAGAATGGAACCTTACTCTATGGATCTGGGAGTTCCATATCGACATTGAATATCGTAAAAGAGGGCTGGGAAGACAACTTATGGATCGGCTTGAAAAGATTGGAAAAGAAAATGAGTGTCGCGTGATGGTATGCGAAACCCAGAACACCAACGTACCAGCAATTCGCTTCTACAGAAGTGCTGGTTTTGAGGTAGGAGCTGTCGATCTCTCCTACTATACTAATAGTGATGTTTCTGATTTTGAAGTTGCAGTGTTTATGAAGCGGTTTATTGAATAGGTTTGGCTATTTCACTTTCATTCTCATATGATATGCGCTGACCTCAAACCCTGCTTTTTCGTAAAGATGCTTAGCTCCCTCTGCTTGAACTGGACATGTTAGTCCAATTAGATCTGCTCCAGATTGTTTCAGGATTTCAATGAGGCGCTCTAGTAACAAGGTTCCGACACCTTGTTTTCCATATTTAGGATCAACAACTAGGAGTTCGATGGTTGCAACCTTTGACACTCCCCACGTCTTAAGGACTGCTTCTGGGACATCCCTGAAGTAACTATAAGCTAGACCTAGCATCTCACCATTTTCCTCAGCAATAATAAATCCCTCTGGAAATGCCTGGGTGATTTTCAAGTCCTCTTCAGTTAATGGCCCGTCAAAATATGCAAAATCGTTAGCCATTTTGACTGCGTCAGCAGTATCCTTCTGTTCAAATCGCCGAATCTTCAAGGATGTCACCAAATGTTCTTTCAAGCCTAGATGTATTGAAGATATTGGATAGTTCATAGTTGAAAGTCGTAGAATTCACTAAGAATATTATTAGTAACTCTCTATCATCCACTAATCCATAGAAAAAGGGACAGGTTTCATTTTGAAACTGGATAGTTATTCCCACATAATAACTTAATATTATCAAAATATTCTAAAAAAATATTCACGCCAATTTGGGGATGCATAGTTTGTCGACCGTATCTACACATAAAATAGTGAAACTTGCTGTTGTAGGTGACGGTGGGGTTGGCAAGTCTACATTAATCTCTCGACTAGCTACTGGTGAATTCATAGACAAGAATATGACTATCGGTTTTGATGTTGAATCTTGGACTATCTCAACCAATGGCGATTCTGAAGCTATCAAGGTTGCATGTTTTGATTTTGGAGGGCAGAAACAATTCCGTTTCTTTCAAGGTTCTCTCATTCTTGGAGCAAAGGCTGCTCTCATTGTATTCGACTGTAACTCCTACATGTCCCTGATGAAGATTCGTGAATGGATGGATCTACTGGTTGGAGTTCCTGACGACAAAAAACTACTAGTTGGTACTAAGGTAGATATGGGTTCAGGAATTCCCTATGAAGATATTCAAGAGATTGCAGAAGAGTTCGGTATCGATTATATTCTCTTAAGCTCAAAGACAGGAGAGAATTTTCCTCAGCTTATTGAGCAGTTGAAGACCCTCGTCTGTGAATCATGACAAGATCTCTCTGAATCCTGATTCTTTTTCTACTACATAGTTTAATATTATGCCATGGTAACATCTCTGCTGGAGCTGGGATGCATGTCTTCAGAATCAGGCAAAGTCAAGGTTCACTGTGATATCTGTAATCGACCAGTTGAATTTCAGGTTTCACAGGAGAAGATACGGGAACAGAAAGATGGCATTCTCCGTGTAGCACTTGCTCATGGTGATCCTATTCATGCAATAATCGTCTATATTGACAAGAACCTTAGAGTCCGAGGTGTTGAGGTTTCTGATAGTTTTCAGATGGAAGGTACACGTGCAGAAACTGTCGTTGCTGCTTCTGAAGTTGCAGAGAATCTGTCTGAAGCCATGGGCGAACCTTGCTTCCAAGCTCTCTACTCCTTTGCTGAAGTTGAGGAACGTGAGAAGACAGCTTTTATTTTAGATAAGACAATTCTCAGAACCATCTGCGAATCAGGCGTTATCTGTCTTGGTAAGATTCGCCAAAAAATAGCATTCCTAGAAAAAGCCATGGGCGACCGTATAGATCTTCCACAAATTCAGTCAGTATGCGAAAGATATGTCCAAGAAGGGTTAATTAAAAGAATATAGAGCTTCTATGAACATGAGCTTTTTCAGATTTAGACGAAAGAAGGATCCAAGCCGTAATTATCTCAATAGAATGGCAATTGGGCTAGGTGCTGGACTCGTGAAAGCACGCGATGTGATTCTTAATCCGGATTTTGGGCCTCAGGGAGCAATGGATGTCCTATCAACCTGGATGGGTCAAGAGATTGCGAAAGAGTTGTTGAACCAGAAAGTCATCACACCATCTTCAACTCCAGAAGAAGTACTTGAGAAACTTCTGGAAGAAGTACGAATTGCAGAGGATCTCTCTGTCGAGATGGAAGGCGATACTGCACATGTTGTCGTTCAGAATTGTTTGATTTGCCCACGTAAAGTTGGTGGATATGATCTCGAAGGAAACACTGCCTGTCCCGTTGGTGGCCTAGTCAGAGGCGCTATTGGTTTAGTATCAGGAAAGACTCCTCAACTAAGTAAGATTGACCTGAAGACAGGTGAAATCTGTAAGACAGACTTCACAATCTCATAGGAGCTAAGGTTTGTGTACAAAGTAGTACACTATCTTCCTGCCCAATACCATTAGTTCATATGAGAATTAACTTACTCTAGTATCAGAAGAAAATAGAATCTGACTCAGCTCATTGTTTCAGTATAGACTGAGGGAAATTCGAATTAGAATCTGGCAATCTATTGTTCCAGTATCTCATTTATTACCTAATTAGCTGATAGCCAGAATTGAATTAAGAATTAGAATTAGGGGGCACAAATAAAATGGCAAAAAGCCCAAGACCACGAAACACGCTAAAGGACAGAGTCCGTCGACTTCTGAAAGATAATGAAATATGTATGCGTGCATTTAATGAAATCGAGATGGATATTGAAGTTCAGACTTTACTTGAGGATAGCAATAGAATGGCAATTGACCGAATGGGATATTCAGACCATGGTCATACGCATTCCCTCATAGTTACTCTAAATGGAATCAAATTATTAAAAGAACTGAGTACGGGACTCCCTCCAACAATAGTACAAGAAGAAACTGGCGATATGAATGATGCTGAATTAATCGTAATGCTGGGGTGTTATCTTCATGATATTGGGATGGTTGTAGGAAGAGTGAATCATGATGAATTTTCAGTAGTCTTAGCAGTTGGGATACTTGATAGAATACTAGCAAAGGTGTATCCCAAAGATCGTAAAAAGCAGGTACATATTCGTAGTCATGTGATGCATGCAATCTACTGTCATGATGTTGTTGCACCGCCTCTTACAGTTGAAGGAGGCATCGTAGGAATAGCTGATGCCTTAGACATGACAAAGGGACGAGCAAGAATCCCATTCGAGGCTGGAAGTATCAATATTCATAGTGCAAGTGCATTAGCTATTGAGGATGTAAAAATCCGCAAGGGAGAATCCAAGACAGTCCGAATTGAGGTAAACATGACCAATGTTTCCGGTATCTTCCAGATACAAGAACTTCTTGAAAAGAAGATTCGAAACGCAAAGGGATTGATTGATCACATTGAACTGTATGCAATAATGTTACCACAAGAAGACGTAATTCTTAAAGAAGAGCTGAAAGTTCTCTAAGTGTATCTATTCCCATCGATATCAGCTTATTCCCTTACGAGTTCGCACGCATAGGCGAATATATATGTACGAAATCGAACATTGCAGCAATCATATTGTATGATTGAGGTCTACGTTGATGAAACTGGATGAAATTGATTCTGAAATTATCTCGATGCTGCAAGAGGATGGTAGACGCTCCTTCAGTGATATTGCGGAAGCTGTTGGGAGAACCGAAGTCACGATACGACGGCGAGTACAACGATTGAAGGATGAAGGTTACATCAAACGATTTACTGTAGTGCTGGACCCGATGAAGATTGGAAAAAGTATTAGGGCTATAATTCGTGTAAAGACCGTGATGAAACATGCAACTGCTGTTTCCAAGAAACTCAGAAAATTCAAAGAAATCAATGAAGCCTATTTTCTTGATGGTGCATGTGGACTCATTATGATGGTCACCGTAGATGATCTAACTGAACTTTATCAATTCCTCGAAAAGAGACTGGGTACAATTGAAGGTCTCGGGGATGCTGAAACCTGTATCGTACTTGAAGAAGTCAAATCAGTTTTCTCGGAGGATACTGGTGTTTAATGATGCAGTACGAGCTGCACTTGTATGAAGATGATTTGCCGCGATTAGAACAGCATGCAGAAACCTGTTTGCCTGCAGAAGCTGTTTCTCTACTCTTTGGCGTGATTTCACGGAATATTGTACTTGTTAATCGTGTTGAATTAATGGGAAATGAATCGAAGACAAGTCTGACCACTTTTTCTGTGAATCCTGAACGTGAATATCAACTACTGATTGAAGCTGAGAAACGAGGTGATTCCTTAGTTGGTATTTTTCATTCTCATCCAGCACCACCAGAACCTTCCAAAACGGACCTCAGAAACATGCACCTAAACCCTGTTGTCTGGCTTATTTCTTCGAAACTAACAGGAACTTGGATTACCAAGGCGTATATCCTAGAAGAAGAGAATGCTATTGAGATACCAATAAAATATCGCAATTCTATCGATTCAGACCTTTGATAGTGCCAGAGGTCCTCTTTGGTTCGAATGATACAGCAGTTCCGTTGATTTCACCAATAACTACTGCTGCTGCAATAACCTGTTGCAAAGAGGGTAGAGTGCATTGAAGAATGCCTTCTCCTGTAGTTTCATCATAATCGATTACGTATAACTTGGAGTCTGCAGCTTTGATTTCACCATATAATGAGAGCAGACTTTTCCAAAGCGTTAGACTAAGCTGCTTCTCCTCTATTTGGGAACCATCGCGATGAAGCTTGAAGTACAGGTATCTCCTTCTGACTTTCTTCATCTCTCGTCCCCCTTGTGAACAATCTCTACTCCATTACTTATGAAGCCAGGTTGCAGCTTTTTCATGTTTTTTTCAATTATTGATATGGGTAGACTACTTACTGCGCTATCTGCGTAGGCCCTCTCCATTCCCAGAAGTATACCAATATGGGCTAAAGCCACCGACGAACGCAGGCCCATTGATTGGATCGCTCCACTTGTCAGAACCACATCCATTCCTGCATCCGTAGCAGTACGAACAGACTCCCGATAGGATTTGAGAATCTTTGATCTATTCAATCCGGTTGATTTGAGAAGTGGTGCAATTTGAATTTCCAAGTATGTATTTGTAGTTGAAGCTAGGCGAGCTGTAGTATCACGTAGACGCTCATCCTGTGTTGAATCCACCGTTAGAAGATCCACCCGCTTATCCTCTGCAGCCCAATTAGCTACTTCGATATTTCTAAGAGGTACAGAAACAATCATTGCCTTTCTTCTTACATTATCAATCTGTTTCCTAACAGAATTGATATTCTTCCCATGAAGGATAACTCTACTATACACATACAAATTTTTTGAAACTAACTTGAATGGTTCAGATTGCAATCCAACAACTGCTAATCCAACTAGTCCTAGTTTACTTGCCATGTCACAGAGTGAATCAATTTCAGCGACATCTGTCACTAGAACCCCTAAATCAATTGACACAACCTAATCCTCCGCATCTTGAAGACGTTTCTCAATAAGTTTGATCATATCCTTTTGTTTGCAGCGTGGACTGTCTCTAAAGTAAATCCTCGCACTTATGACATCCGCAGAGTCAGCTAACCGTATCTTCCCAAGAAACGCACCTTGCTTATCAATCCTAAGAAAAAAGACACAGTTGTTGTTTAGTCGTAAATCAAGTGTGCGTTCGATTGCACGCAGATCTTTCTTTTCCATATGTTTGAGTATGAAGTCAAATGAAGTCTCACATTGTTCTCTGTTGTCAAGTAATCCTGATATAATTGAGATAATATCTCCAGATTGTCCCTCAGCTCTTTTTTCTGAAATGGTGACGTTTTGCCTGACATCTTCTGGGAAGATACCACATATTGCAGTAGCTACTCTTTCAGAAAGCTCGGTAGCCCGTGAATATGCACGGGCTTCGATTTTATGTATGAACGGCATAGCCGCTCCCTCGAGCTTAGAACTCTCCGCTATTTAGCGACATTACCCTTTGCTCCAAGGGAAGGTCTGACCTTTTCAGCGCCTCGCCCCTTCTTTCTGAGACCACGACTTCTCTTACCTGCTGAAGTAAGACCTCTACTGTCCCTACCCTTATGAGTTGGGTCACAGATCCAGTTGATGTTAGGATCATTGACAATTACTGGATGACTAGGGTCTACAAGTATTACTTCATGCCAGATCCATTTGTGGTCATCTCCTACCCAGTATGAGTTCAGGACACGCATATTCGGGTACTTTCTGGCTACACGTTCTTCTGCAATCCAGCGTCGTGATTTTTGAGGTGTGTATTTTACTACACCCAAGCTTCTAGGTTTACGACCTGATCTTGGTCTTGGCTTTTCGCGTGGTCCACGACCAGTCTTTATCCTAACGATAACATAACCCTGCTTTGCCTTGTAACCAAGGGAACGCGCTCGACCTAATCTGGTGGGTCGGTCTAATTTGACCATACTACCCTGCTTTCTCCAGATGATTAATTGGCTTCTAACATGTTCAGAGCGTTCTTTTTGCTCTGCTAGCCATGCTTCATTCATATGTTTGTATGCTGTAGGCATTGTTTGATTCCATCCTTTGTCGTAATAGATTCGCTTTGTTTGTGGTTCAGCCCATAAGGGCCACATCCCGTGCGGACGTATCCGCCAACACAAAGGAATGGTCTGGTACGGCACGCATGCCGTCACCAGGCCAACTCGCGGACATTCGCTTAAAGATGTAACGCTTTGTCCTTTCTAAAAATCAAATCTGCTACTTCAGACCATCAATGACCTTCTGAACAGTAAGGTCACCAACTCGAAATTGAGCCTCCTCTGTAGATGATGCCAAGTGTGGAGTTGCAACAAGTTTTGGATGTTTTACTAATTGCCAATCTACAGGTGGCTCTTTCTCGAAAACATCCAATGCCGCACCTGCGATTTCTCCATCATTCAATGCATTGAGAAGTGCTTTTTCATCTACAACACCACCCCTGGCTGTATTGATGAGAAATGCAGTCTTCTTCATTTTCTTAAACTCTTTCTCGCCTATCATACCCTTTGTTTCAGGCGTTAGGGGTACATGAATTGAGATGTAATCTGACTGTTCGAATATTGTTTGCAAATCGGATTTTCTGGCTCCAACCTCCTTACTTGCTGTATCGATGTTACGACCACCATAAGAAAGAACTTCCATGTCAAAAGATTTGGCTCTCCTTGCTACTTCTTGGCCAATTCTACCAAACCCTACAATACCTATTGTTTTCTGCCATAGTTCAGTTCCCGTGAGCTTTTTCTTTTCCCAACGCTCATTTTTCATCGAACTATCTGCCTGAGTGACTTTTCTGGCAAGAGAGAACATCAACGAAAATACCATCTCAGCTACTGAAACTGTTGGAGCTTCGGGAGTGTTTTGAACTACAATACCCTTTGCATCTGCAGCAGCCTTGTCCACATTATCTAGACCGACTCCTGCTCTAACAACTAATTTTAGTACATCAGATGCCTCAATCACCTCTTTGGTAATCTTAGTGGCACTTCTTACAACAACACAGTCAAACCCTTTGATTTGTTCCTCAATTGGTCCATCTGTATCATGATTTCTCGTTACAACTTCGAGTCCTGCCGCCTCTAATTTGGCAACAGCCGAATCTTCAATTGGATCTGCTACAAGTACGCGTCCCATCGGCATAACCTCATAGGAGTGATGTTCTCTGCGGTTCGTAGCTTCATCTTAAAGTTGACGAAGACGACATTTTCTTAACTGAGTACGCATTCTATGAGGGCATGAAACGCGAGATTAATCCAGGTACTGTACTGGTCCCATGTCCTGTAGTTCTTTTGAGTGTAGAGGGACCCGAAAGACCCAATATAATCACCCTCTCATGGGCTGCTAACGTCTGTAGTAAACCCCCCACGATGGTTGTAGGAATTCGTCCTGAAAGGCATAGCTATAATCTTGTGAAAGATGCAGGAGAGTTTGTTTTGAATATACCATCAGTTGACCAGATTGATGGTACAGTTTTTGCAGGAAGCAAGTCTGGGAAAAACTTTGACAAATTCTCTGAATGTGGGTTCACTCCCATACCTGCTTCTAAGATCAAGGCGCCAATGATCAAAGAATGTCCCATAAACATTGAATGCAAGACTAGAGAGATAGTCCCCCTCGGAGCGCATGATCTGTTCATTGCAGAAGTAGTCACTGCTCATATTGATGAGTCGGTTCTTGACGAAAAGGGAAGATTTGATGCTTCAAAAACCACTCTATTCACATATCTTCCCCTCAACGGTCAATATTGGGCTCTAGGAGAAAAACTGCAATAATTACATAGGTACGATCTCAATATCTATGACTTCAGAATCATAATCATCAGTATCATCACTAGATTCTGGAGGCTTCATGTATCTGACCGAACAGTGGGAATCTGCTTCACTTATTATCCAAGCTCCTGTTGGTACATGAGCCTCTCTGAAGAATATATCAAATGTAATCCCTGGAAACTCAACGATAATTGTATTATGACCTAGAAGAGAGAAGAGATCTGCAGCCTCTTGCGCTTGTTCAATGGTTTCAAGTTTGGCTAAGACTGGTACCCAATTATCCCCATCCCATTTAAGAAAAGGCCACGAATTTGATGGGGGCCATTCTCCTTTCTCGACTACGATATAATCCTTCGTACCTCGTTTGTATATCGTGGGATATTGACCAAATCTTCCAAGATACATTCCTGTGGATCTTGCTTCTTCCAGCGTAGAAAATATCTCCATCGTATTCACCAGAATTGATTTGTTATCTTACAATTCTATTCTGCTAAAAACGGAGAACGTCGTTTTTGGAGGAGCTGTCAATAGATACATCAAGAAGTTAGTTTAGCCGCTCATTTCTCCAGTATATCAACTGATTTTCAGTATGGGCATAAATAGCATGGAAATGTATGAAATTACTCTATTTCTGTCCCTTCGCACTCACGATTTTGATTACATCTCTGTCCTTGAGTACATGTTTGTCAGAGATTCTCATCTTAGTTCTGGCATCTATACCATGCACAAAGGATTCCATTAGGTCTGTATGGATTATGCCTGCGAACTCCTTGGCTGTTGTTCCTTCTGGAACCAAAAAAACATCTGGAAGCACATTTTCGTCGCTATCAGTAAGGGCATTTGCATCATGAACGGGATAAATTGTAATCATATGGAGGAAATCAAAGACTGCTTTGTTGAGAATGTTTTGTACGCCTGTTCCACCATATTTTTTCAAGAGATTTTCTCTGAGTTTCTCTAGCTGTGCAGATTCTGCCTCTTTCAAACTCTCTTTCTGAACAACCTCGAAATCATCGTTCCCGGGTATGTATTTGATTACACCTTTTTGTTCTAGATCTTTAAGCGCCTTCTCTGCTAGAGCACTAACAGGAACTATCATGTAATCCGGAAATTCCTCTTGCAGTCGTTTGTAGTTCTCTTCAGCGCCCGGTCTGTCAATCTTGTTTGCTGCAATAATGATTGGTTTTGCGGTCTTTCTGAGTAGTTTAACAAACTCTCTAGTTTCTTCATCGGTCCATTTGTCAACGGTCTCAGCTTTCAAACCGGATTCTCGTAATGCTTTGAGAATGTGAGTCCTTGTTATTTTCAAACCTGAGAGTTTCTCCAGAAGTAATTCATCTAACTTGGCTCCCTCTGATCTCACACGACCAGTCAGTCTACGCCAATCTTTCTTCACAATACCCAGCATCCATTCCATAAGTTCCTCTTCTAGGAATCTCACATCCTCAGCCGGGTCTTGAGAGCCTGCAGGTATCTCTTGTCCCTCTGAATCAAGAGCGCCACTAGCGTCTACAATATGAATCAATACATCTGCCTGTCTTAAATCATCTAGGAATTGATTTCCCATTCCCCTTCCTTCATGAGCTCCAGGAACAAGTCCTGCCACATCAATCAGCTTGATAGGAACCAGTCGAACTCCATCAATACATATTGAATTCTTGGGATTGTCCTCTACATCAAAATCAACACAGGCACAAGCAGTTCTAACATGTGTGACACCTACATTAGCCGCGATTGTTGTAAATGGATAGCTACCCACTTTGAAATCTGTCTTACATGCTGCATTAGTGAATGAAGTCTTTCCACATGATGGTTTTCCGACAATTCCTACACTAAATCCCATTTTATCTCTCTCCAATCAGTACTATCTCTATTACTATACCACGAAATAAACACTTCACTCTGAAATTTTGTGAACGAAACCGAGGTTGGTTCTATGCAAATACCGATGACTTTAAATGAATCAGTATTCATATTAATAGTGAATCAAGATTCATTATAATGAGATGTGAATTATGGCTAGAATATGTGTTACTTCATCAGGTCCAACCCTTGAATCAACTGTTGATCCAAGATTTGGAAGATGCGCTTACTTCATCGTTGCAGATACAGAAACCCTTGCCTTTGATGCTATATCAAACGAGGCAGCTATGGCATCAGGAGGAGCTGGAGTCCGTGCTGCACAGACAGTGGCAGCGCAAAATGTGGAAGCTGTTCTAACTGGAAGTGTAGGTCCTAATGCTTTTCCTGCATTACAGGATTCAGGCATAAAAATCCTGGCTGGTATTTCGGGGACTGTCAAGAGTGCAATTGAAAGTTACAAGGGAGGATCCCTTGAGGAACTGGCAACTCCTGGTCCTGCAAATGTCGGAAAAGGTCAAGGCGGTCCTGGTCGTGGATTGGGTATGGGTCGCGGTGCTGGTATGGGCATGGGTATGGGACGTGGTGGCGGTATGGGCAGTGGTCGTGGTGGTGGCCGGGGCAGACATCGTGGAGGCAGAACTTAGTGACACCTCGAATCCTAATACCAACGCAAGACATGAATGGTACTGAGGTCGCAGATCACTTTGGACGAGCGCCTTATTTTGCAGTAATAGACTTGGATGATAATGGAACAGCAATTATGATGAATGTTCATCCCAATACTGGAGAGCACTCAGGTGGAAGAGGTCATGCTCACGATAATGTATTACAACATAATCCTATTGCAGTAATAGTACAGGGAATGGGACCTCGCGGGATTATGAATTTTCAGTCACACAATGTGGCGGTTCTTCGAGCCAATAGCAAATCAGTTCAAGAAATTATCCATGCCTACAGTCAAAACGAATTAGAAGAGCTCACAGAGGGTTGTATTGACGCTCACCATAAGTAATAACAAGTATTTCAATTAGGTTGTGGTTTATTGATTATTACAGTTGCATCTGGAAAAGGCGGTACTGGAAAGACTACAGTCGCGGTTAATTTAGCTCTTTCAATTGGTCCAACGAAATTGTTAGATTGCGATGTTGAAGAACCAAATGTGCATACACTTCTCCATCCAGTGGAGATTCAGACAACGCCCGTCACAGTTCCTACACCAGTAGTCGATCAAGAAAAATGTACATTGTGTGGAAAATGTGCAGAGTTTTGTCAATTCAATGCAATCTTTGTAGGTAAGACCAAGACAATGGTCTTCAATGAAATGTGTCATTCATGTGGTGGATGTGCAATAGTCTGTCCTGATGACGCAATCACTGAAGTCCCGAGAGCAATTGGGAACATCCATCAATCTACAATTGGCGATACGCACCTTGTTTTTGGCGAACTCTCTATTGGTGAGCCAATTGCAACAACTCTGATTCACGCAGTGAAAGAACACATAGAACCAGATATGATCAATATTCTCGATGCTCCTCCAGGAACAGCTTGCCCAGTAATAGAAACTATGAGAGAAAGCGATTTTCTCGTCTTAGTAACCGAACCAACCCCCTTTGGCCTTCATGATTTGTCTATGGCAGTTGATGTAGTGCGGGGATTGGATATTCCCCTTGGTGTAATCATTAACAGAGCAGGTATTGGTGATGATGGTGTTGAGAAGTATTGCAAACAAGAAGGGATACCTATCATTCTGGAGATTCCATTTGATCGACATATTGCTGAACTCTATTCACGTGGGGTTCCTTTTGCACAAGAGATGCCTGAATGGCTCCAACGGTTCAAAGACCTGTATATTCACATAGAGAGGATGATTCACAATGGTAAATGAGGTTGCAGTCATCAGCGGAAAAGGTGGTACTGGAAAGACTACAGTATGTGTAGCCTTGGGTATGCTTGCTGGTGATATAGTAATAGCTGACTGTGATGTTGACGCCCCGGACGTTCATATCATCCTAAATCCTTCTATCAATACTAAGACAGATTTCATTGCATCAAAAGTTGCAGTAATTGATGAGAATCTCTGTACAGAATGTGGTCTATGCGAGGAAGCATGCAGGTTTCATGCGATTACCAATTCAAAGGTAGATCCAATTGGTTGTGAGGGCTGTGGTGTGTGTGCTCACATCTGTCCTGAGAAAGCTATTGAGATGGTTGACCGTCAGTCTGGATATCTCTATGATTCCGAAACACGAATCGGACCTATGGTTCATGCCAAACTATTACCTGGTGAAGGTAATTCAGGTCGATTGGTCACCGAAGTTCGGAAACTAAGTACAAAGATTGCTACTGACAAAAACATCTCAACGGTTCTTATTGACGGGTCCCCAGGAATTGGCTGTCCCGTGATTGCCACCGTGACTGGTATCAAGTTGGGAGTTATTGTAACGGAACCTACGCTATCAGGTATCCATGATATGCAAAGAGTCTCTGAACTACTGCAAAAATTCAGGGTCAAGACTACTGTTATTATCAACAAGTATGATTTGAATCTGGAAAATACTAAGGCAATAGAACAATTCTGTGAACGTAACGATATCGAAGTTCTTGGGAAAATAAAATTCGATTCTATCATGACCAAATCAATGGTAGCAGCTCAAACGCTTCCTGAATATGCTCCTGATCATGAAATATCACATCTTCTAAGACAAGTATGGAAACGTATCACAGAAATCATCCCAGAGTAGACGAGTATCTCTTTACACAAGTCTATCTATGCTGATCCCATCTGAAAATATGTGCATTAGAACAAATTTGCTAATTTTTGTTAGTAAAAAATGTAATAAGAAAGGTCATACACTATAATCTGGGATGCAAATGACCAGAAAGAGAAAAGGAGGCCGTGGAAGGTTTCCTATACAACCCAAAATTAAGGGCACTCCGCATGCAAAACTGATGGCTCCTGAGCCAAAGGGGAGTGAAGAACCAATCTACATCGATCTGGCGGAGGTCGAAGTTTTGAGACTTGTCGATCTTGAAGGTATGTATCAAGAGCAGGCAGGATCTGCAATGGGTGTTTCACGCGGCACCATTTGGAGACTGCTGGTGAGTGCAAGGGAAAAAGTAACTCGCTCTATCGTCGAAGGTCGACAGCTTATCATAGGGCTACCTGCCGAAGATTGATCTAAGCACGTGGACATGGCCATTTGTTAAGTTCTTGTTGCAGTGGAAGTAAAGGGAAGTTAGGCTTTCCTATTTTCATATGAGAACGATTGTATTACTAACAATTTAGAGCGAGTCTAGTGGTCATACACGTGACCCTGAGAGACTCTGTAACACTCGAACCTTCCTTATATACAGAGAAAGAGATGGGTTGCTTGGAGAGGATGACGATTCAACTGGACTATTCCACACGGATTGATACAGTCATTGATTATGTAATCAGAAGACCCGCTGTTCCCAGATGGTGGGATCCTATCGCTCGACCACATGTAGCTGTCATTTTACCTGATTCAAACTCAGGAAAGGAGATAAGATACTATCTCTCACAATGTGGCGAAAAGCGTTCCAATGGAAAGTCGTTTCTTGATGTTGTAGATATTGATACACTCCCCGAGGGAACTCTCCTAGAAGTAAAGTTCAATGCCACACGGGCTAACCTCTACCAACTAGAGCTTGTTGGAACTGTACCCTGTTGGCGATGGCTTGGCCGCAGTGAAGGACTTCCAGATTTCGATAGCGATGATTCTATCTACTGGGACCATGTCATTGATACAGGAACCTATTCGCCACGTGATACGCTCCTGAACTAGAGAAGGTTCATCAGTATCCGCTATAGTACCACTTGTACATCAGATAGAATCCGCAGATAGTAGGTATGATACCCATAACAAGTAGCACAACAATAAAGGTTGGATCTACGATAGGCATCAATGCCATGAGCGGTATGAAAAATACTAATATCTGCATGATAGGCAGTCCAATCATAAAACAAACGATTGCCCCTCCAAGTAGATTGTTGTTTCGTCCCCTTCCTGATCTCGGTGGTTCATTTAACATGTTTTAGCCCTCTTAGTGGTTCAACAAAGAATCCTCTTTCTCATTGATTGATTTCATCTGAAACCATATGAATGTTTCAGATATTCTTCAGGAATCGAATGTTAGAACCAATAATGTCTGGCTTGGAACCAAACAAGGAGAATCTCTTATTCCTAGGTTGTGCTATTCATGAAATCTATTCTATGCATCTGAGTATACTTTTCTATCTTTAATCTCATTCACTCCTTCTCATCCCATTTTATCAATTACTTAACTAATATATAAAACATCAGAATTGATTTGGTTACCAGAAGAAAATCTATGATAACTATTAACAAT
>SDNZ01000074.1 GCA_004524565.1 Candidatus Thorarchaeota archaeon
TATCTGTATAGAGATCAAAATCTATCATTCCGGAAGTATTTGTGTATCCGGATTCAATTATACCCAAACCCGAGATATTCACAAAACAATTGTCAAGAGGATTATGTTCGTAATAATCGGTAGCAGTTATTGTTACACGAGTCATCGTAGAACGCTCAAGAAAGTCTGGAGATGTTTCTAATGAAACAACAGGTAGGTCGTACACAGTAATGAAGGTTGAATAATTCAGATATCCCACTTTCGTTACATTAATTGTAATTAGACCTGCAGATGATGGTGAAACAAGAACACTACAAGTACCATCTGCCTTTGATGTGTTAGATACAGATACCCCACAACCATCTAAATCAATACTGACACCTTCAATTGGTGTACCTGTAGCTGAATCTGTGATTTCAATATAAATTGTTTCAGAAGTACCAGTCTGCATCGCATCATCAGAAAGTGTTATCTTGAGTGATGGTTGTAGAAGGAAATCCATTGCATTCTGAATCAATAAATTCCTATTATCCGAGTTAGTTATTGCATCAATTGCAAATCCAATGAAGACAATGCCACCTACACCGGAAACAGGAGAGAGTGCAGCAATTCCACTATGTCCAGAATAACCTGCAACATGAACTGACCCATTAGCTGGATCGAAGGAATCCATTTCATCAGCACCAAGTCCATCAGCTAGAGGTATAGTAGTTGGAAGACCCGACATTATTTGATGTCCTGTATGAGCAAGCTCTGATGATCCAGTGTTTGAGATAGGTCCAGTGAAGGATACATGGAATAGATTTGGAAATCTACTCAATTCAATTGCTTGTAGTGCAGATAATATTGCACCACCCTCAAACACGATATCACCGCCACTATCGTGATAGTCCTGAAGAACATCAAGAAGGTATGCATCGGGTGCATTCAACGGATTTCCTTCATTATCACCAGTTGTGACTATAACCACATCATATTGATTTAGCAAACTTATCGTAGGCGCTGTCTCATGCATTGTCCAGAAAACAGTCACATTGTACTCATCCTTTAATGCTAAGACATAATCTCCAGGATTTGATGCATCGCCAAAGTTATGGTCAGCCCAGCCTCCTGGATAATCAGGTCCCGATCCGCCAGCATTGTCTGCGATAATGAGAATCTCGCCTTTAATGACTTTTAGATAAATATGATAACCACCTGTAGCTGTTCCATTATCAAATTGAACAAGAAGTCGGAGTGGACCAAAATCAGTCAAATTAACTGAATCTGAAAAGACTCCACCACTACTTGTTATGACTTTGCTTGAGATTTCTACATTCTGATCGTCTAATAAGATAACAGAACCACTACAATCATTCGCCACTGTACCAGTGAAATTCAGGAAGGTATTGTAAATCGCATTATTGTCAAGACTGAAGGATACATCCAAAGTGCCAACCCTAAAAGTCGTGACAGCAATGTACTCAAAGGGTTCAGTTATTGTGGTTTCAACCATGTACTCACCAGGGGAGATACTTGCGATGAAACCGATAGAGTATTTTCCTTCACTATCAGTTACCGTAGTTCCGGAATACACAATATCACCAATTGAATCCTTCACTGTGACATCCACACTGTCAACGATTGGTCTATTATTATATAGAAGGCATGTACCATTCACAGTAACAGCTTCATCTACTTCTACAATCTCTGCTGTAGTTGTTACATTGTGCTTCCAATACATTACAAGTGCGGGGTCTCCAAAGTAGATTGCCTGATAGAAGACTTCCAGAGTAGGTCCGTTAGTAGTATCGAAAGTTGTAGCCATATAATTTAATGACTCATGAAACGCATCTTTTGGTCGAGCTTCATGGTTAGCAAGTGCAGCATTCATGAAGAAATCCCAGAAATGATTATGAAAACCATCAAAGCAATCTTCACCCGCCCATGCAATTCTTGTGGCACCAATGTATGTTGACGCACCTCCCAATGGAGCTCTGAAGAAGGCTTCACCAATAGTGGGCTCAACAGATTCGACATCAAACGCGGCGGTCTCACAAGCCATTGCAAATGCAAAGAAGCTCTTGTTGCTATTTTCAAGATTGAGAGCATCGTTGAAGTCCATAGCATCAACCCAGACATCATATGCTCCATGATCGAAGAAGTCAACAATACCCACACCGGAATTCATTTTTGCGAGAATAGCAGTATTTGAGAGTGAACCATCGGTGGGATAGTAACGGAAAACATCATAGAATGAATCGAATAGGTACTTCTGATTCAGCTCTCCTTCAGACATCACTACACCATCACCACTACCAAAGCAGTCCACTGCGATGAGCATGAAATCATTCATCCAATCTCCATCTTGAGGTTCACTTTCGTAACTAATGATTTGGGTGAGTACATGCTCTGCTTCAGAGGGTAGCTGGACGGGTAGTCTACCTACTTTTACTTCGGGAAAGAGATCTACATCATCATCAAATTCTCCAAACACATCATTTCCATTGTCATCCCATGTACCGTCGAGACATTCATAGTAGAAATCCGATGGGAGTGTTCCATTATCTAAACCTTGACCAGCATTTGCTGGATCCCAGACTTCCCTGACAGGTACAATATCACAATCACCAATGAGTAGGAAATAGCCGGTGTTATTTTCAGTATACGCAGCAGTGATGAATGTACGAACTTTCTCAGGATTGTCTCGTCCACTGAATCCAGTTAGAATATCTTCAACAGTTTCAACTTGAACATCAAATCCAATACTAGTTTTCCAATCTATAAAATCAGAAAGAATTGGTAGGAATGTAGCTGTGGTGATGATTGTGTAGTTCGCCCCATCATAATTACTCCATCCTTGGAATGTGACTTCTTCAGTTGTCACAAGATCACTGAAATGGACATCGATACTGATCTCAGAATGCAGAACTCCCTGTTTTAATACTGGGTTATACTGAAGTGGAGATACTGTAACCATAAGTGCCTGTTCATCCCCCTTATACACTACTTGTGATTCTATAATATCGAAAGGTAACATACTATTAGATGAATAGAACGTAGGTTCAAAGAATAATGTCGGATCAGGTCCTAAATCCCCATAGATAGCTACTGGCTTTGGTCCGGGAACAAGTTTCAATCCGAATATCTGTTCTGTTGAAACACTTGTGACTCTAACCTCCAGAACCTCCTTTCCGTCTGGAATATTGAACATGAGTTTCTTGTAGGGTAAGACAGGCTCACCGTAGGTATTGGATAGATCCATATTAGGAATCACCAGTGCATTAAACGCCCCTTCATCAAAAGAATATGTAGCAATTCCATAATCCTCAACTATCGCCTCAATAGAAAGATGGTCATTTTCTGCTGTAAACGAAAACTCAAATCCAGAACTGATATCAGATGATTTTGAAGTACTATAATGACTAGTGGTAACTGCGTTTTCACGATACAAATCTAGATAATCTCTCATATCAACAAGATTCTCATCATCATCAGGTATTAGCCAATCCGACATTGGATTCACTCCACTCGATGAATCAATTCTTGTACTGGATTCCTCTTCACTACTGAGTTGATTTATTGATGGCATCGACATGATACCCATCATCGACGAGCAACCAAGAATCCCAATTACAAAGAAACACACAAGTTTGTTAGCTATTGAACTTGTCAATTTTCCTACTCCTATACCCACGACTTAGTGCGTCTGATAGATGAATGAGATTACTGATAGCAAATCGGTGGTAAATTCCGGATTTAGTATTATCACCCATTCCGTCGCACGACACTAGCTCTCAGATTCAAATGCTTATAAATTTCACACAGATTAATAGTGATGAATCTCGAAATATGATATCAAATAACTAATAAAAAGAGAGAGGGCTGGAAATTCCAGCCTTGGCCTATTAATGAAAATGTACCTTTGTATTGGGTGCTATAAGCCATAACAAGCAAATAATACTAAGTCCAACACCAGGGATATTGGAACCTACTGCGTATAGAACGATTGCGATGACATTGAATATCACTGCAATATTCCATGCAGAAAGGTCTTGTTTTAGAATTTGGAAATATATCCAGAACCCAACAAGTGCCATTACTGCACCTAGGAGAGATAATTCATTCTCCCAAACAGCATATTCAAAGCCTCCAATAATCAGTCCTGTTATAGATTCGAGAAGAACCAACCAACCTGCAATAGTCACTGCTTGAGGTCTTGCACCTGAGCTCGTAGCTCCACCTTCCGGCATTGGTATTTCTGACATAATAATTCACCAATTGAATTAGCAGCTAACGTAACTAGTCTAATTACTGTTTCGCTACAGAATCATGGTTCATCATCTTCCTCTATATAATCTGCGTACTCGTAGAGAATGGACCAATTAGGAGCGTACGAAATAGAATCGAGGTCTCTTGATTCAAGTTCGAGACCTTCTGTTTCCGCAACCAACTTCCTGAGTGTGTACGACTTGGCTCCTTCCCACCATAGGTAGGAATCTAGATTGCTTGAGAATTCTCCCTGATATCTCTTGCAAGCACTATTACAGAATACTTTGTCTTCTCGAATCTCAAGAACTCCGCCACACCATTTGCAAACCGCTTCTTCACCATGGGCTTGTAATCGACCATTGATGATCTGTACCAAAAGGACTGTCCCATCGAAGTTACATACCCCCCATTGTTCGCCTGCATTAGTCTTCTTGTACCACATCTGTCCCTTCGGTCTGGGAGGGAGGGGTTCTGTCACAAAGAGAGTGGTAGTAGGTTTCTCAGGGGACGGACTTGAAGGAGGGGTTTCTTTCTTTGACTCGGTAAATTCTGATAGTTTGGTCTGCTCGGTCCGCCTCATGTATGCTAATGCTTATAGACATTGATAAACTCCTTTCAATATGAATCTGGAATGGCGCAGGGTTTATCTCATTGAACGAATACTGCAGATTGAGGTTTACAAATGGTACTGTTCGGAAGCTCTGCACCTATTCTTGTCGATATCAATCTGATACTCCAATATATTACACTTGTACTACTAGTTATCGGGTATGTAAAGAGAAAACCCTTCAAGACACACGGAAATATTATGCTGTCAGTATTACTCATCACAGTTGCAACAACGATTTTACTGATGGCACCAAGATTACTAATCACATTTGATGCTTATGGAATTCCAATCGTTGCTCATGCAATTTTGGGCACCGTTACCATTCTGCTTGGTGCATTGTTCGCTACCAGATTCATTCTTGCAATAAAAAATGAAACACCCCTCCAGTGTGGAACGAAAAACTGGATGCGCCTGGCATTGATTATGTGGATCATCCCAATATTCTTGGGTTCAATGATGTACTTTGCTTTGTATATGTAATGGCATAATTATTAGAAGAAAGAGATATCTTGTTTCAAAGATACACGCATGTGGGGTTTCTAATTGCAGTTACAAATAGAATTTCTCTTGATTGGTTTGGTTCTATTGCTATCATTCTTCATGCTGTGTTTTGTCGGAAGTGGAATTAAGATCGTAAAAGAATGGGATCGTGTTGCAGTTCTTAGACTTGGTAAATTTCTAGGAATCAGAGGACCGGGAATTATCTGGTTGACACCAATTCTAGATAAAGCGGCAATGACGGTTTCACTTCAAGTGCAGCAAACAATAATCGATACTGGTCTGTACACAACTAGCGATGGTTCAAAGAACAGACTCACCGGATTTGTAAACTGGAGAATCATCGATGTCCAGAAAGTTGTATTAGCTATTAAGGACTATCAACAATCAATTTTCAACATTATCCAACACACTGTTCAGAAGGTAGGTGAATCTTTTCCAGGAGATACTGTCATGATAGATGAGGATTCGCTCTATACGGAACTCCGACAAAAACTTGAACCAACTCTTACGAGTTGGGGTATCAAAGTCTTAGAGATTGAACTGAGATCCACTTCTGAATGGAATTAATGAAAACCGAAGGGTTAACTTGTTAACCCTATTTTTCGAGTATTCGAGAGAACCCTTTCTATTCATACTTGGGAATCCATACTCAGTTTCTGGGTCCAATAAATACTTCGATTTGACTTCAATACGCACTGGCTCGTATACTCAGAAAATGAATACAGAAGGAATTCCTTTCTTCAGAGAAAAGGCAACTGAAAAACTACATAAGCATTGGACAAGCGGCAATATTCTGTGGAACTCTTTTCAAGAGGGAATCTCATGTTAAAGAAATTACTGACAGTTTTTCTTGTGCTTCTCATGGTGTCACCAATTTTCATTATGACCAATGACACTGGTATGAAAAGTGCAAAAACTACCTCGCAAGAATCAGCAGCACTAATCGCAGAAACTGATCTTGCAAGAGCAACATTGGAAGCTAATGTCTTTCCGAATGATGGAGTGGAACAGTGGTCAAATCCACACCAACCATATGACTTCTTAACATTAAGAACAGAGGAAACTGATGTTTGGATTGAATCGACGATCTTCAACGAAGGTTCTCATTCAATTGGGATGGAAGCAAGAGCTATGGATACGTATCACCCTGTAGATACTTACCTAGTCTATCAGTCACAGCCACCTTGGACAAATCCTATTAATTTAACATTAGATTTGGATTGGTATCTAGACACTATTGGTACTCCAATCAATCAAGACTATGTTCGAATTGATATCAATATCAATTACAAACACCTCTACTATTATCTTGGATGTGAAACTGCTAATTCGAACGCTTCTTCGTCTGATGTCTATTTTGAGATTAGCGGCACATTCCAGACATGGAATCATTTACATCGTAATCTAACTAGTGATTACATTGATGCGTTTTCTGAAGTCCCAACCGAATATAGAGAAATTGAATGGACAATTCAAACCCGCACACCTTTCGAATACACTCGTGTGTATTATGATGACTTGAACCTTGTTAATGGCTCGACTGTAATCTATGGTGGATCTATCAGAGAAGGTAACTTTGAGATTATGGGATTATGGCAGTCCGGTGCTCACAACGGAGCTGGTGATATTGCTCAGTGCTCAGATAGTCATAGTGGTTCGTGGAGTATGAACCTAACAGCAGTCAGAAAAGATAATGGTGCATATGCGTATGCCTATACTAATCCAGATAAGCTGCTCTCAGATGATAATAACGACAATCTGACATTCTGGTGGAAGCTTGAGAACTATACTAATCCATCTACCCATCTCTATGCACGAGTTGCTGTATCGGTTACAAACTCTACTTACTGGTCTACTATGTACTACTATATGTTCGTTGGTGGTTCAGGTACCCTACCGATGCTTATCATTGGCAATGATATGAAATTCGCGGTGAATTACTTTAATGTCACAGGTTCGTGGAATTTCTTTGATAGAAATATCTTGGAAGATTATAGAAGTTCATACATTACTGAAAATCTATGGGTTGATACAATCAGCTTCCAAGTCAGAAATTGGGTGGATGATTCCCGAATCTCTTTGCTCATTGATGATATTACCTTTGCACCATCAATTTTGAATGATATGGACTACGAACATCAGAATGCGATTGGAGAAGCAGTACAGGGCTGGACATCTCCACCAGGATATAGCGAATTCACTGTTACAGACTTCTCAGCTAATGGAGATAAGGCATCGAATCTTACAATTGTGGAAGACTCTTTCTACACTGATCATGATCTTCATGATTTGATAATTGATGAAACAACTGAACTCATTCTCGATTTCAACGTCTATATTGATTACTTCAATACGTCATCTGAAGATTATATTCTCTTCAACATCAATTTTGAAAGTCACCAGTTGGCTTATGTCATTGCAAACTCTACGGATGCCTTTGAAAATGATGTCGAAGGAGAGGGAAATGCAATCTTCATCATTCTCCAAGACCCAATAGTAACTGGAGAGTGGGTAAACTTCCAGCGTGATATTGTTCATGATTATGAGTTACTCTATGGATATCTTCCGGATACCGAGATCTACAATTTCGAACTCCTTGCTGAAGCAGTAACTGGAAGTAACCTAACTGTCTTCTTTGATGATCTCTACATTTACTATGATGCAGCACCAGAGATTACAGGTACATCTCAAAATCCAGCTACAAATCTGGAAGTAGATGATACTGTTTGTATCTCTGCAGAGGTTATTGATGCAACTGATGTGAATGTGACACTATCCTATCGTATTGATGGTGGCTCGTGGGTGAATATCACAATGGATGAGACAGTAACTCCAGGGAACTATTCTGTAGATATCCAAGTTGCTTGGTTTGAAACAGAGTATTTCATCACAGCAGTGGATGCCTTTGGTAAGACTACGATTGCTATGGATGGAGGAGATTACTTCTTGTTCAATGCTGTTGATACTACCAATCCTATCATCACTTTGACTCCAGCAAATGGGTCAACTGTTAGTGGGCTCACCTATATTCAGATACAAGTAGTTGATTTTGGAAGTGGATTTTCTAGTGCCGAGCTGTTCATTGAAGGTGTTTCGATATCAACTATTACTCAGGATACAGTAGGTATTGCTTGGAATACGACAGCGATTGCTAATGGTGTGTACAATATCACAGTGGTCGCTGAAGATAATGCAGGAAACATAGCAACAGTGACACATCTTCTAACTGTTTCAAACACAGCTACAACTACTCCAACACCACCGCCAGACATCACAGGCATTTTGTTAATTGTTATTATCGTAGCGGCAGTTGGTATTGTTTTGATAATCTATATCTTTATCTTAAAGAAGAAATAGCATAATTGCCAAAACAAATCCCAGCTCTATGGAGCTGGGACCTCACTCTTTTTTCTGCTTTTGTGAGAACTCTTTTAAAACGATAAAATTGGCGTCTTAATGTGGAGTATGATGACTATCATTAAGCGTTCATTCCATCGTCATGTCGACTTTGACAAGGTACGTAAGTTCCTCATTGATACATATCAAATAACCAACACATTTCATAACTGGATTCCGTCTATGTTTGAGAATTCATGGAGAGGACCATGTGGACCCCCCTATAAGGATGCAGAGGATGAGTATGTTAAGATCTGGGAGGAGGAGAAAACTGGTATCGTGGCAGTCACAATTTCCAAACCATGTGGTGAGTTTCGAATCTTTATCCATCCAGAATTTCGAAATTTTGAAGAGACCCTCGTCGAAGCCTTGGAAACGCAATTCAAAGAAATGAAAAAAAATGATACAAAAACAAAGATGTACTTCATAGTGGAAGCAGGGGATACATTACGTGAAAGACTTCTGGAGAACTGTGGCTACGAGAATAAGGGAGTGTGCGAACACAACCGCATCCTACCTCATGATTACAATGTCCCACAATACACACTCCCTGAAGACTATACCATAAGACATGTAGATATCGAGAAAGATTTCGAAAATTACCGCGCAGTTCAAGGTTCTGTTTTTTCACATTGTGGAGAATTCATGACACTAGAGGCTGCTAAGATATACAGTGAGGCTGATTTCTATCATTCAGAGCGGGATATTGTTGTTGTTGCACCAGATGGTTCCTTTGCTGCTTTTGCTACAGGTAGAATGGATCCAATTAGCAAGCTAGCTGAAGTTGAACCAGTAGGTGTACATCCAAACCATAGAAGGAAAGGTCTTGGAAAGGCAATTGTGCTGGAATGCATTCGAAGGCTTCAGAAACATGGTGCAATTGCAATAGTTATTTTGGGAGCTGCAAGTACAGAGGAAGCAACTCGCTTATACGACTCATTGGGATTCAGTAGAACAAATGTTCATGTATGGGTAAAAGAAGTATAGAGTGTGAGAAAAAGAGAGGGAGAATGTCCAGCCTATATTGACTGGACATAGTCCAATTTATCGCTTCTTTGAAATGATGATATAGATGATTATAATACCTGTTCCAGCAGCAACCATGATAATTACTACAATTACTCCAGTGGGATCAACATCGCCACCTATGGTTGTAGTTGTCGTTGTTGGAGTAGTATTCTCCACAGTAACCAGATGAGAAACACTGGCTGTGTTACCTGCATTATCTTCAGCAACTACGGTTATATTGTACTCACCATTTGGCACTGCAGTAGTATTCCAAAAAATAGTTACTGAATCTTCAGTGATGTTAGCGATTGAGGTCCCCTCAATGAAGAGTTCCGCGCCTGCAAATCCACTTCCAGTATCAGTTACATTGATTTCAATGGAAACCACCTCGCTTACGCTAGACTCATTTGCGGGCGCTAATGAAATAACAGGAGCGATTGTATCTATTACAGTGAATGCAAAATACTCAGATCCATCCATTGCAATATCGGTCTTTCCGAAAGCATCGGTAGCAGTAACAAAGTATTCTATCACACCCCATGGAACATTGAATTCAATCTCGAATGTATCGATTGCAGTCTCTGGCATAGAGACGTTTGTCCAAATACCAGAATCAGCACGATAAGATAGGGTAACAGCTCGTTCTGTCGCATCAATGACTTCTGCAGAAATCTCTACAGATACACCGACTTCAACCACAAGTGGTAGAGTTTCTGTAACCTGTGTAATTTCTGGAGCTGAATCGTAGTAGATATACAAATCATCCATGATTACAATCAAACTACTACTTACATTTGCGAACCCAAGAATATCAATTCCAGAAAGTGTTGTATCAGGTAGTTCTCCAAAAGCATCCTCGAAGGTATGGACAATATCAATTTGCCAATTCACCCATTCTCCAATTGTGTTTGTTTCGGGTTGAGTAAGAAAGGCATCCTCTTCACCGAAATCCCATTCCTCTAAATCCAAAACACTCGTATTCATAATTGGTAATGTTATTGAATTGCCATCAAAATTGAGTATAAACACCAGATAATCACTGGAGGACACATTGAGAGTGTCGATGTACCAGTTCATGTCTAGAATTATTTCCGTATTCTCATTTAACACTAAATCTATAGCTAGCTCCTGATAGAGTTCCATTTCATCGTCATCAACAATTGTGATATTTGCAGCCTTGTCTCCATTCGCTGTAAAATCAGTTACAGTATGTGAAGGGTCAGTACCAAAACCAGTATCCCAACCATAGATTAGATTTCCAATATCACCTTGATCCTCATAACCTTCATCATGAATAATGGAAGTGACAAAAGAAACATCATCATATAGAACTGTCACTTTTGATCCACTGGTTGTAGCAGTTGCGTAGAAGGCGATTTCAGAAACTTCAATATCTGAACCAGGATATCTTATCTGTACATCATCGAACACACTTTGGTTGAATAGATTCCAAGTTCCAGTTGTATTGAAATCGTCTACAAAGATAACAATATCATCTGAACCTCCAATCGTTGGGGTAGTACCACCGAAACCAATGAGATAGTAGACGAAGAACTGGCTAGTCATATTATTGATGTATAGTCTAGAATATGCTCTGGAGTCGGATGTAGACACTTGCCAATCTGCGATATTCCAACTGAAAGTGAACTCGTCTTTATTGCTGGATGTAAGTCGCCTATTTATATCATCATATACACTGCATTCTCCTTCATTACCAAAACCTACTGCAGTCGTGTTCAGACTCCAATCTCCTTCCACTCTTGTTGTACTCTGAGAGATATCACCTAAACCAGTATCAGCATAAAAGTACCAGAATGAACCTGAATAACCTACTTCGAAATCACCACCATTCACTGAACCACCAACAATGACATTGGTGCTATTCACGAAATTCACATCATCAATGTATACTCGGGTTAACGTATAGTCGTAACTGTATGCATAGAAAACAAACCTGTCCAATTGTGTCGGAAGGATTCCATAAGCATCTATGTAATCTTGGGTAACGTTACGGTCAAATGTATTCCATGTTTGAAGAGCGCCAACATCTAACTCACAGTAGACATGGGTGGATGTGTTAGCAGGATTAGTAGTTGAACCAATATTATAGTGAATATATCTAGTGTTGAAAGGAATAACTAGTTCAAGACGGTCTCCAAGTTGTGGATTTGGAAGTAAATCAATATAGTAATCAAAGGAAACTGTAAGATTTGTGGGATTGAGTGGAGAAGACCATGACTGGATATTGCAATATGCGCCTGCTGGATGATTAACATCAGTTCCCATTGCCATCAATCTGCCAGACCTAGCACCTTCACTGACAATTGATACTTCTAAATCAAAGTCAATCATAACGTCTCTAGATGTTGTAAGATCGGATGGTTGGTGTGGATTATCCCAACTCTCAAACGCACCGTTTTCGAATGCATCAACCCTTGTTTCGACTCTATTCAAGTCAGTCTCTGAAATGTAGTTTTGCTCCTCCACTAGGTTCACTATATTGTTGTTCTCAGAAAAATTAACCGACATCGCTGAAAACGAAATGAACAATATTTGTGAAGCTAGTAGAAAGAGGAAAATCAAAGTAAGTTTCTTAGTATTCATCAAGGCATTCCTCATAAGGCATGTCGTTGCAATACCCGCGCCTCCTAATAGCTATTAATATAGGTTAAGATGTATTGAACTAAATTGCCGTATTAATATACGGTAAAACATGAATTTTTATGTTCTTTATTGGAGAAATTCAGAATGTCATTAGTTTCTGTTGCTACTGGCGAGAGGAATCTCGAAACTGTATATCGAGCTTTAAATGGAATAGATTTCGAGGGGGATCTATCTAAGTGGGATAGAGTCCTCATCAAAGTCAATTTTGTGGTTCCTAAGACTTGGGATACTGGAACGACTACAGATCCTATGATGGTTGAAGCTCTAATCAAAAGAGTAAGAGACCTCGGGAAAGAGGTTCTTGTTGTCGAAAGCGATGCAACTTCTACACAGGCAGATAAAGCAGTCGTAAAAACTGGAATGAAAATGATGCTTGACCGAGTGGGTGTAGAATTCATCAATATGAGTAAATCACAGGAAAAAGTCGAACTCACAGTAGTTGATGGAAAAGCCTTGAAATCATTCAAGGTTGCGAAGATTGCGACAGAGTCCGCAATTATCAGTGCGGCGAAACTGAAAGGTGTCAATAGTGTGACAGTTACAATGGGTCTCAAGAATATGTTTGGAATGCTCACTGATCGAATGAAGATGAAGTTCCACAGAAAAGGTATGCATAATGTGATTCATGATGTGTGTAAGACCCTACCTCCAACAATGACAGTTGTCGACGGATTCGTGGGACTAAAAGGATTCATGCCATTGAGAGGTACACCAGTTCCTTTCAACACAATCATAGCTAGCACAGATTCAGTTGCTTGTGATTCAGTGGGAGTACAAATCGTAGGAGGAGACCCACCAAGTGTGGATTATCTAAGATGGTTACATGAGAGTGGCCTTGGAGAAATTTTGGATTATGAGATTGTGGGGGACAGCATTGAACCTCTGAAGGAAATCTTTGCGAATGCCTAAGTAGTGCGCCTCAATTTCCTTTAATATCATGATATACTCGGTGTATCGTAATTAAACTCACGAAGACCATTGTGTAAATAGCCACTAGGAACAATGACCAGTAGATATCCGGATTAGCTGTTGCGAAGAATGGTGCTAGGAGATATTGCAGAGCCATTCCAAGATACATGATGGGTATCACAATCCAGAATAGTCTATTACCAATATTGGGGGATTTATCCATCTTCTTTTGTTTGGAAAGAAAAAGAGCAAATACCAGATAGATCAAGAAGATGGTCAAAAACCATCCAAAGTAATTCGTAAGTGGAACTCCAAAATAGAATCCTCCACCTGGGAATACCCACTCACCCTGAATTGTTGACATAATCGGATCCATCACAACATCCCACATGACCATCACAAAGGATGCAATAAAGGGGATAACTAACATATTACTTCCATCAATCTTCGTTTCAAAATGACCAGTCAAAATATGTGCAATGAGCCATGACAGGTATCCCATACTCAAGTATCCAGGCATAATTACCCAGGGGACTTCACCTATCTTTCCTAGACCAGTGTAGTAGTAATTACCAAAAGGAAATCCAGTAGCTATACTGAGAGACTCGAAACTCCAAGATAATAGAAAGGTGATGACTACAAAAATGAGCATAGTTTTCCAACCATAGAATCGAATTCCATGGATAATCACAAAAGCAGTTACAGTTAAGACACCATAGAAACCCACTGGTGCTGCAAGAACTTTGGCAACAATCATTGTCACATACATTGCAACAACTAAAATCAGAAAGAGTACTTTTTCTGGCATCTTCATTTTGAGAAACCTCTCGTGCGTTAAGATATGTTCAGTGCTAGAAAGTAACAACGTATCATAATAAATTGACTGACAACTTTATGATGATGATTTTCAGAATTACGTCTATCCCTATTTTATTCTGGCAACTACTGGAGAAAGAGAGCACTGACTCAAGGTCAGTGACCCAAAACCCCTCGACTAATTAGAGAGTGTTCAGCTAACTACTCATACGTCTCCTCCTTATGCTGAAAACCACAATGATGACTACTATACCACCAGTTCCACTAATTATAATCAACAGCATTAGAGGCGATGATTCATCAGGTGGAAGAGAAGTACTAGTTGTATTGAAATTAATTGAAATCTTGACATTCAAGAATATCAATACATAATATTATAGGCGGGTCGTAAAGCTGGGTAACTATCGTGGGAGGTTTGAAATAGCGTGGCATTTGAAGCAGCTCCATATATTGTTGAATTGTTCCCAATCCTAATTGCAATTCCAATGATCGTAGCAATGATTGTTGGAAAATTTCTGAGGGGAATGCAAGCAAAACCACATGATGCTTCATCAACAATGAAGAAAGTGAAATGGGTAATCCTCGGTCCTTTTGCACTCATAGCCCTAGCATTCTTCCTTTTCCTGACACTTGCAGCTACTGTTAGTTCAGAAATATTTGGGAACTTGGCAATGTTTTCCTTCACACTTTTTCAGGGATCTATTACAGTAGGAATCGGCTGTGTTGCAGGGATTATTTTGATTGGAGCATATGAAAGTCTAGGCGTTTCAGCTTTTCTTATGGTTGCATCATTCTTCCTGATTTTTCCCTTAGCTGCAATCTACACAGGTTTAGCTGAAGGAGCAATTGGATTAGCCATTAATACCATCGATTCTCTTTTCATCTTCTTCTTAGCAACAACTCTGTGTTGTGGTCGATTCACTCCTACTTTTGGAATGGAGGGTTCAACGCCAAAAGGAGAGGCAGTAATCTATCAAAGAATTGGTGGAAAGTATATCATTGATGTAGTTGAAAAATTAAACCACCGAATTTTGACAGATGCTGATCAAACTGCAAAAGAAGGACTGATGTTATTCCAAGAAACGGAAGGAGAACTTGGTGTATTCATAAAGAAAGTTCTCCAAGAAGGAGTTCCACATAGTTCCTATCCCGGATCTATCGGAGTTGATTCTTTTGGTGTGAGAAGTAAAATGCTAGATAAGAGCCTGAGACCATCAGGCACTTGGACGCTAACCAATGAGGAATTCAATCAGAGAGTTGTAAGAAATCGTATTCTGTATTTCATTTTTCTAATTCCTCTAGTGATACTTGCTACACTCTCACTTGCCGACCTGAGTTTCCAACAGAATCAATGGACCTTAATTCTTACAGGGGGGATCATTGTACTATCAATTCCACTTGCTGCTTTTGACAGATTACTCCAGCATAAACGAATGGATGTAGATCAACTCCTGAAAGCTGCAACTGGGCAGTTATATGGTATAGATTCAAAGATGCTAGAAACTGAAATAGTTGCAGATTCACCAGTATTGAGAAGCACCACGGAGGCATATTCGTTTGAGGAGTCCCCACCATCAACAAGTCCTCTCAAAGAAA
>SDNZ01000209.1 GCA_004524565.1 Candidatus Thorarchaeota archaeon
GAGACCTAAGATACTCAAGCGCATAATTAGTACACGGAGAAATACTGACAGGATTGGAACCAATAGATCCCCAAAGATCGGGATCGCTAGTCTTCGAACCATCTATCACAAGAGACCTCAACCAGAGCTCCAAGTCATACGTTGAGATTTCGCTTAGCTGTCCTGCTACTGCGAGGGCTTCAGTTACATAGAAGGTCGTTGAAATGTAATTATCAAATCCACCATCTACTTCTTGGCGTGAGCTAAGATACTCAACAATTTCACTTACTGGAAACTCTGCAGAAAGACCCAGTGTTATCAACAACCAAAGCCCTTGAGCGGTACTCTGGCAACTCACAACACGGTCTATAGTCGAAGTCATGAATCCAGTTTCTGCTCCATAATCTACCATCAGAGTATTGAGAATATCACGAATCAATGGAGTATTGTCAGTGACCCAGTTAGTCCAGCTAGTTCCGTCGAGTAGATCAGCAACAGAGTGAACTGCATAGTAAGTTGAAATAAGAAGGGGTGAATGGACATAATTGAGTCCACCAGCGAGTAGGTCTCCTTCAGAGGTCTGACGCAAACCTAGTTCAGTCGCTGTGGTGGTTTCACGCATAGAAGTGCAATATGCCACAGTGTTTTCCAAGAGACCTCGACCAGTGGATGTGAGAAGAGAAGGAGTCTCAAAAGCGAATAGAAAGATGTCCAATGGCCATGAATCAAATCTGAGGGGAGAAGTTGTTGCTGATGAACTACCAGTCAGATTAACTAACAATGACATCTCGGTGTGGATCGCATCAACAGGAAGTACTAGTCCAGATTCAGAACTTAGTGCAGCTCCAATTGTAAGAGGTACAGGTTGTGAAAGGAAGACTGCTCCTGCATACCCTGGCTCGGTTGCAAGAGTCGTCGCAACAGGAGCAGTCTGTGAGGGAGGACTTCGCCCTGAGAGTCGATGCAGCATCCAAGCCGACCGTCCAGTAAGAATCAATGGGATATCTTCAGAAATGAGTAGGTTCACCAGTACTTGTGAGACCTGTGTTCCGCTAGATGATCCAAGACTCCCATCAATAAGGAGTGCAGGGGCATTATTCAACAAGGAAGGGTCTGCTAGAATATCGCCAACCTGAAGGAGGATATTGGGAATTCCCATTTCATCCAATAGTGATGACCAGTCGGATCCTGTGTTAGAGATATCTCCCCCAACCAGCTCAAGTACAATGTATGGATTTGTAGGAACTATCACTCCTGGGTCCGCAGATATAACTCTGAAGTCATCCATATCATTTGGGATACCAGGTTCATTTAGAACCAACTCGTTAGGACCAGTAGCAAATTGAATACTACCAAACAGCATGCAGACAAGGAATAGAGATAATACAATACGTTTCATTTGGTGATAGCGCCTCCTTCTGAAATCATTATATTCAATAAAGGGTGTCCAACGGGCCGATCGTTCTGCGACAAGTAGTAATAGGGGCGTGTAAGAGAACAGAGCTTGCCACGTGCGGAATATGTACAGGGATGTGGACTAAAACGAGGATCGACCCGGGACAAATATGCTAACCAGCTTCGTCGCAGTCTCATGCACCAATCCCCCATGCGAAGAAACTATAGAACACTATCAAAAGCGATAGTGCTAGGATTAGTTCAACAATTCCTTTCCCAGGATGTTTACGTAGTGCTGCTCCTAAAAGTGAAACATCCCCTCCTCGTAGAGAACTGTTGAAGAGAACAGAGAGGGAGAGGTACCAGCAAAGTAGTATAACCGGCATACCTGCTAGCAAGACGACAGGAAGGAAAAGTAGAGAGAAGCCAATGAAGATTGAGACAAGAGTGCTAACAAATAGAGCAGATATCAACACTGCAACTCGAGGTGGTGAATCCACTTTGAGAAACAGGTTAAGCTCTGCATAAGTACTCCCGGCGGCAACACCTTCGAGGTCAATACGGAACAGAGAACAAATTGCATATCTGACACCAGTATTGATGATCATCCCAGGAAGGAAGATTATGGTTAATGCGGATAACAAAGCATTCCGGGTCCAGGATCTAAATGCTCGTTTTTTCCCTGACAATAACATCAGAGAACGAATCAGAGTCGCAACAATGACTACTGCCGGTGCAGCCTGAATGGAAAACACCAAATTTGCAGCGAGCATTGTCACGATATCATACTGCATCGTCAGACCTCCGTTGCATGACCCGAGTAGGGTCTCGGACATAGAACATCAAGTTCATTGTTCTCTCACAAGATAACCTAGCAGAGAATGTACGTAATCTTTCCTAACAAGTGAGAAATTCAACATGAGAGGCAATCATGAAGAAATCTAGTTGATTGTGTCATGGAGTATGTAAAGCAGGATTATGAGGGCTTCTTTTCTAACCAGTAAAACTCATGATGGACTTCTGCAATAGGTCAAGGCCGTAGTTTGCAGGAATTAAGGCTAGGAACTAGCTTTTTTGTCCTGAATAAACAGTAGATGTAAGAGAGAGTTCGAGATTCGAAAGTGGAAGACCAGCTGAGTCCACGGTTTGAATTCCTTTCTCTGCACACACTGCCTCAAGAACTCGAAGAGCAGTTGGAGTCCAATTTGATACATCTAATTCACCAGGTGTAACAACCGATCGAATCAGTCTGCGGAAACCTTCTCGTTGTGATGAACTTAGGATACGCGCAAGAACATTGAGAACTATTTTCCGATCACCAGTATTTGAGGTTCCACAAAGAACAAGAAGTCGTTGGGCGGCATCATATGTATTTAGAGTTTCCAAAGTTTTCAGCGCAGAGAACCACGACTCTTGATCGTCGGAACGGAGAAGATTATCGCAATACGCGATTACGCCAGGATCTTTCCGCGATGCTAGTTCAAGCAAAGCAGGCTCTCTGAGAATGATGTTTAATGAATCATTCTTGACTGTGTCCCAAAGGCTCTCAGTCAAAGTTTCACCAAATGCTATTCGTGAGTTATCCTCTGTAACATCAATTGAAACAAGAGTTAGCTGATTTGGCCTCATGCTAGTGAGTGTGTGCGCTGACACTAATAAGCTCCTATTGATTGAATAAGGGTATAAAATTAAGTACAGGCGAGACTACTGAGTTGTGACGATGCCAAACACAAGGAAGAAGAACAGGTCCAGAAGGTCAACCACTTCAGAGTGGCTTCGAGAGAGCCGAAGGACTCACGACCACACTATTCTAAGGGCATTGATTTCCAAGACGGTGGAGTGGCAAATTGAAACAAGTCCGCTGGATATACCACGTTTCGAAAAAACCTATGGACTGTCGTCTATTCCAAAGACACCTGTGTCCAATGATATGTTAAATCGAGCTCTGGGGCATGAAACTATCCGAGATGAAATTAAAATCAGCATGAGAAAAGTGCAACCCAAGGGGAAAACTCTAGTAGGTCAAATCAAGTCGATTCTTCCTGAGTTACCTGAAAGTGAAATTGATTCACTTTCTTACACCTTTAGCAGAATCGTATCTGAAAGAATTCCTAAAGAGACACGATTACCATTGGTACCAGAAGGATTGGATGCACTAACAGCTGCCCTTCTGAACTTGTATATCATATCTAGTACAGTTAACCAAGAGATCCCTTGGCTATTGACATTATGGAAATTAAAAATAAAAAGGGTCAAGATTGCGGCTCTAGAATCCATCTTTAATTCATTGTCACTTAATGCAGATAGAAACTCAATTCAGGAGGCAATGAAAAAAGCTGATAGAGATATCAATATAGCACTCGGA
>SDNZ01000005.1 GCA_004524565.1 Candidatus Thorarchaeota archaeon
AATTTGAGCTGAATGATATAAGTATTGTCGAATGACTGAATAAATGCAAGATTTTGGTGGACTCTTAGTTGACTAATCTATAGTAATAAGAGGTGCCAGAAGTCAAACTATCACGTTCAATTCGAAGTACTTGACCAGGAAGAGCTCCTAAGACTTTTACAGCAGGGTCATCATTAGCAATTCGTGGAAGTTGAGACTTTGTGATCTTGTAGTGAGTAAGTACCATAGTGATTTCCTCATCACTAGCAATCCAATGCTTGGGCACCAGTTCATGCTCGAACAGGTCAAAGGAAGCATATCCGCCCTCAACAAGCTCGATTCTTGCAGCCTTTGCGTACTTCTTGCCTGCGGGAGTAAATCTAGAACCTCCAACGAGCATTCCACGTTGAGCGTCATTCTCTTCCATTTTACCTGCAAGGTCTCGGAGGAGGGCAATACCGACTACACGCGTTTCTTTAAGAATCCAGACAACATACTTGAGATGTTTACCATCCTTTTCCTTTGTGGGATACAAGACAAATTTGTCGTCATATTCCAGTAACTCAGATGTCTTGTAGGCTCGGAGATTCAGAAGATCTCGCGTCTTCACAACTGGTCTCGGTAGCTCAAACATAGATACATACCCCGTAACTTTGCTTCGCCCTTGTAGAGTGAATATAAACCTTGTCAAGTGTCAAGAACTAACTGTAATCCTGTATTCTACTCATCCTCGAAAAGCCTCATTGGCTGCCCACAGCAAACGAGAGTTCCAACTCCGGATTTCTTAACTTCGATTACTTGTTGACAAATGTCACAAACGTATATTCCGCCTTCTTTACCCATTTTAATCACCAAAGATAATGCTGAGCTAGTAAATTCACGCTTTTGTTTTATGGGTTTCTGAAAAAAACATGAAAAAACCTGCTGATATCTTACCCAGAAATGCCTAATAGTAGGTGGTACGAAGATTCAAGTACTCCAATTACTCTGTTGCATTATTACAGGTTAGAGGCGATATGTGTGGCCGGACTTACAAAGGGAATGATTGCGGACGTTCACAAGAAGAGAGAGATTAGTCTTCCAGAAGATTTCTTCAAAAATGCAGAGCTTGATGGCATGAAAGCCGCCATGGTAATTTACTTTGAAAGATCAGGCGAGATTCGACTTATCCCAATGATGAAAGAAGGTGGGGCAAGAGTACGACTGGAAGTTGAAAAAGTCAATCCAGCACTGATGCAAACCATGACCCAGCTCTTCAAACATCATGATCTCAAAGTTCTCTTTACCACAGGGTTCTGCTTTGAAGAGAACAGATGTATCTATGAAGTGTACTTCTCAGCTGATAATATCAGAAACAAGGAACCTGATATTCGACGAACAATTGAAAGTATTCCAGGTCTCTATGAAAGTGAATTCGAGATTCTTGAAATCGGACAAGAGTGGTAATATCCACTAGTTCCACGCGATTCTCGAGTCTGCACTAGTCAGATAAATTACTTTACAATCTGAAGTGCTACATTTTCCTTCACATTGGTTTCTACTACTTCGAGCTTGACTTTCAATAACGATTCAAAATAACCTCGGATGAAAGGGGCAGGATAGAATGGGCTTCCAACTACAATAAGACCATGGTCATTGTAGGTTATTGAACCCCAACCATTGTCTTGGAGAAGTCTGAGAACCATAACACGACTACCCGCATCAGATGGATCCAATCCATGGTGTAAACGAACAACATCACCAACAGGTGCTTGACTACCTGCAGTTAGTCCAAGTTCATATTGATCTGTTGGAGTTAATTTTGAGAAGAACAGGGATGACAAAGCCTCAGATTCAAAAACAGACCTAGATGTATTCACATAGATTCCCCTCTCATTCCATCTAAACACAGTAAAGTCCAAGAACCAACGAACAGAATCCTCAATTAATTGAGCACGAGACCTCCCCACGCGATCTTTAACTAAATCATCAATATGGTTTACCAGTGACTGAGTCATTGTTACACTGATAATCTTCTTTTTCAGCAATGAATTAATCTCTTCAAGACGAGTATGATCTTTTTCTGGTAATTTTGCCTTGGGATTGTTTCGCTGCAGCTTTGCGAGTTTAGCATCAAGATCAGACTTTTCTTTCATGAGAATGGATTCCTCAGAACGTAATGACACTTTTTCAACCTCCTTCCAACATCATCTAAGCAATCATAGATAATGTTCATAGATAGTATTCGTATCTACTTAAATCAACTAGATTACATGCAAAGCTACTATTTGAACCCTTTGAAATAATTCAGATTTATATCAAAAAAGTGAAAGTACCTATTTTTAATTCACCAATCTTATTTTTACTAGGACATCATGGAAAGCTTATTTGCTCTTAATTGCACAATTCAAGAGACTACTAATGACGTATTGCGAACTCTGGTTGGAATCTGAAGGAGGTATGTCTTCTTTCCGCGTTGCACTTCTGGTACCAGAAGAATTTGAGTTACCTGAGGGATTTACACTTAGCGACTCTCAAATTGATCCCGACAAAAAACTATACCTCTCGGATATAGTAGAGGGAATAAAAGCTGCAAAGAAAGCAATCGATAAAGCAGCAGAATTCTATAGTGATCGCGATTTGAAATTCCTATATTACCGTGAGATTAGAAAACCGACAGACGGGTAGGAAAAAAGAAAGAGAAGAGGGGAGTGAACCCCTCAATTACTTATGGCCAAGCAACTAGTCCGAGTAGTGCTGGATTGAGTATGACAATCACACCAACTGCGATTGCCGCAAGTCCAACGATTACACTTACCGGTCTGGAGGCAAATATCTTACCGATTATTGTTAACAGACCGAGTACCAGTCCACTTATGACGTACACCACACAGAATACAATGAAGCCGATAATCAGCAGCCCTTTACCAGAGATTAAGAAATTGATAATGTCTCCAGCAATACTCATAATCACTGTATCATTTGTAAGTGGTTGTAGGAAGCCATACATTGTTGCTGCCGCAAAAATTGCCACTGCTGAAGCAAATACTAGAGCCAATGGGAACTTAGAGAGCACTCTCATTACGAGTGAGAATCCCATAATAATCAGAACAGCTGCAACTATAGTTGCTCCTGGTTGAACAGTCCATACGACATATCCAACGAATATGTCTAAGATTCCCACGAAGAAGCCCAAAAAGGTTCCTACGTGTACTAGTAAATCGAATATTGAACCCAAGAGCGGGATAGGGTCTGTGATGTTTTCCAACAACCAGATTGCCAAAAGACCGCCGGATAGTATGAGCACCCAAGCTACTGTCCAGTCATTCTGGAAGAATAGCATGATGTCAGCAAGGGTCCAGTCTAAAATTGGGATTTGCATGATGATAACCTCATCCTAACTAGAATCACAAATATCACAGTCACAAATAAACTATGCTACATCAGATTAATACTCATTAAACTGGATGATAGTGCGAATGATATCCAAAAAATGAGGCCACATATCATTGCCATCAACAGCGGTCTTGCACCATTGACCATCTTTGTATTTTGATAGCCCATAGAAAATGTGCTGATGCCAAGAGCTCCCAGAAGCGGAGCAATATCAAATACGGTAAGTGAACCCAAGCTAATTGTTGGACCTTGAGTTAAGAGAGCCCCTATGAAGAGAAACGGAGCAAGCGATGCTAACATCCCCAAGACTGCTGCACTTGTGAGCGTTAGAAGATATACCTTCATCTTCTGAGCAGCAATAATTGAGTCACGTTCCTTGGCAACTGATGAACGTTTAACAAGCCGCGATGCGATTCTTGTGATACGGTCACCTGCGCTGTGCGTGGATGTTTCGCACATCAATGAAATCATTGTAATCATTTGAGAAACTCTCTGTCCAAGAGATGCCTTAGAGGCCAACTCCATTGCTTCAGAAGAACTAAGACCTTCCTGATAGATTGCATGAATAGCGATATCAACTAGCTTCTGAGCTTTTAGTTCGAGATCATCACGAACCGATGTCAGAGCTACTTCAAGAGTGTCGCCAGTTGTAAGATGTTGCCCAAGAAGAATCATGAGGTTTAGGAATTCATCATACTCAGTGACTATCTCTTTCTGCGTAGGTGCAAGCACTGATTCATCACGTGGTCTATCGAAATAAGCTGCAAATTGACGAGAGAAACGAGAGCGTAAGATGGCATTAAGAGCAATGAAGACTGGTGCAATTAAGAGTACGGTCATGCTGGTTGCATATCCGGCAAGTGAGATAGCAAGGGTGAACATGATTGGTACATAGGTAACCAATGCAGCCACCACAAGGAGGCGACTTTCCAATTCCAAGTTTTTTTGACGCAGAGCAAGATCAGCTTCAAAAGATTCGCCTGAGAGTTCGTCAAGAAGGTCGGTCCTTTTCTCTAGTGATGAAACAATGGCTGTGAAATATCTGCGAATATCATCAGATGGTTGATCCTTTGCAAAGTCCATCAGACAGGTCTCAGGTGGAATCCCTTCCGCAATACTTCCAAGAATTTGACGAAACGCACTTGAAAGGTATGGATGGTCAGATTGAGCAATCATCTCAATCGCATCAAAGATAGTGCCGCCAGTCTGAAATACAAGGATGAATTGTTCAAAGACCAAATCCGCTTCTTCAGAGAGACCGAGTTTGTAGCTGTTCATCAATGAGATTGGATATGATATCACAATGTAGTAGGTGATTATGCTAGCCATTATAGAAAGAGGGACTGTAATGAAAAGATTGACCCCAAAAACTGTGAGCAGACCCAGAGATAGAATGAGAATAATCACAGTGGAGAAATAAGCAGCTGCTACAACGCCTTCTGCAGTAACTATCATCATGGGAGAAAGGAACCGTACTGCTCGTGTTAGCTCCCTATCATCAGTCCTTTTTGATTTCCATGACAAAGGAACCATTCTAGAAGCGCTGTTACACAACCTTTCGTAAATCACCGTTGAAGTCCTCTACAATCAGACAATACTGTACATCTCTTAAATTACCCGATAGTAGAATCAAGAAAAAGAGGGGGATGTTCCCCGAGGATATGTGACTATCTCGAGGAACTAATTCAAAATTATCTTCTTCGACGGATTAGAACGACAATGATAGCAATTACACCTATAATGAGGATCAGACCGAGAATACCGCTTTCAGGAGGTTCACCAGTTATTGCTAGATTCGAGTATGCAACATAAACAGGATCTTGCTGAACCCGTAACCCATTCCAGGTTGGAAATGTAACTGCGTACCACCAGTTAGTGTTGGTGAATGCTGTATTGACATTGTTTACCATTCCTCCAACTGTTGCATAGGTACTCTGAAGCTGGGTGGACAGACCATAAGCCATGTGTGCGAACAACCAACCTGAGAGAGGAGCCTGCCATAGAATGAGAATGAGATCACTGAGTCTCACGCCAAGGAGTGTGTTGATTGCAGTAAGACTGCTGTTAACAACTGTCGATGTGGTTTCATTCACAAGGTCATAACTTCGACCAAACCCAATATCGAAAGCGCGTTCTCCACTGTCACCCACCTCGATGGTCACGTTGTCAACCATAGGAGTAGTATTTGTAGGTGCGGCAATAGTATTACCATCAGTTGATCCGACAACTGAATATTCACTTGCAAAGATGGACAAGAAGTGCACTGCAGAAATCTCCATCGAATCAATGATATATTCACTTGGAGGTCTTGATACTCCCAAGTGTTTGAGTTCTTTGACTTCACCGATGGTATAGAGTGTTTCAGCATGAACTTCTCCAGTTACTTCGTCTATGATGATATCATATTGAATCGTCAACTCACTGATGACAACCTCTAATAGCCGCAGGGCAAGAGAAAGCCAGAAGCCAAGTGGATTATTCGCATCAACAATCCTGCAGGTGAGGTTGTAGTAATGCATTCCCATTCGGTAATGATTGTCACTAAGTTTTGTTGCGGGTATTGGTTCAACAGATGCTTCATATCCTGGAAACAAAGTATTGTCAGCAAGCGGAACAACATACCAAGCAGGATCTTTCCCAGTACCCAAGTCGGGCAGCTGATTTGATCCAAAGGTTTCATTGTGTACCATTAGAAACGCAAAAATCGCTCCAATGAACACTTCCTCATTTCCTGGTGTAATGAAATGCATTCCAAATAGCTGATACGGTGCAATCATCTTGGTGCCATCAGTGTGATTGAATTCGTTAAATGCAATTAGAAATGCATCAAAATCGCCTACGTGCACAAACGATGCTGTCAAACTTCCATTTCCATGTGTTCCCTCAACCATGAGAGAATCATTTGTCCAGTATTCTTCTGTAAAGGTGTGCCCGAAGACTGCCAATTCATCACCTGATGACCATGCACTCGCATTAGGCAACATGGCAAAGGGCATCACCATTAGAAAAAGAATCCAGAGCGTAAGGAGCTTACTTTTCTTAGCGCGCATGTCAAACTCTCCGAATATCCGTAGGTATTTTCCTATTAAAAGCAAATGCATGATTAATCCATAAACAAACATCACATGAAATCAGTGAGTTTTGTTTGGTTCAAGTAATCATTGTATAACTGACTTTTATATAACCAGTTCTGGAGAGGATTGCGTAGATGTTTTCCAATCTCTGCTGTTGCTTCATCCATGGTCTGGAACTTCTTCACACCAGTATCCAGAGCTCGTTTTGCAATCTCTCGAAACCGCCACACACCAAGGGGAACCCATTGCTGTGGATCAATCTCCATGAACACAATTACCCCAGATTGACGTCTAATGCGAACCAGATATTCAAGAGCTGGAAGGCGAGTTGCATAGTATGCTCCAACAACGTACTTGGCATAATCCTTGCGACCTTTCCCATATTCGTAATCATTAATGATAGATGGATTCAGTCCACCCAACCATGATTCCATAGCTTCAAATTGCCAACCACTTGGATAAAAGAGAAGAGCAACTGTGTTTCCAAGTGCATGATCAACACTGACATAAAAATCATTGATAGCACGATTCTGGGTTACTTGTCGGTGAAGCTTTCTTCCAACTATATCATCGACTGCAGTGATACTCCATTTGGTAGGAACAAGTCTTCGTTTCTTCCTCTGTCCTAGAACACCCACTGATAGAAGTCTAGTGATATGCTCCTGACGTATACCATCATCGAAGAGGTTCATAACACCACCTACAGCTTTCAAGTCTGTATCAGACGTCACTTTATCGACCACCTTTGGAACCTTTGGATTATCATCAAGTCGAAAGGTATCAAGTGGCGCTGAGGGGCCAATTGGAAGGGTTGTATCAGAAAAGACTGTATTGAATGAGGGTCTCTTGAGTAGAGTTGCCTCTGAGGATATTGCAGATTCAGATAATGCAAGTGTCTGGGTCTCAAGAAGTTCTCGACTGGGATCTACTGCAGAATCGACTGGAATCATTTTCTTTGTACGAACCAGACTAAAACGAAGTGCAAGAATCTCATCAATTGTATTATTGAGCCATAAATCCGGGCGTTCCATCAATGGAGCCTCATCCACTCTCACAGGAGGAACCAGAGGTCCTGCCAAAACCTTGGGATATCCCGAATCTCCGATGAACACCGAAGGAGGTGAAGCACCAATCAGGTCCCTTCCAATGAAAGCAGCATCTATCTTTGCCATCGCTTTTGCTCTCATTAGAAGCGGACACGGTCGAATACCACACAAAGCCCGATGCCCCATACATTTAGAGCACACTCTCTCATCGTAGGACTGTGTCTTGGGAGCTTTGGGAATAGGTTCTAATGTTGTCTGTGGCATTCACAATCTATCCAACTTGATATGTTTCATGTATATAATGTGCAAATATCATGTAAGGGTTTGGACCTATATATGTCGCTCATAACAACCGAGTGATTAGAATGGTTTGAGAAGCCAAATCCGACGACTTTCATCCGACGTCTTTTCTTACTGCAACTACTACCGAAGCAAGAACTTTACTTGATATACCAGTTTCATAATTTCTCATTGTAAACCGTTCATTTTTAGTTGGACAAACTTGGACACCAGAGTGCCGTCCTCCCAGAAACGGCACTGGGAATGACTCTGTGAGGTCAGCTGCGTGTCAGAACAACCTCATGGTCCTGTTCCTGATACCAATATTTAAGGACCTACAAGAATTGTTCAAGGGATCATTTGAATGATGTCCACTTTGTTTAGGTTTGTAGTAGCTGTTGTAAACCCTTGCGTAAATCTTCTCGCAGAAAGAATATCATTCTACGTTTTGTACACACTGTTCAAATTGTTGCACAGATATGCGGCCTTTGCGAAAGTATTTGAAGTAATAATTTTAGGTCAATCAGTCATGTTTACCCGAAGAGAGGAGATATCTAAACATCTGGAAGAAGCAGAATATCCACTTACTGCACAGGATATCTGCGATATGATGGGACTGAAGAAGAGGTCGCTAGTCTATGAAGATATTGACCACATTGCACGTACCGTTAGAAATCAAGGAAAACAGGTTATCGTTTCACCAGCAAGGTGTGGCAAATGCCAATTCATTTTTAAAAAGATGAAGTCCGCCAAGGCACCTACAAAGTGCCCGAAATGCCGTTCTGAGTGGATTATACCTCCAGCATATCTGATCAGAGAGAAAAAGTAAAAGTCCCTAATCTAGCTTGTAGACTCTTTTAATTCCTTCACCTTCACGTTTGATATCAGTGACTCGGGTCACCACGAAATCTGAAAGACCATACTCATCTTCTTCAACATACCCATGAACAATGACAGGTACACCGACACGCGGTAGAAATCGGCATTTATCCATCGTATTTGCTGAAATTCGCACAGTGTACGTTTTTCCTGTTGATTCGTCTTGAATAACAATCTCAGTAGATCCATACCATTTTTGTGCGCTTATCCGAGTTGTACGACTCTTTCCAATCTCACGGACAACTCCCTTCACAACAGTCATTCATTCAACCTCCCAAGGTGGCAGTAACTTTCCATAACGACCACCACCGCCAATCTCATAGGAGGCAGTGCCATCTCGGTAGAGTTGGATCATCTCTGCAACTCGTTCATTGATCTTCCGTATCTCTGAAATTGGTGAAGATGTCAAAATAGTACTTTCAGTCCCTAGATTTTCCCTGAGTTTATCGTAGAGGCGAACCGCGGATTTAGATGAATCAGACTTTACTCCGAGTGCAGAAACGATGATATCCAATAGGGGAGCGATTCGTAAGTATGGGGGTCTATGCTTAGGAGCCTTTGATTCTCCAACACCTATAGCAGCTGCTCTATCTCTTACACCAAGACGGAGAAGTTTGCCATCTGCAGGGCACTTAACCTTCCGTTTGGAAATATCAACCAATAGTTGCTGTGCTTCATTATCATTTTTGCAGTTGATGTAGATATTCAAATCATCAAAGCTAGGAGCGTCTTTTCCATCGCCAATAAGCAGTGTTCTCCTGCATTTCGAACAATATGATAGGAAGTACTTCCCAAGACGGGGATCGAGACCAACATTCAATACCGATTTTCTGCCTTGTTCACGTCGTAATGCAAGGCTAACCTCATCATACGTTGGTGCATCCATTTTCAGTCGAACAAACTCTCTTCCAAGTTTACTCGGACTTGGTGAATGAGCATCACTTGATGTAATGTAAGTGAGTCTATGAAGCTCAGGAATACAATCAGCAATTTCCGAATCAGCTGAGAGACCCAGCTCTAGGAAATGTATGTGGGGGGTTTCATCTCCATAGCAGGCCTTCAGACTCGTATACTTGTTCTCTCTGAAAATAGCTCGGTAAGGAGTAAATGCATGAGCGGGACCTATCATCCCATTCACATCCCTAACAAGACCTGCAATCTCTTCTCCTTTCAGGTTTACACGAGGTCTCCCACCCCATTCATGGTCAAGATTAGGAGAATTCGATTTGAGTGACTTTCGAAGACGTTCAACGGATTCGAAATCAGGAAGAAGAACTACATGATGGATAGATTCTGCATCTTCTATCTCGACTGTCGGAATGAATGCTACTGAATCATGTTCATAGATATCCCCCTTTTTGGTCAGACTGCTCTTGAGATGTTTCAACCACTGAGGTTGAGTAGCATCACCAGTCCCTATAAGATGAAGGCCTTTTGCCTTAGCGCCTTGAGCTAGTCTCGGGATTGTCATAACTTTGCTTACACCTATGGAGTGCAATGAATGGATATGAAGGTCTACATCATATTGGTTCATCAGATCACATCTCAAATATTGATGATGACTTTGGTAACAGTTGGTTGTGAAGCAAATTCGAAAGCCTTAGCCCCATCTTCAAGAGTGAACTCTTTTGAAATAAGCCGATTTACTTCGATACGACCCTTGGCGAGCATATCTATTGCCTCATCATAGGGACCTCTACTAGAGCCATAGATAGTCAATTCTTTATTCACAATAAGTGTAGGATTGAATGGAAATTGACATCCATGCATGCTTTTCAATCCTACAATTCCACCATTACGTACAACGTCAAAGGCCATAGCCACACCATCAATATTACCTGTGGCTTCAATCACAATTCTGGGCCCAATCCCGTGTGTAATTTTCAAAATGGCAGATTTCCAATCCCTCTGTACTGTATCGTAGGTGTTCTGAAAACCAAGTTGTTTGGCTAATCCTAATTGCCACCGGTTTCTTCCCACAATATGGACAGCAGCGCCATTTGCATCATAGACCTGTGCAAGTAAGAGGGCAAGTTTCCCACTTCCCAAGATAAGAACGGGTTCATCATCAGCAGCAGGAGCTTGATGTAGGGTTTTGATCGCAGAAGCAAGTGGTTCCACAAACGTAGCTTCCATTGTGGTTACATCATCAGGTAGTGGATGAATGATCTCTGCGGGAACGCAAACATACTCTGAGAGACCTCCATCTCTAGTAATTCCCAAGGTCTCTTTTTCAGTGCAGTAGTGACGTGCGCCACTACGACAATACCAGCAGCGACCACAAGTAATGTCAATATCAGTGACCACTGGAGTCCCAGGTTGAATATCTGGAACAGAACTCTCATGAACAACACCTGCAAATTCGTGTCCTAGAACTAGTGGCAAATCAGCATAGTAATCACCTTTCCAGATTGATATATCAGTTCCACATATACCAACAGATCTCACTTCAATTCGAACATCCCCAGGCATAAGAGGAGGAATAGGCGTATCAGCTAGTTGGAGTCCGTCTGCAGTTAGTACTAATGATTGCATTTTGCAAAACTTGAAGGCGCATCCAAAGGAATAAACCCTTCGATATAAACGTGTATTCGCACAATAATCCTCTCGTAGCAAAATTAAGGAGCAAACTTAACAGGATGGATCCGGCATACTAATGTTACTACAATGACAGCACCTGTGATGTTCAACAGAAGGTTAGGGAAGAATGAACTAAATATTGCTTTTGAATTAGTTGAAAACCAAACTGAATTCGGATGCATTGATAGAGAACAAGCAACGAGATTCCTCAATCTTGAAAACACAATATCATTTGTTTCATCAATAATGGATAAGATCATAGGTGGCACCATAATCTACAGAGATAGGACTCGTTTGGGTATGGTACTTGCGTCAGTAGTTGTAGCAAAAGAATTCAGGGAAAAAGGAGCATACAGTATTATCAAATCATCACTTCCATTCTTCAGAAGTGTTGCAATTCGAGATGTTGATGCACTTGTTCCAGATGACAAATCAAAGAAACTCTTGGGATTTCCAGGAACACTCGAACTTGATTGGTGGACCAAGGATATTCTTGAAAGGATTGGTTTCGCAGAACAGGATAATCTATCAAGTTACATCATTCAAATCGATACGCGAAAAAAGGAAAATTATGCAGATTCTAGATGGGATTCTCAACCCAATATTCAAGCTGCAAAGAATTTGATTTGGAATTGTAGTAAGAAAATAGGAATGACGAATTCGCTCATTTGGACCCACTTCGATTCTGCGGCAAGTCAAGGAAGACTTAGAACAGTCACTCAGAATGACTCAATGAGGCTTGTGACTAGTATCTATCATGCTGATGGGACTGCGATAATCGATCTACTAGTTTCTGATGAAGATTTCGAAACAGCAGCTAGACAAATTTCAAGTTTGGTGAAAGAATCGAGATGCAATGAGGTAATTTTGCCACTCATTGGAGAGGGGCAAAGTGAATTAATTCAAGCAGTTGCGGATGAATTAGGTGGGTCTCTTAAGAGAAAGTCAATGACTCTTATGCGTAGACACCTGTAGGTGATTGAAGTGGGAAACGCTTTTGTTGACACTCGATTCTAATCTAAGAGGTCATTCCATGTCCACACTCAATGTGAAAAAAGTAGGAACAGGGTTCCTTCTTGAATACGGTGATGTTAGATTAGCATTAGACACGGGTGTCAAGGGCGAAACCACACTGCTCTCCCATTCACATGCAGATCATATTGGAGGTTTGAAGAAAGCAAATCACATCATAGCTACTTCAGGTACATTCGATACATGGGGAGCAAGAGGTAATAACGCATTCAAGAATAAAACCGTGATTCGTACTGGTGATATGTTCGGACAAATAGGTGTTAATATCACAGCACTCAATGCAGGACACGTACTTGGTTCTACTATGTTCTACCTTGAGTTCAATGATGGCCTTAGAGTTCTGTACACAGGAGACTTCAACACTGTGGATAGTTTGGTTCATAGAGCTGCTAAAGCTGTCGAAGCAGATGTTCTGATTACCGAGGCAACATATGGAAAACCAGAATGGATTTTCCCTAAGCGTCAGGGAGTCTATGACAACATCCTAGATACTGCCACTGAGATGTTAGACGAAGGGCGAATCCCGTTATTTAGTGCATATTCGCTCGGTAAATCTCAGGAAGCAATTGCACTCCTTCAGAGTGGTGGATTTAGAATAGTATCTGGGAATACAAGTATAAACAAAGTATGCAGTGTATACAAGAATCATGGAGTCGATCTTCGACATTATACATTATCATCTCCAGGAGTTTCAGATATCTTGGACGAAGGAGCAGTTATTGTTAGCTCTTCAATTCGACACACTCTTCACAATTTAAGAAAGATAATAGAAAAGAAGACGATGAGAGACCTGGAAGCAAGGTTAGAAAAGTACAGTCTCTCAGGTTGGACACTTGGAAAATTCAGAGAACGCGGTTTTCCACTAAGCGCACACACTGATTTCAATGGGCTAATCGAGTTCGCAAAAGCTGTAAATCCTAGAGTTGCGTATGTCTTTACTGGAAATGCACCTGAATTCTCAGAGCATCTCTCGGGTGAAGGGATTAACGCAGTACCTCTCGAATAGGTGATTCATTTGGAAGAACACATCTCGGATATGGTGGAACCAGTTCATGCATCATCCTTTTTTTCAGTATCACTTACAGGAGAGATACATGAACGTCTAACTTTCGAGTATCTTGACCTTGAAGGATATTATCGAAAGGTGATTCGAGATGAGAACCTGCTTGCTACAGAAGTCGAGAAACTCGTAGGAAATATGCAGTTCTTCTTAGATAAAGAGAGAGTTGAGATCAACAGTAAACGAGTAAAGTCACAAGTTGATTTCTGTGATATCTATCTCAAGGGGCATACTGATGTGGTATCTGTGATATACCTCATTGATTTTTCTGGAAAATTTGTTGATAACCAGAATGTAATTGAAACATGGCTAGAAGAGGAGGAAGCACCTTATGATTTTGAAATCCTCTGGAGATTTCCAATTGGAACAAAAATAGTTGAAGTGGAAACAACAATGGATTTTGATATCTATGATGATATCATCAGCCTCTGGGCAATAGATGGTGATGATGTTGGAGGGTATGAGAAGATAGTGTTTGAACTGCCATCATCAAAATCTCGAGAGGTGTAAATAGGTTGCAGACACTCCTTATACAGAATCTTGGCTGGATATTTCTAATCATTGGCATCTTACTCGTGTGCATTTCTGCTATGTCCGCATTTAGAAATTCAGAAGGTAATGAAACACATACGCAGAGCAAAGGAATCATCCTTCTCGGACCAATTCCAATTGTGTGGGGGTATGGAAAGAAAGGGTGGATGATTGCAGGCGTACTCGGTATAATTCTTGTATTTGTGTGGATTTTGTACTTTCTCTGAATATTCAAACCGTTCATTGTAAATTGTACAAACTTAGACACAAGAGTGATGTACTCCCAAGAGCGGCACTGGGAATGACTCTGTGAGGTCATTCAATGTGTCGGGTCAACCTCACGATACTGTCCTCTGGGGTGGTATTTAAAGACCTACAAGGATGTCTCAAATGATTGTCTAAGTGATGTCCAACTTTATCATACTTTTATGCATCAGTTGGCAACCCTGATTTTATGGGTATAAATAGACCAGCAGCGGAAATAGATTGTATTACCTAAGCGATACCAATCCTCATAGATAGATAAATCCCATAATTGTTGGAGAATAATGACGATGCTATTCATTTGCAGGTCTTGTGGAAAATCATCGACTGATATCGATCAGGTCCTTGATGGTCAGTGTAGTTGTGGTTGTACCCACTTTCATCTTGTTTCTGAAGATCGCTCAGAACTTCCAAAACCTCTTGATGCAAAAGAGGAAATTCGTAGAGACCTGCATCAATGGCTTGACCTCAATCTCGATTCTATGTCACCAGACCAAGTTGTGAATATTAGTGTAAAGTTTGAGATTGACAGAGACACTCTCACATCTTAATCTTCACGTTCATTCAGATTTTCCTTGCGAATCCAATTTCTCTAAAGGTCGTTCAATGCTTGCAATCTGGCTATCAATCTCAACACTAAGGTCGATCTTTCCAGCAACATTGGCTATCCTCTGAACTGCTTTAAGACCGTGAATGAGAGAATCTAACCATGAGAAGAGGTCTCCGGGATATGCCCATAGCTGGAATTTATCATTTAATAATGCAGCCAATCCGGACGGGTTCAATCCTTCTTGCCTTCTATCGACCAACCAACGACCCAGCTTGATCATACCATGATCACACTCTGGATAATCGCGACAACCACAGTTAAAGAAAGTCGTTGCCCATTTGCCGAATATCTCAAAGACCCATTGTGGAAGTCTTCCGGCTCCGCTCTTTGGTTTGCTGACATCACTTATCTCAGAAAATACTCCGGAGAATAAGCGAGTAGGCATGTGTGTTCGAAAAGCTGAATTGATTTCTTCTTGCAGTTTGTTACTCAAATAGATATTCTCGAACGGTTCGAGTATGATTGCAATATCTACGACATCAAATGATGCGGTGAGCTTCATAACTTCAAGACCCATACTGGGACTGAGAAATGAGAGAGATGTAGCTTTTCCTAGTTCAGTTGGATGAGCCTCTCCATCCTTGACGCGAATCATATGGGTCTTAACGAGATGCTTTAGAGCCTCAGATGGAGGTACAGACATTGATAACATTCGCATGTAGGTTCTAGCTACATCTTTTAGATTCGCCTGACCCGTCGAACAGATTGTTGCTAGAATCTGTTCCGCAGAGGTCTCCTTGTCAGCAAATGGTTCTACATCTTCAATTATACCATTGAGTAGTTTCACGGCAACTTCATCTTCGTATCCATCTTGGCCACTATGATATTTGCGCTCGGGTTGAACAATCATGTAGACTTTTCCTCTGTCATGTTTACCGAGTCGTCCAGCACGGCCAAGCATCTGTTCAAATTCTGCTGTAGACAACCAGTCAGCACCCATAGCTAATGATTCGAATAATACTTGTGAAGCAGGGAGATCAACTCCTGCACCAAGTGCGGCAGTAGTTATAACGCACGCATACCTCTGTTTCTCGAATTGGTGTTCGATACTCCTACGTTGGTTATAGGAGAGTCCTCCATGATATACAGCGCAGGAAACACCATGCTCCCGTAGCCAATCACTCAGTGCTTGTGCCCGTCTTCTTGAGTATGTGAATACAATCGATTGCCCTTTATTCCCAGTACTACTTGTGTGACGAAACTCGCTTGTCACGAGTCTTCGAATGATATTTCTCTTCTCTTCATCACTGCGAGCAAACACAAGATGTCGTTCAAGAGGGACAGGTCTTCCTTCAAATTCGACGAGTTTCAAGTTGAGTTCTTTGGAGAGAACTTCTGGAGATCCTACAGTCGCAGACAGAGCAAGGTATTGTGCCTTGGGAAAGTGATATCGCATTCTAGTGAGAAGTCCATCTAATTCAGGACCACGTTCTGGATCAGCAAGATTCTGAATCTCATCAATAATCACAGTTCCTACTTCTCCAAGATCCTTAGTATTCCCAGACCTGAAGAGTAAGTCAAGAGCTTCATAAGTCGCACATATGATATCAGCCTTTGAGATGTCTGTATCAACTATTGGTTTTCCTTCTTTTCCAACATCAATCCTTGACATTCCCACCTTTATTCCAGTTCTAAGTCCCAAGGATTTGTAACGCTTTCGAAAGGTATTGTACTTTTCATTTGTCAGAGCTACTAAGGGGGACATGTAAATCATTTTTTTCCCCTGCATAGCCTTAGGAATTCCAGCCAACTCACCTAACAGGGTTTTGCCTGAAGATGTCGACGAAACAATGAGCAAGCTGGTATTCTTGAAGAGACCCGAAAGGATTGTCTTCTTTTGAATTGGGAGTAGACTCTCAAGACCCACATTATACAGAATCTCTTTGAATCCATCAGGAATAGGAAGATCTTGAATGTCTTTCTTTGTGCTGAGCTCCTGTGCTACGATTGTATCTATGAGTGTTAAATCGGTCTCTTTCGTTGGATCGAATCCAGGTGTTAGCATCTCCACAAGTCTTGGAACAGATTTGACTCGCGTAACCTGTTTTTCCAATTGGTTCATCATTGCGCGAGACATCGTAATTCCAAGAGTCTTCAACTCTGTCTTGAGATCTGATTGAGCACAAGATGTACACACTACTTGATCAGCAGAAATCTTCACTGCATTACGTCTAGTTAGAACTGTAAGCCGATCGTCACGAAGACAATGATGACAGGTGGGTACTACCCTGGGCTCTTGGGTTTGGATTCCAGCAAGGTATGTTTTCATATCCTTGAGGAAATCGGGTTGTTGCTTGCGAGGAACGATGATACTCTTTGCTTTTCGCAGAATTTCATTCGCTTCCTTTGGCACATGCATAAAGATAGGTTTGTTATATTTTACAAACCAGAATTTCTTGATCTCTAGAAGGCCAGATGAGCGATATCCAAATTCTATCATACCACCCAAATTAGAACGTTGACGGTCTCGTAGAACATCAGAATAAATATCGATCCTAACTGTCAAATCTTGCTTGCTTGACCTTATTACTACTGCATATGGCTTTGCCAGCCGCTTCTGAATATCTGCATCAGCGATTTCCGACAAATTTCCTCATCTTGAGGAGTACTAGAGTCTAAAAGACACTTGTGGTATTCACAATTGAAAGATGTAATTATCCCTATCTTTGTCGATGACATTCAATGTACGTTCATACTCTGCAGCAATAGCTTCCATTCCCGTCTTCGAATCCTGGCTGGCTTTTTCGACTATCATCCAATCAGTCATGATTTCAATATCTGAGAAACCTGTGAATTTGTAGAATGGAGTTGCCAGTACTTTTGTACGTTCTATCTGTTGTCGTACTAGCTTCGGAAAATTCTCTGCAAAGGGTCGATAAACTGATCCGTTCGCTCCGCCAAGAATGAACTTTGCTCGTTGTGCTCCGGATACGTGTGAAACATTGATTCGTTTGAACATCTCTTCATAATGGATGGTCTGAGGAACAGTAGTGTCAGCTTTGATTGTTGCTATCGCATCACCAGTCAAAACATTTCCTCTCTCCATGACGAGATTGCGAATCGAGGTCACTATCTCTTCGAGCTTTCTAGTTCCTAGAGGATCAATAACTTCAGGAGATACAATGTCAACCTGTGGGAGGGGTTCATCAAATCTGAGTTGTGTTGGATCGAACATCAGACAAGAAATGAACTCAAGTACATCGACTTGGATACCACCTTTTCTTGCTACTCCTTTGAATATACCAGGTCCAATCAAAATTGAATACACTTGGGTGCCTCGAATTATTGACCAAAGTTGTGAAGAGAGTATGAGCGCTTTCCCGCTTAGATCGGCACCTTTGAAAGCTCCGACCGTAAAATCGTACGTCTCAATCTCAATCAACCAATAGAGAGGTGAGGGTGTGGTAATCAATTGGAGACCTCCGAATATACATATACATTAACAAAATCGTGAATGAGATTTATTGCAAGATTATCCCTATCTGTGATGTATGCTTCGTTGATTTTTTCTCTGGCTACTGCGATTATATCTTCAAAAGACACATCTTGCAGATTGAATCTGGTAATAATTTCACTGTAACAGTTTGAGACACATTCAGGAATATCGTTCCCTTGATATTTGAGAACTCGAAACACTCGTGCAATTCGTTCTAAAAGAAATTCTCGCCTGTCATCACCTTTCCTGCGATTTCCTAGTTTGATATCGCGTTCAAGAAAATCAAAGGGTGATGTCATATCAGGTTCAGCCTTGTTACCTCTGGTAGACCCTACGCCAATCTCAATATACGGAGAGCGATCGCCTCTACCAGTTTGAGGTCTAGGCACCAGATGCAACAACAGGTGAGATATTGCTCGTGGAGTTAGACTATCAAGAGGTTGCTCTAGTTCTGCAATCAGAGTGTCTAATCGATCGATCGATGCATCTATTGTGAACGAATCTGATGCTTGAGTTAGCGCATGCCGAAGAAGCCTGAAATGAGCTTGATTTCGTTTTTGTATCTGTTTGAATTTGCCATTGAGAGTACTACGATTCCATTTCGTAATAGCTAATCCAAATGCAGTGATAGCATCAGCACTTGTAGACTTGACATGTTCCTTCCTCCATTCTTCAACAATCGGAGAGATAACGGTTTCAGCAAGTTTGACGCGTTCAGCAATAATTGTTAGTGCTTTCTCAACTTCAAGAGTTTCATCGTCCACAACATCTTCAAGATTAGATAGACTTCTCACTTTGATTTCCAATTGTCTTACGAATCGTCCATGAATATGAGAGATCCAGCGCCCCTCAACAAGTGCAAATTCCATAACATTACCTGGAAGATTGGGAACATCTTCACCAACTGATGCCCTTCTGACCAATTCAGTAGCAAAGAGACCCACCGCCGTTCGAAGAGTCATGATGCCATCCATGTTTATTAGATACGCAATCATGGCTACCTCTAAAGGACAGGAAAGTTCCTCAGAAACCTTTCTTGCATCTGAGTCTGGGACCCGTTTCACTCGTTCTCGCAAGTTTGCATAGGTCTCTGCAAATTCCTGTATCAACTTCTGACGACTTTCAACTGCAAGCTTTTGAATGTCAGTTTCCGGTAACACTGGTTAGATCCTCTTGATATCAAATATGCTGTCCACTAGAGAATAGCAATATCAAATCGTATGGATGCTAAATAACAATTGTTTGTACTTAGTTTACCCATAAATGAGTGGAGTAGTAGAATTATTAGATACCAAAAGACAAGAGGAGTAGGTGTATTCCAAATCCAAGAAGGACTGCTCCGAGAATCCCGGAAAAGGCAACTTTCAATTTTGAAAGGTGACGACCATGTTCGATATGTACTATCAACCAGCCAATGGCAAATATTCCGAAGAATAAGAAAATCGCTGAAAATAGGAAGAAGTTGCTTTCAAAGCTCTGGAGCATATATTTCGCCTCTTTGTTTCTAATAGGGCCGTTTTGATTCCGAATTTAAACATCACGGTTAAGTTCTCATGCTATGAATTTGTACTCCTTTTGGTATTCTACACCATCGATTGCGACATCACGAATGAGTATACATTTCTTCTTAGCAAGTCGGCGCTTTTCAGCAAACGATAGCTTTGGATCATCAGGAGGTTTGATATCAAGAATTTCGAAATTGTTGCGAATCCAAATATCCTTGGTCTTCGGTCCGATCTTATCCTTATGATCGGGGAGATATGCATCAAGAATGAATTCCAATGTTTCAGGAGTATTTCCTATTGCACCTTTTGCGAAGACAGGATCCTTAGCCGCTTCATCCTCCTCCTCTTCTTTTGGCCCACCTTTCGGGAAGGATGTCTTTGTAGTTATTTTCCAAGGTTTTGTCCCATTTCGTGGATTAAGAGAGAGCAGGTAGAATGTTGTAGGATCATCAATATCAAAGAGAGCCTTGATATCTGCTAAAGGCGCAGATTCATCGACTTTTGCCTTGAAGACAGGTATTCCTTTGCCCTTAGATTTACTCCAAGATATTGGCATCGTTAATTTGGCATATTCTTTGGTATTATCAGTGTAGGTAATTATCATTCCTTTGGCTTTATGTTGGCCATCTGGAGCTCCTAACAAGTATCCCTTGAGAAAATCTTTCTCTTGGTCAAGATCAGCTTTGATCTTGATACTTGCTTTGCTTAGTGATATACGTGCTCGTGGACCAGGATGTGATCCAATTCCATATTTCACTAATTTAGCTTTAACAAACTCGTCAGGAGTACCGTTGATTATCTTGGAAATCCAGCTCACCCTTGTAACCTCGAAGAGCATCCTATGATTATTCGATTTAAACCCTTCGTGAAATGCAAAGGTGTACTATATCCTCAGATAACAACCAGTCCAAGCAGCCCCCATAGCCATACTACGATTATAGTAACTACAATAATAGCTATTAGGTCTACAACCAATCCAGTTGATACCATCTCTCGCATCTCTACTTGTCCAGTGCTAAATGCAATGGTGGAGGGAGGAGTTCCAGTAGGTAGTGCAAAGTCCATAGAAACTGCAATCGCAATGACCATAGTGATCAACAACGGATCAATACCCAATCCTGTGGCAAGTGGTATAGCAACAGGGATTAGAATGACTGCTGCACCAGTATTTGATGCAACCATTGTTACAAGAACTGCAACAATACCAATGATAATGACAACAACAAATGCAGGGAATATACCTAAGCCGCTCATTTGCTGAGCTATAAATTCTGAGAGGCCTGTGTCTATCATAGCTCCACCAAGAGCAATTCCACTTCCAAGAATAAGTAATGACGACCAACTGATATGGGAGGACACATCTTTTTCATCAAGAAGCCGGAGTATCATTAACGAAACTCCTCCAATAAGAGCTACAATTGCACTTGATATTCCATGGCCAGACCACCCAATTGCACTTGCTATGAAGTCGGGTAGTTTTTCAGTAAACCAAAGAATGACCACGCTAGCAAAGATTAGTACAACTAGTTTTTGCTCGGTTGGCATAGGACCGAGACGAAGGTACTCTTTTTGAGAGATTTCCTTGAGGTCATCCATTTCTTCAATTTGTTTAGGAATCTTGAATCTGTAAACAAGCCACTGCCAAGTAATAGGTAGCATGATTAATACAACTGGCAAACCAAAGGGAATCCAACTCATGAATGAAAACTCTATACCAAGGAAGGAATTGATATAAGTTGCAGCCAAGGGATTTGGCGGCGATCCCACGAGACTTGCAACTCCACCAAGCGTTGCAGCATATGCTACGCCTAGTACCAGGGCTTTTCCGTACTTGGTTCGGATTTCTGTATCACGTATTCTGCTAATGACAGCAAGTGCAATAGGAATCATGATTGCGGCAGAAGCTGTGTTGGATATCCACATACTCAAAAAAGCGGTAACCCCCATTACCGTAAGGATGAGGGCACCGCCACCTCCCCTAGTCTGTGAAAGGATGAGGAGAGCTAACCGTTTGTCCAGTTCATATTTTGTCAGAGCTCTACCAATTAGGAATCCTCCAAAGATGAGCGCAACTGCAGGATCGAAAAATGGAGCCAAAGCCTCTGAGGGCGGTCGAATATTTGTTAAAACAATGAGTACAGGGATTAACATAGAGGTTGCTACAAGACTTATACCTTCGGTGAACCAGAGAATTGCTACGACACCTAAAATCATAACTGCTGCTTGTGAGTTGACTAAGGGTTGGTACTCGATGATGAAGACCTGACCAGATTGACGCGTTGGTCGGAGTGTTACGTTGAACCCTTGTTCATTTGATAATACTAAGAAAATGGATTCTGCTGTAATTCTGTCACCAGTAGCGTTTAGGATGAAACGAATAGGATTGTCGGGATAGAGGAGTGCGGTAACTGGCACCGTAACTTCAACGACTGTTGCGGACCCATTCAAGATAGAAATATTGTTGGATGAAGGACCTGTGTTCTGAAAGGTGAATGTGTAAGTTTCTGTCACACTAATACTTGGTGAATCAATTGTAAGTGTTGCGTCGAAATCACCAGCTTGAATCCCTGCAGGAGCATATGTATAGAGTAAGATGCCTACTACAACAGTAAAGAGGAGAATCACGATTGTCCTTCGTGAACGACTTATTGGCATCTTCACAACCTACCAGAGAGTGACCTCGTTGGATTTTGAACCGGATAAAAAGCAGCGCTCTGTGGCAAAAACTCGAACCTACCTAATCTACAGGTCGACCCTCGATGATTTTCTGGAATTCTCCAGAGTGCAGTGAGAAACCCTTGGACCCAATTATGGTCAGCGATTTCTCCAAGAATCCCCATGTATGCTCTTCAAGTATATCTGTCAACTCCTCAAACTTATCCATTGGACCTTCATAGACAGTAAAACCAGTGTATTCAGTTCCAAAAGCACTGGATGCCTCAGTAATTATCTTCATCCCCGGAGGTAGATTTCGTCGTATTTTTTGCCAAGACCCGAACCAGTTTCGTTTTTCTTCGTCACTCAACGTCTTCAAGCGATAGAGTGTGAGGAAAACATATTCGGTTGAGCCGATTTCCCCTGGAATCTTACTGGTGACCATAGTTCAATTATACCACCTACCAAGCTTATAAACGCTAATGCACGGCCCATTCTAATATATATGGAGAGTAAAAGAATGGGACTAAGAAAATCTGGTCATGCTTTGACATTGATTATGTTGTACTTGGTTACTCTGATAATGCGGGCAGCGTTCTATGTGACTATCGCAGTGATTTCAAGTGGAGTCTATATGGGCGGCGCTCTTGCAGGTTGGGGTGTTGCAGTTGTACTGGCAATCTATCCAATCACTGAGCTAAGTACTGTTTCATTCTTTGGTTCGTATAGTGATAAGATTGGTAGAAAACCAATTCTTGCAGCAAGTTTGTTCATAACAGCCGCTGCCGCTTTTCTCTTTGGAATCGCAACTATCGAGATTCTAGCATTCATCTTAGCTGGATTATTCGGAATCGGAGCGGCATCAAAAGTGACAACAACACTCTCCATGATTGCGGACTGTTCCACTGAAGAAAATCGAGCTCGTCTAATGGGATATTATGACTTGTCCACACTGATGGGACTCGCGGGTGGTTTTGGTCTTGGTATCATTTTGCTCGAATTAGGATTAGCTCCGTTTCTGTTGCTGTTTGCAGCTGCTGGAGCATGCGCAGTATCTGGTATACTGACATTGCTACTTATCAAAGAAACCAGAATCGTTTCGCACGAAGAGGTTAGTATGATGGAACTTCTAAGGGAAGTTGCAGGGGATAAGAATGTTCAGAAGATGCTCCCAGTCTACATTCCAATAATCTCACTTTATGGTCTTGTAATTTCAAAAACAAAGCATATCGTGGAAGAATACTTTGACATTACTGCTATGGATCTACTGATACTCTTTGCGATGCTTGGCGTATCACTTGTACTGGGAATCATTGTAATGGGTCATCTATCAGATCACATACGTAAGAGAAGACCCTTCATTGTCTTTGGCCTCATTGGATTCGGTGCATTAGCATACATGCTTGTCGGTGTACCATTCGATTCATTTTGGATAAACGGATTATGGCCTTTACTTCCAATCCTTGGTTTCATCTCAGGCGCATTCCCACCAGCAGCAATGGCATATCTGACTGATATTTCCAGCGCGGAATCACGTGGTAGCACAATGGGGGTCTATTCGATATTCTTTGGTTCAGGAATGATTATTGGACCGCTTGCTTCAGAGTTTGCGTATTCAGTGGGAGGTCTCTTCCCAGGATTAGCCCTTCTCGTGATTGCACTGATTGGTATTGCATGCATTGGAACCTTCTTTCTGGAGGAAGTAGCTCCTAAAGTTGAGTAAATATTAGTAATGTGCTCGCATTAAATCAGAGGAAGGTCCTGTAGATCTAGTAGCAACAAATATTTGTTTGTTACAATTCTGGCATGCAGCATACCCTTCATCTGAAATCTGTGAACCAATATAGGAATATACTGCATTGCAGTGGGGACATCGTATTCCCTTGATTTTCTTATATTTATGAAACCAAGGAGGAATCGCCTCAGAAACAAAAGGTGCTCTTGTTAGAGTTGCATCACAATTTAGACATCTTGTTGCACTGGGTGGATTTGAATGCATGCAGTATTCGCACTCGATTGGCGAAATCCCTCTATATTTTCCCTTTCTTTCTTGATACTTCTTTCCTTCATTTGCACTAAAGTACATGACAAAACCACAGATGAACATCGCAAATGCGGCCATTAGAAACTGCATTCCTGCTGCAACCAAAAAGTAATTCGATGTAGCTAATCCGATGACAGGAAGGAGCATCATAGCAACTGCACAGCAGATGTATGCTCCTGCTGCAAGTTTTCTTTTTCCCATGGTTGCGGCTTCCATACACTCTATCGTGCAATAGATATCATCATCAGGTGTAGAAATCCACTTATTGCTCTCTGGACTTCCACACCATGCACAACGAGCAATAGTATCCTTCCGGACAACAATTCTGTCTTGTTCGTCTGACAAAACAAAATCCCTCGTAATTAATTGGATTTGAAGAGTTTTATTCTTTTATGATGTACAAAACGCGTCTGAAATGAGCTCTAGAGGAAGTATGGCAAAGAGTTAATAGAAACTAAGCAAAGATGGGCTTTAGTTACACTACCTCATGGAGGATAGATGTATGGTTAGGCTAACTACAATTGGTAATTTTCTTTCAGGAATTGGACTTACATTATTGGGTGGTACTATCGGAGCAAAGGCATTGCTTGATGTTGTGTCAGCAACCGGGAACCTGCTTTTGATTCCCTTCTACATTTGGCTCATAGCACTTGCTGTTCTTGCTGTGGTACTAATTATCGCGATAATCAATACGTTCACTGAAATGACCGGATTCGTACATCCTGACGACAAGATGATGTCAAACATGCTTGTGTACATGATGTCGATAGCAACCCTTCTCACCTATGGACTGCTAGAAGGTGTTGATGCTACAATACAGGGATACCTCTTTGATATGGGGACAATGATTGTCATCGCATACATATTTTTGTTCGTCTTTCAGTTTTATGGGAGTCGTATCTCCGAAGGCGCTGAAACTGGGCAAACAAAGGAGATGACGTCAAGATTCATGATTGTTTCACTGATCCTGGGCGTAATTATGGCAGGGGTCTATCTTGCTACAAGTGTCATAAAAGACACCTTATCTTATGGATGGGCAGCTGGTGTACTCTTTGGTATTGCAGTTCTGCTTGTGTTCAGCATTGTAATCTTCCTCGGAAGAAGATACGAACCAGTAGGTGAGTAGCAGCTTAAGTCGGATGGAATTTATTCCATCCACTCTTTCATTTTTTATTTTAAATGCAGAATTAACTTATACTGGAAAGGCTCTTAAAACTTCAAAGTCTGTTACAGCAGTAACTGGTGTTAGCTATGGGAGATGATAAGCTCTGGCTTGGTTTCAAGCTTGATGAAGAAGGGAAAAGAACTGATGAAAGATTTGAGATTAGTGCTGATCTGCTTCGCCGCCACGGAGGCGTTTTTGGCTCAACAGGATCAGGAAAAACCGTTCTTTCCAAATGTATCTTAGAAGAGGCGGCTATGAAGGGAATTCCCATTATAGCATTCGATCCACAAGGAGATATTGCATCTCTTATGTTGCCTGGTGACCCAAAGGAACTACGTGAAAAAGGAGTTCCTCCAGAAAGACTCAAAGAGTATATGGACAACGTCGTGGTTCGCGTATATACACCAGCTAGCAGCAAAGGATTGGCTATCTCTATTAATCCCCTCAAACTCCCAGACAGGAACGCAGATGAAGATGATATTATCAGACTTTTAGATAACTCTGCAAGAACCCTCGTGAAGGTTCTTATGAAGGTCGCGGGGCTCTCACGATCATGGGAAGGTAAGGCTTTTGCGGCAATCTACGAACTTCTTAGAACAATCTGGGAAGGCGAGAAGACCGATATTGATACCCTAGCTGAATTAGCAGACATGCTTATTGCAGATCCAGAAACAGCTGGCGTTGATCTGGAGCCATTTATGAAACTAAGTGAACGACAAACACTTGCTACAAGAATCAGAAGTTTGACTGTTGGCTCTTCACAACTTCTCTTCAAAGAAGAAGGAAACATCGATTTTGATTTCCTGACAACTCCAGTCAATGGAAAAACACCAGTAAACGTGATTTTTCTCAAGACATTGCGAAGTGAAGAAGAGAAACACTTCTTCATCGCGATTGTACTGAACCAACTCTATTCATGGATGCTTAGGCAGGGATTCACTGAAAATCCACGATTGATGATATTCCAAGATGAAGCTGCACCGTTCATCCCTGCAGGAATGAGAGCGCCAGGTCCTAAGGAGACCTACTTGCTACTCTTCAGACAAGCACGAAAATATGGTATTGAATGTCTGATTGCAACTCAAAGTCCGAAAGATATTGACTACAAAGCTTTCGAACAGTTCAATACTATAGCATCAGGTAGAATCAGTAGTGAACAATCTCTCAAGGTGCTAGAACGAATTCTTGAACCAATTGCTGGGGAGAAAGAATCGGAAATAATCATTACTCAATTACCAGGTCAGCAAACTGCTAGTTTCATCTTTTCATCAGCAGATCTCAAACCCAAGGTCACCAGTATAGGAGTTCGCTGGCTTTTGACTAAACACATCACTCTCACAGAAAAAGACGTGCAGATGCATATGAGCAAACTTCGAGCTGAACAAGAGAAAATCATGAAGCAATTAGAGGCAGCACGTACAGCGGAAGAAAAAGCTGAAGCAGCAGCAAGAGAAAAAGAGAAACTTGAGAAACAAAGGCAACTTCAAGCTGCACGAAAGGAAGCTGAGAAGAAGCGCCTTGAAGAACAAAAGAAACTTGCAGACGAAGCAGCTCGCAAAGAAAGGGAGAAGCAACTCCTAGAAAAGAAAGCGAAATTCAAGAATGCGACTGATACAGAGAAAGTATTCGAGAGTCGTGGGCAAGCAGGTATGATTTCTTATGACGATATAGTCAATGGCTTTGTTGCACGTATTGAAGCAATAGCTCGAAGGACCTTCGGTCTACAATTCTTACAAGAACTTGTAAAGAGAGGAGAATTACATTATGAGAAGTCTATGTCATTCTACTTGACAGAGACCCGTGAAGCAATCAAACAGGGTCTCGCCAAGAAAATCAGGAAAGAAGTGACCAAGAAGGGAAAGACAAAGAAGGAAGAGTATCTCATATATGAATTCGAGTACATGCTACAATTAGTAATTGAAAGCATGGGAATAAGAGAACCTGACTACGTTGATGAATCCCGATTGAAAAAACAATTCGAGATGATGGTGAAGAAAGCAAGTAAGAACAGCTTGCTTGAGAGGATTGTTCTTGGTGAACCATTCCTTGAATTCTAATAAGGAGCAGGAGACACGTATCTACTAGGCTCAGAAACCTTGCAATCAACCCATCGTTCTATCATATCAGTGGTAAAAATAACTGCCTTAGTCATAAGCTCCTTTGTCGCTTTGATAGTTCCAAAAAGTAAAACGAGAACGGTTTTGCTTTCAGATGTTACCTTAGTTCGCTCAGAATCATGAATAGCGTAACCATAACAGACAATACCGATTTCATCAGCCAGTACAATTTCTCTTCCGCGACAGATAATGACTTCGCCGCCAATACGGTGAAACTCCTCATTTTTTTGAGCTCTCCGCAATGTGAGTTGGCCTTCTATCTTTGAAGCATCAATCAAGCTAATGGGAATTTTATGGTATGCAGATGAGAGGTTGATTACATCAACTAGGTCTGAGATACGCCAAAGATTTTTCCCTTGAAGCACTCTTCGTAGTACAGCCTCACTAGATCCACGTGTCTTCGTTGGGTCCATACCATAGGTCCAATGCCAAACACGATAGGAATAGATTAGTGGATCTTTTCGAAGATACTCAAGTTTATTGTTTTTACGTATCTCTACGAAGAGCTCCTGCTCATATTCTTCAAATTCCTTTGATGACTTGCCAAGAGTGAGATCACTTAGCTCAACTATAACTATACTTGACCCAGGTGGTCCTGTTTCGAATTTCACGGATCGCATCAGATTCACCTTCAAATTGAATGTCAAAGCATAGCTATGACCTCTTCCAAAGACTGAACTTCCAAGCTAGGCGTGGTGTCAAGGTCACCTGACTCAAAGTCAATGATGTTATCAGGACGATGAACAAGAACCGTCGTCATCCCAGCCGCGTTCCCACCTGCGATATCTGAGTGGGGATTATCTCCAACCATTACTGCATCTGAAACCTTGAATCCAAGAATTTTCACAGTTTCCACAACAATCTCAGGGAGTGGTTTTCCAACGGTGACAGCTTTCGCACCAGTTGCATGTTCAATCGCGGCAACAATAGACCGTTCCCCAATGTACATGTCTTCATATCCAAGATAGATACCAGGATAGTCACGACTGCCACTTATACAAATTATTGGTGCGCCTTTCTGCACCATTTTTGTTGCAAAGTTTAGCTCATGAAAAGTCATTCCACGATCTGCACCAACAGCAACATAATCAATAGGAGGATTATTCGTTACATCAAGACCTCTCGCAATGAAATCTTCTTGTGCACCACCCTCACCTATAATGAAACATCGAGCTCCAGGTTTTCTATTGTGAACATAAGCAGCAGCTGCAGCCCCAGCAGTATAGACGTTTTCTAGAGGTATATTAAAACCAGCTTTTACTACAGCTTGATGGACCTGTCGAGAGGAGAGTCTTCCTACATTTGTGAGAATAGCTAGTGTGACGCCTTTCTTTTCAAGAGCTTTCCAGAGTTTCAGCGCATCTTCAAATGGAGTTGGATGTTCCACATCGAGAATCATAGTATTGTCCACATCAAAAACCCACAATGTCTTATTACTGAGGTCCATGAAATCAGCTCCCAAACCTTTGAGCTTAATGGACAAAGAAAAATGTACCTACTGCAATGAATAATATCTACTCACCATTGAGAAGAGGAATAACACATATGAAACGGAAAATCTCTGTACCTTCGGTATTATCGTATCCATGAGGTTCCATTGAAGGTACAAACACAACGTCGTCTTTCTTTGCGAATCCATCTACACCGCCAATCAGCTTTGCTTTGCCGTGAAGAACGAATATCTCATGCTCCTCCTGATGACTATGGATGGGAATGATACCACCTGGAGCAATTTCGAATAGTCGCATTGCGTAAGTATTAGCACCGGTCTGCTTACCAACAAGCCATCGAACTGTGACTTTTTGTGAACCAGCCATATCTACATCTTTTAACTCACGTTGTTTGTAATTAACGACATACATCGTTCCGTATCTCCAAATATGATTGAGGAAGTTTTTCCTCCATCAAGACAGTTTTCATTTGTGCTGAATATTAGTATTAGGTTATAGACAAAATAGAATTTCTTGTATGTGCACGCCACAGAAAGTTATATCTTTGGAGTGCGAGTGATTTTACCGTTGCGTGTATTCAACGAAATCACCCTGACGAGGGTTTTACCATGAGTAGTGAAGAAGATACTTACCTTAGAGCAAAGCTGACTGAAATTAACGGAGCTATTGAGAGACTAACTCAGATGCTGAACAGAATGATCGATGTCATATCGAAGATTACAGAAGTTCAGGATGCTCAATCAGATATAATATTAGCAGTAAATGAGAATGCTGAAAAACTAGAGGAACTCCTTACAGCTGTAAGCAATATCAGCCATGCAGCTCCAAGTCAACCAAGTGGTCCCTCAATCACTCAGAAGGGTGCAATTTCAACTCATCAAGCAATTCTTGATACACTTGAAACACAAATTCGAGATGGGGTCATTGCAAGTGATCTAGCTACAAAAATCAATGAATCTGCTGATATGCTAGAGAGTAAAGGAGTAACAGGAGCCCTCATTGTCAAGATGCAACGATGGACTCGTATCCTGAGAACCTACGGTCGTGTTGATACAATCAGCCCAACGGATATTCAAAAGCTTCGCAATGATATCAAGGAATGGAGTAGAGACCTTTCAAAGATGCGCTAAAAAGACTAAACCAGTAGCTTAAAATTAGATAAAGAATAAGGTAATTTATAGGCATCCGAGTATAATATACGTGAGGAATGAAATTCGCGCCAAAGATAATATAATATATGATGTTTACTCAACATTTAATAGCAATTTGGTATGAATTTTCGATGTTCCTCTGCCGGGAAAATGAGGTGCGAATTCAGAAATGATGACTGATTGGCAAGACAAAATCCGAGATACTATTGAAGGATTTCCTGAACCCCATCGAGAAGAAATTTTGCAGTTATGGATCGAGTGGTTAGACACCAACCCAGAATCACCATTATATCAAAGCTGGGTAGCATTTTCTTCCAAAGCAGATGATGAAGAAGTCCTATACACAGAACGCCGCGTGTACATAAAGAGAGTAAAGAACGATCTCAGAGAGATGGAAATTCCTCTCAAAGGATGGCAAAAAGTAGCAAAAGTACTTGCAGCGGTTGCTAGTGTTTTCCTTGTGCTCTTTCTAGCCATATCAAGGGTCTTTCGTGCTACCGAATAAATGCGTATTAAGACTCTCATGATATCAGAGAGGCCCACTTATATTATGGAGCGAGAGACTTTCTGTGGAGCAAAATGGAGAATCTACTTGAAGCCCTACCAGAATCCATGATTGAATTGCTTAGAGAAGCTTCTATTGTCGCTAAGAACGCGAAGAAAGTAATGGCATTCTCGCATATTGATGCAGATGGCATCTCTGCATTAGCAATCATTGTACGTGCCCTTGAGCATGAGGAGAAGGAGTTTGAGTGGAGAAATATCCATCAGATTAATTCCGAATCCATAATCGAGATCAAACAGGAGGTTGAGCAATTTCAACCAGACCTTGTGATTTTTACTGATTTTGGTACAGGGCAATTCAACCTCATCAGGAATCACATAGCTGTTATGGATATTGTGCGTAAGATTATCATTCTAGACCATCACTTACCTCAGGAACGTGATAACGAAGACTATCAATCAATACATCAGGATAAGATAATCGAGATAAATCCGAGCCATCACGACCTAAGCGGAAGTTATGATATATCCGGCTCAGGTATGGCATTCCTATTTGCTATTGGACTCTCAACTGAAAACGTAGATCTTACTGAGTTGGCAATTGTGGGTGCAACGGGAGACCTACAAGATTTCTACGGAAAGGGATTCACTGGGGTGAATAAAACCATCATTGAACTTGGAGAGGCAGCCGGTTTCCTGAACGTGACTCGCGACCTTACTTTCTTCGGAATCAATACACGACCATTACCATATCTCCTGCAATATGCCACAGATCCCTACTTACCTGGGTTAACTGGCGAAGAAGCAGCATGCTACAGTTTCTTTGAGGATTTAGGAATTGCAATGAAGGATGCTCATGATGAATGGAGAACATGGGTAAATCTAGAATCAAGTGAGAAACAAACTATCATACAGAGATTAATCCAGTATATTTTCGAGATGTACAATGATCCTAGGATTGCCAAGGGATTGATTGGTGACGTAATTATATTACCTAAACGTCCAGAAAGAACGGAGATGCGTAGTGCAAAGGAATTCTCTACACTACTGAACGCGTGTGGTAGAAACAAAAAACCTGAAGTTGGGGTTAAGATATGTCTGGGAAACCCAGAGGCGATTATTGAAGGTCGCCATCTTCTTCAAGAACACCGTAAAAACTTAGCTACAGCATTAAGAAGACTGGAAGATGAAAGCTATACAACAATGGATGGACTTTATCTTGTAGATGATCCGGAAACTCCTGACACAATTATTGGGATTGTCATAGGAATGGCTCAAGGTTCACGCATCGTGCCAATTGATAAACCAATTATTGGAGTCAGTACAAACACCTCTTCTGACAGCCCATTGGTGAAATTATCTGGTCGTGCACATAAATATCTGATAAAGAGAGGAATTAGTCTCAAGGAAACATTTGTTTCAGTCGCAGAACAAATGAACGAGAAGTACGGAACATTAGTCGCAGAAGCAGGTGGACATCCAATGGCTGCTGGAGCTTTCATCCAAAAGGACTATGTTGAGGAATTTCTGATACTCTCTTCAGCTCATTTTGAAAAAACACTCAAATCAGAAAAATAGAAAAAAGGATTACTGGGGGCAGAAGCCCCCAAGGTTGTACAGAGATTAGTAGTCTTCTGCAGTAAGCGAGGCACCAATGATACCTGGTATAAAGAGAAGCCCAAATGCGACTCCGAGATCAATTGCAGCTGCACGTGCTATATTGAACATCGCATCAAAATTGCTTGGATCACCTGCCAGAGTCAGTATATAGAAACCCAGGAAGAAGAGGACCAATGAAATAATTGATACGAATAGCATTCGTACGCCGCTCTTTGATATTAGACCAGCAATGAATCCGGCTACACCAAGTGCAACAAGCGGTGAATAAACACCAACCATTGCGGTAGTGTACGGGAAGAGGAGTGATCCAAATAATGCTCCACCCATGACCATAAGGTCACCTGTAATATCCGAGCTGCCTATGATTGCTTGAATAGCAGCAAGATCAAGTGAAAGTATTTGGAAAGCTCCAATCAGTACTGCAGTTACTAAAGTAATTAGAAGTGCTATTATAGTTCTAAACATTGAAGATTACACATCCTTAGTTTCAAAGATTAACCAATGTATCAACACACAATACGGAGATTCTTATATTTATTGGCAATTTTGAGATGAGATGAATTTTTGATGTCTATTGATTCATTAATTCTAAAATCGAATTTTTAACAGAATTAAGAAGGTCAACTATTTCTTGATTCACCATATCTTCTGGAAGTCTATCCGGATGAAACCAAGCTACTTCACCTTCTGGGAACTCTGGCTTGGTAGACTCATTTAATGCCCTAGCAAGATAGTGATTAAGAAGGAAATGAAACTCAACCTTACCAGATGAGTCCAACGTAATGAGGTCAGCTGTACTCACTAGCTCCAACACTTCACAATCAATGCCGGTCTCTTCTAACACTTCTCGAACAACAGATTCCCTCTGGTTTTCTCCAATTTCAACACCACCACCGGGGATACTCCAGAGACCCTCCCCAGGGGATTTGTCTCGACGCGCAAGTAAAATTCCTTTTCGTCCCACCACAATAGCCCCAACACCAGGAATGGGATACAGAGGATACCTTCGCTCGTCCATAATTTGCACATCATCCTTAGTCGGCAGCAAGTCCTGCTGGCATGTTTATCTTAGCACTGCAAGAAGTGCACACATGTGGAGAATATACATCAAATCCTTTGACATAATCATAAGGTAATCGGATCTCTGATTTACATTGAGGGCAGCGTATCTTCACATATCCACGTAGTTCAAAGACGGTACGCCATGCGTTACGAGCATATTCAAGCCTTCCAAGACGGTCGTACTCTTTTGCAAGGACAACCCATGGTGCTGCAGCATTCTTATCATCTTTTGTCCAGCTAATAAGACAATCAATATATGCCTCACACATACCAAGCAGAGGATATGCATTGCAAAGCCCTCGCCATGATTCCGGGTCTCTGCCAAGTTCCATCTCAGCTCGACTCAAATACTCTCTAGATGATTTCACATCCCGTGCATTTTTTGCAATTACAGCCAATCGGGAGAGAGCCTCAATATTGATTGGATCCTTATCTAAGACCTTCCCAAAACATTCCATTGCACCTTCATGATCACCAGACTGGAATCTTAGTTCACCCAGCAGGATAAGAGACCTGTAGTCATCGGGATCAATCGTATTAGCATAGCCAATAAAAGGTGCGGCTTCAAATGATCGATTCTGTAGTAAAAGAATATAGGCATAATTTGAAATCCCCGACATCAAGTAGGGTTCAAGTTTGTGCACTTTCGCCCACTGCTCAGTAGCTAGTGTGAAATCACCCAATCGATAGAGAGTTAATGCATGCAGGAAGACAAGTCCAACCTCATCAGGGAATTTCTTCAATGCACGTTCAATGTGGTTCAGAGCTTCTCGATATTCTCTTCGTTGAAATAGAATCCTACCGAGATCAATCCAAGCTTCTGGTTGACTCGAATCTAAAAGCAATGCTTCACGGACACGGTCTTCTGCACTGGTGAGTTTTCCAAGAGCCCAGAGTGCTCTGCCCAAGAATAGCTCAACAACATAATGCTGCTCGACTAATTCATCAGCCATACTAAGTATCTCAACTGCTTTTTCAGGCATCTCAGCTTGAACGTAGGCAATACCTAGACATACTAGAGCATCTACATTCTCATCATCGTATTCAACAAGAGGTTCTAAGGCTATGATCGCATCCTTTGGTCTATTCTCTTCTAAAGCAGATTTTGCAGATTCGAGAATTTTTTCAGACACTAGTTGAAGCCATCCTTTCCATGTTCTTTTGATGAGACATATGTCTCTAACTTCAAGGTGATAGCCATCATTCTTATTATAAGTAGAATATGATAGGGGAAAAATGATGTCAGATAGAGAGTATGCCACACCATTTCCGATTTTGCAGGCTGCAAGTTTACTCAGTCATAAATCTCGTATACAGAAATTCAAACTAGCGATTGAAAGAGAGATACGACCTGATGACTATGTTATCGATATTGGTACAGGAAGTGGAATACTTGCAATTCTTGCAGCACAACGTGGAGCAAGAGTTACAGCTTTAGATGCAAATGGAGAATCATTGAAGTATGCAAGGCAAGCTGCATTAATGAATGGAGTCTCTGACAAAATTGAATTTATCCATTCACATTTCATGGAGTTCAAACCAAAAGAGAGGGCAGACGCAGTCATATGCGAGATGCTATCATCAGTTATGCTCATAGAACAACAAATACCAGCAAGTCATTATGCTAGGAAGAACCTCTTGAAGCAATCTGGAAAACTCATCCCCGAATTAGTAAGATTGTTTGCAGTCCCTGTAGAGAATGAGATTCTGTGGAATAGGTTCAGAGTGGAAGATTTAGATTTCCCCCGAATACCCCAAACAGCAGATAGAGGACAGAGCACTGATCTTGCGGACCTGAAGCAACTGGGTACATTTGACCTAACATCAGATAGTGACGAAACAACGTTAGTTGATGCACTATTAGAATTTGAGATAGTTCAGAGTGGAACTGTACATGGTTTACTAGGTATGTTTGAAGCAAAACTAAGCGAAGGAATTTCGCTAACTATGGAGGATGGTTGGAGGGAGCTCTTTTTACCACTCGTTGAATCTATTGATGTCAAGTTGGGAGATCAACTAAGAATCAGACTATCATTCAGACCCGGTGAATATGATTCACTCACACTCTATATTGAGTGATTTAACCAGTTGCCTTTCGCTCCATTGGTTGAGACCTATCCAATTCGAAGACAACGGGATTCTTTGGATCTGGACATGCGTGAAGTTCTTTGCAATGATCTTCAGACCACGGAAAGTGGGCATTATGCATCATCGCATAGACAACGGGAAGCATAGTGAATAACGCATTGATGCAGATATCACCCTTAACGCCATAATGCTCAAACTCTATCTCATCACCAACCCTGTGACCTATTGCACAATATCCTTCTTGGCTTACTACTCGTGCAATTACTTTTCGTGGTTCTTTGCCAACACATTTCTCTTCATTTGACATTTGAATCAATTCTTTCTAAGATTGTGAGTCTTATTATTATTATTGAGAAATAAAGTCATCAAAGGGCACATTTTTATCGAAGTCATTCAGGGATTGAATTGGTGGCTGAATATTATGGAGCTTAAAGGTCCTCTATGCTATGTTCTTGATTTTGATGATATTTATGAATACGCCTACCAGACAGCACAAAAAGTGAAGAAATCAGGTTGGAGACCAGATGTCGTCATTGGGATTGCTCGAGGCGGTTGGGTTCATGCAAGAATCGCATGTGATTTACTGGGTATCAAAGAACTCTATTCTGTAAAAGTTGATCACTGGGGTGTCACTGCAACAAAAGATGGCAAAGCAAAATTGACCTGTCCTCTTACAGCTGATGTAACTGGAAAGAAGGTTCTCGTCGTCGATGACATCACTGATACTGGAGAGAGTCTCACGATGGCAGCTGAACATGTGAAAGAATGCGGCCCTGCAGAAGTAAGGAGTGCAACACTGATGCACATCGCAGGATCCAAATTTATTCCAGACTATTTTGGGGTAGAAGTGGCTTGGGCATGGGAGATATGGCCCTGGAATTTCTACGAAGATCTTACAGCACTTATTCTCAAGATATTTGAAGGAGAGAAGGTGACTGAGCTTGGTACTGCAGAACTCAAAAAGCATCTTCGAGAGTATAACAATGTGGTACTAGCAGATGATGTATTATCGAAAATCAAGGCCCATATGGGATTCCTTGGAAAAATCGTGTATCCACTGGATAAGGCATGGAAATTGAAAGAGTAAGGAGAATTTAAAAATGGCATTTGAAGCGAACCTGTCTGTTGTTCCGATAGACAGGAGTAAAACCAAAGAGCTAGAAGATCTACTTCCAATAGAAATTGGAATGTTTGGAGGTAGTGGAAATTACGATTCCAAGGTCATTGACAATCCAATCGAAGTAAAGGTGTTCACACCATATGGAGACCCCTCCGATAATTTCATTCTTGGCTCTGTGAAGGGAAGAAGCTTTGCATTTTTAGCAAGACATGGACGTAATCATACAATCCCACCTCATGCAATTAACTACCGTGCCAATATCTGGGGTATGAAAGCACTAGGTGTGAAGAGGATTATTAGTCCCGCTGCCGCTGGAAGTCTTCAACCAGCCAAGGTGAAACTTGGTGAATTCGTGATAGCAGACCAACTCTTTGATAGAACTATGGGAGTCAGAAAAGATACCTTCTTTGAGGGAGGCACAATTGCGCACTTACCGTTTGCAGAACCCTTCTGCCCGGAGCTTAGGAAGGTAGCAGTTGATACTGCTGCAGAAGTCAATTACAAAGTTCATGACAAGGGAACCTATGTCTGCATAAACGGACCACGATTTTCCACTAGAGCTGAATCAATGTTCTATCACAATCAGGGCTGGGAGGTCATCGGTATGACTGCATATCCTGAAGCGGCACTTGCTAGAGAAGCAGGAATCTGCTTCGTGAATATTAGTATGCCAACTGATTACGATGTTCATGCGGAGGAAACCGTCACCCACGAGATGGTTCTCAAGACAATGTCTGAAAATGTGGATCGAGTAAGAAAACTTACCTTTGAGATGATTGCAAATATTCCCAAAGAAGCTAGCTGTGAATGTCAAACTGCAATGAAGCATGGTCTCTTCTAGACACCGAAGGAATCAAAGCAGGGATATGCTCACCAAGTAGCGGTGAGATATCTCTTGAAACTCGCGGTTGGACAGATGGAGCCGAAGATCTGCAATACTGAAGAAAATCTAGTCAGAGTGAAAGCTATTCTGAAGGAAGCAGAAAAGGCAAATGTGGATGTTCTTGTACTTCCGGAGCTCTGCAATTCAGGTTATGTCTTCAAGGATATTAGTGAAGCTACAGATTCTGCAGAATCAATTCCAAAAGGTCCACTTTCTCGTGAACTCATTGCTTGGTCGGAGAGAGGCAGGCTGGTTGTAGCGGGAATCTGTGAACATTCGGATGTAGGTCTCTACAACTCAGCTGGAATCTTTGCTAGAGGCAAACATATCGCTACCTATAGGAAAATCCATCTCTTTCTTAACGAAAAAGATTGGTTCAGACCTGGTCAAGAAGAACCGCCAGTGATAGAATATAATGGATATCATTTTGGAGTGATGATTTGCTTTGATTGGATTTTTCCAGAAGTGACAAGATTGTTAGCTCTCAAAGGAGCTCAAGTCATCCTGCATCCTGCCAATCTTGTTCTGCCATATTGCCAAAATGCCATGGTGACAAGGTCAATTGAAAATCGGGTCTTCACTGCTACTGCAAACAGAATTGGTACAGAACGAGAAGTGGAATTTTCAGGGCTTTCGCAAATTACAGATATCAGGGGAAATCGTCTTTGTCAGATGAAGAAGGAAGAGGTAGGAATCGTATCAGTGATTATAGATCCTGCACTTGCAGACAACAAATCTATTACTGAACGAAATGATGTTCTTGGAGACAGACAACCCAAACTATATACCCGAATCACTCAGGACGATTGAACTTACTCGGTGCTTTCCCTTCCCAATAGTCAATTGGATATTTCTCTCGATTGCGCCTCATCTTTTCAACAAATGCTTTTACAGGATCAATACCAGCAGTATCTGCAACCCTGAGTAGGTAAACAAGAACGTCTGCAATTTCAGATGCAAGTTCTTCCCTGAATTCTTCGTCTTTGAGTGCTGCTTCAACATCTTCATGCGTCTTCCACTGAAATAATTCAAGAAGTTCTCCAGCTTCGATTGATGTAGAAACTGCTAGATTCAATGGAAGATTGTATTGGTCCCAGTTGCGTTCTCTAACAAATTCTCTGATTATCTCAATAATTTCAGCAAGGGTCTGAGGGTAATCTCCCACCAGATTCACCCTTGCTTAACGAGCTTCAGGATCAAGACTACGTTGAATCATCCAGAGCATATACAGTGAGAAGAATACAAGCATAAAGCACAACAGAATTAGAGGTGTATCTAATTCAGGAAACATTCCCACACCATTCAAAATCCAGCTTCCTGTGTCAATGACGCCAAACCCAGTTGCGAGAACTATAACAGCTATGTTCACTGGACCTGCCCATTTCAGTCGATGAGTTCCTGCTCGTGACCACGTAATCAGTGAGAACACGATACCAACAAGAGCAGCTACTATGAGGAAAAATACTCCGAGAATACCGTAACGATTTGGATCCCAAATAGCTGGTGGAGTGAACAAGACAATTCCCAGGCCGATAATTGTTATTAGAAAGACTGTTGGGGGCCAAGGATCAGCCATGAATTTTGTAAACCAGCCTACAGTGTCTCGTTCTTCATATGACCGGACTTCAAAATCCGTTTCTTCTTCGAAGTCTTCATCTTCTTCTGTATCTTCATCAGCAATATCTTCATCGGGAAAAGTTGTTTCCTCATCATCTTCTTCGAAGAATGTGTCGTCTTCACTATTCATCCGTTTTTCCTCACATTGGTGTGGCTTGATTTGAGACTGACCTCGTTAAAATCCTTGTTGTCTGTTGGAACTTTATAATTTATAGATTCAATATCATACTGAAATAGGCATCCGACAGAACAATGATTAAAACTACTTTCTCTTCAGGACATAGCATGTCTTTAGAAGGCCTCTCAAAAGACGAACTGATTTCAAAAGCAAGAACATTTCGTCAACAAGGGCAGAACAAGAAAGCAATAGAAGCCTTCAGAATGGTTCTCGAAATGGACCCGGAAAATCTTGACATTCTGAATGAAATGGGATTGGCGCATATTCACATTGGCGAGCAGAGCGATGCAATCATTGTTTTTGATTTGGCAATATCAATTGCGCCTAAGGATTATCGCGGCCACTCGAACAAAGCAGAGGCATATCTTACGATTGGTGAATTTGAGGAAGCGAATACTACTGCAGATACAGCCCTGAAAATACTACCAGATAATTCAGAGATCTGGACCAAGAAGGCAAGAGCTCTTGAGAGTCTCCTTCAAATCCAAGATGCTATCAATGCGTATAATGAAGCTCTAAAGTATGATTCCGGAGACCCTGAAACATGGAAAGCACTTGCACTCTGTCTTGATGCTCAGGAAAAATGGCAAGCAGTTGCAAGAGCATATCGAATTGCAGCAAACCTCCATTCAAAACGCGGTGAAATGCAGGATGCAGATAGCTGCGAGAAATTCGCTCAAATGGCAGAACGTTCCTAGTTGAGTAAAAAAAGAAGAAGGGTCCTAAAGTGGACCCATCAATCTCTAGCGTTTTTTCTTGCGTTTTGTCTTGGAGGAGCTTTGTTTCTTGTAGCATAATCCACCGATGGCTGCTACAACAGCAAGTAGCACGTATGGTATTGCTTGTGCGATAAGCTGAGCTAACTCATCAGTTGTTGTAGTGGTAGTTGTAGTGGTTGTGATGACTGAGCCAATTGAGTTCCGAACTGGAATCACCATCTCCAAACCACTGGACCATTCTGATAGCGAGTAAACATAAGCTTTCACTGTTATATTGGTTCCATCAGCTTGAGGCCCTATCACATGGAAGAAATTCTCTGGATCTAATTCTGATGAATCGTATACATTTGAAGTGATGGTGTAATTTGCCCATGCACCATCATTGATCCTAACTCCAAGAATAACTCCGTCGATGTCGTTGTAGTATTCATGTGCATATACTGTGACATTGATGTCAGAAGAACTTGTGGGGATGTTGGGGGTCCAACCTACGTTCACATAGTCAGGAACTTCATAGTCGGCAATACCCCAGTCATAATCAAAGACTTCTTGATACCAACCAGCAACTCCTTCGTGCTCTATCACAACACCTGCTTCTCGGTTTTCAGTAATACTCTCTTCACTCCAATTGATGCTACAAATCAAAATGATTCTACCATCAGCAATGAATGCTTTGTTATGAAGTGTTGAAAAGAATCGGGTATCCATCCAACAAATCGGGATATTTTCTTCAGCAAATGCAAGCCCAACTTCCTCGTTGTCATTTGCACCTTCTTCCATTATTATTCGGACAGTGACTCCACGATGTTTTGCCGCTACAATTGCATCGAGTAATTCATTAACCACTGTTGAACTATTGCTAACATATGGAATCTCAATGTCAAGAGTTGCTTGCGCACTATTAATCACCCAGAGCATAGCCTCTAAACTTGTATCAGGACTAAATACTGGTGTAACATTCATTTGTCCCGAAAATTCACCGTTCGTGGCAAAGGGTCGCTGGTAGTATGATTGAGTGACTGCACCCCAGTCTAATACTGTACCAGTCCCATCTATACCTTCATTGTAGTCGGAACCAATACTCCAATCATAATCAAAGACATCACGATAGTATTGCGTTACAACTTCATCAGTCATAGCAATATTGAACTCACGGTTGCCTTCGTAGTTCTTCTGAGTAAATCCTCCGGAGCTTCCAGATTCCCATTCGCTTAGCGGGAAGCTTGGACGTGCCCAATTTCCGGCTTGGACAATGGTTGTATCATTATCAATTACAACAAATTTTTGGTGGGAAAATGTAAAAGTGTCAGAGGTCCAGCGGACGGGAATTCCTAATTGAGTAAGATTCCACATGGTGTAAACGTTGTAATCACCTAGACTCACAACGCGTTCACTAATCATCACTTTGATGTCGATTGATGGATTATTATCGTGAATCTCATGAATTAAATTCAATATACCAGGACTTGTGAATTGATAGATTTCAACATAGATACTCTCTGTGGCACTTCTTAGAAAATGTGTAAGAGTTTCATTGCTGTAATCAGGACCCACAAAAGTTGTAACATTCATGTTTCTGTTGAATGTTTGCAGAGTAAACTCAGCAGGTTCATATCGCTCAATGGGCAGCGATGAAGAAGCAACAGAAATTGATGGCATTATTAACATAGTTATCAAGATTAGAACTGCATAGCGACGCAACAATTCTCACTCTCCAATATTTTTTCACAACAACACTATGACTTATGAGTCGTTTGCTATATGATAAAGTCAGAGGATTATCACATGGCAAATATCAAAGCTTTCTACAATGTTGATGAGAATTTGAGAGAAGATATTCTCAAAGCCCTGGATGAAAACTTCGGACTAAAGGGAACCTATATTGAAAACTACATCTCGATGCGTGGAAAAGAAGAAAGCGGAATCGAAACAGTAAGATTAAGCATCGAAGGCGAAACAATCAAGATCATGGTGGTCTTGGAAAATGATACGCTTTTGGATAAGTTCAACGCAATCTTAGGAGAACCAACGAAAATCAAGGGAAGACGCTGATAAACAAAGAAAATTAGGGAGAAGAAAAAAGATATCACTGACAGGAACACTTCCCAATAGAAGAAAGTGTCCCTGTCGTAGCACAACTCACTCGAAAGTGAGTTTCTGTTGTAACGACCGAAATTACGCTTCTTCGATTGCGCCCTCGGGGCAGCTATCGACACAAGCATAGCATTCAGTGCATTCGTCTGCGCGGGCAACTTGGTAGACTGCTTTATCGTTGACCACATATAGAGTGGGGTCAACAGGACAAACATCTGCGCAAGTTCCGCAAGCTGTACATGCTTCAGTTACTTTCCAGATCATTTAAACCACTTCTTTACTGGCCTTTATACACAAGACCAACGACGGAGTTCGCCACGAATGTACATTTAAACTGTCTGATTTGGTGTGATTTTCCGATTGTATCATATCTAGTGTATTATTCACAACGTTCAAAAGACACACAAAATAACGGAGGGAGATACTAGCCCAAGAGGGCTCCTGTTACGAATCTAAGGATGGATACAAGTTGGTGGTCACTCCAGATGATGCACATGGCGGCGAGCGGTTTGATCGTCGTCTTGGTCTTATTGGAGCTCTATCAATCGGTCTTGGAGCCATGCTTGGAGGAGGTATCTATGTCATTGCTGGAACTGCAGCAGGAATGATAGGTCCAGCACTTGTTCTTGCCTATCTTGCCACGGGGATTCTAACTATTTTTACTGCGATCAATTATGCAGAACTAGCATGTTCAATTCCAAAACAGGGAGGAGGCTATACCTTTGCACAGGATACGATTGGCGGGTTCCCAGCATTTCTCACAGGATGGTTTCTGTTCATTGGTAATATCGTAGCATGTGGGCTATATGCTCTAGCAGTAGCTCATACAATCGGTGTCTTCATTCCGGGAGTTGTTCCACCACAGACCTTGGGATTAATCGCGATTGTCATTATTTTCATTACATTCGTTACTAATTATGCCAGTTTGAAAGGGGTCACCGGGATTCTAGGAATTCTCAATGTCATTCAATCAGTCATTCTCTTTTCTTTCATCGCACTTGGTTTATTTTTTGTGAAGCCAGATAATATCTCACTCATACATCCCGAGTTAGGATTGCTAACCTTCATGTCAACTGTTTCGTTCATCTATATCTCGTTTGTTGGATTTGAGCTGATTACGACTGCGTCTGAGGAAATCAAAGAACCTGCAAGAAATATTCCGAGAGCGATAATGTTGACGCTCCTTATTGCCACGTTGATATACATGGCTGCAGCACTGGTTCTTATTGGAGTCGTCCCATATTCAGAAATTGCAGATTCGCATACCCCCATTTCAGTAGTGTATGAAGTCATGCTTGGACCTGGTGCATTCTACCTTGCTCTAGCAGGAATGGCAGCTTCAAACTATGCAGCCCTAAATGCAACATTTCTTGCAACATCCAGAATTGCTTATTCAATGGGGCGAGACAGATATTTCCCTACAATATTAGAAGGAGTCAGTAAAAAGAGGAAAACTCCAATTCCCGCACTTATTCTAACTTTAATTCTTGTGAGTCTTTTTGCATCCTCAGGCGATGTAGACCTTGTCGCTCATCTTTCTGACTTTGGGTATCTAATCGGTCTATCGATTGTGAATTATTCTGTAATTGTCCTCAGGAGAAAAGGGTTGAGTGTTCCGGGCACTTTTAAGGGTCCTTTCTTTCCAGCTATTCCGATTCTTGGAATAATCACATGTCTAATTCTTGTTCCGACATTGGATATCGTCGCTTTGCAACTTGGATCGATTTTGACAATTATAGGATTGATTGTTTTTCTTATGTATGGATGGAATAGGAATAGAGACTATATGGATGGTTTAGAAGAATTACGCAAAGAAGAACATCGATTCTAAATCCAAAGAGATACAACGAGAAAATGCTACGAATTAACAATGAAAAAAGATGTGAAGTCATCTGTATGAGGAAGAGCAGCCACTTTTTCAATCAATACGCGATAATCATTGAGAGTGTCTACTTCTACCATCGAAACAATAGCATATGGTCCGCTTTCTACAATACATGTAAGAACAACTTCATCATAGCTCTTCAAAGCAGCATGAATTTTGTTTAGTCGTTCAGGTTTAGCGTTGATTACAAAGAACACTTTGACGACCATTTTTCTCTCCGCGCATAATGATATTAAAATATCATAAAACAGGGTACTATATCATTCTACCGAAGAACGAAATATTAAACAGAATTCTCTTCATCAAGCCATTTTCTTAGTTCCTCAGCAGATGTTTTTGACATACCTTCTACTGCGGAAATCTCTTCAATTGTTGCATTCTTAACTCCCTCAAAACTACCGAAGGTTTCAATGAGTGCTTTCCTTCGCTTCTGACCAATCCCTGGCGCGTCCTCAAGGATTGAGCCTGTAAACCGTTTTTCGCGAAGTTTATGATGATATCTCTGAGCAAACCTATGCGCTTCATCACGAATATGCTGAATGAGGCTTAGACCGTCTGATCCATAATCCAAGACAACACCATCCATATTGTTCCGTGTGAAAATCCGTTCTTCCCTTTTTGCAACAGCAGCGAGAGGCACATATTCCAGTCCTAATTCTTTCAACGCATCCAGAGCAACATTGAACTGTCCTTTTCCACCATCGATCAAAATCAAATCGGGTAAGGTATGTCCTCTTTCAAGAACTCCATAATATCTGCGATAGACAACTTCTCGCATCATTGCATAATCATCAGGAGTTTCCTTAATCCGGACTTTGAACATTCGGTATCGTTTGTTTTTTGGTTCTCCATTTATGAAAACTACACAGGATCCTGTTGGGTCGGTGCCTTGAATGTTTGCGATATCAAATCCCTCGATATGCATTGGCGCTTGACTGAGATTTAAGGCGTCTTTTAGCTCTTTTACTCCCTCATTTACAATCTCATCTTCACTCTCACCAAGAATCAACATTTTCCTGAGCGCACGATGAGCGTTCTTATTTGCCATCTCTACAAGTTCGATTGTACGTTCATCAGAAGCCACGGAGACCTTGACGTCATGACCATTCGATTCACTTAGCCAACTACCCAATTGTTTCATATCAGGAATCAAACATGGAAATACAATCTCGTCTGGTAGTCGCGGTAGACCAAAATAGAATTGTTCGATATATGCGGTAAGGACATCAACATCCTTCACATCCAAATCTACCTCGAAATAGAAATTGTCTTGTCCAATCAAACGGCCATTTCGGACTATCAGCATCTCAACTAGTGCAGCTTGTTCGGTTCGAGAGATTCCAATAATATCCCGATTCGCACCTTCAAACTCCACAACTTTCTGACGACTCATGATTATCTCAATATCTGTCAACCGATCCCGGAGTTCAGCAGCCTTCTCGAACTCCATGGCTTCTGATGCTTTCTTCATATAATCCTTAATGAATTGAGAGAGGTCCTTAGACCGGCCATCCAAGTACAAACACATCTGCTCAACAAGTAAACGATACTCGTCTAATGAGATGAACTCCTCGCATGGTCCTGAACATCTATCCAGATGATAATCCATACATGCACGTTTTACCCGCTCAGGTTCCTTACACATTGCAACCGGGATTAATTTCCGAATTGTATCCATGAATCGGTCCAATCTCTTTGTACTACCATACGGACCAAAATAGGTGGCTCCATCTTTCTCTGCATCCCGAGTTATTTCGAAAGTTGGAATCCTATCCTCTTGATTCACGCGAATCCATGCGTGCCGACGGTCATCCTTCAAGGCGATATTGTAACGTGGTAGGTGTTTCTTGATGAGCGTCTGTTCAAGAACAAGAGCTTCACGCTCAGTATTGGTAATGATGGTTTCAATATCACTTGCTTGCTGCATCATTTCCCAAGTTCGACGATAGAGCCCCCGTTTTCGCAAATACGACCCAACTCGTCGCCTGAGCATCTTTGCCTTACCGATGTAGAGGATCTTACCCTTCTCATCCTTCCAGAGATATACTCCAGGTTGATCAGGTAAATCACGTACTAGCTTGGTAAGGTCCGACATATCTTATCATCCATTGTTGTGGTTCATTCCACTGAAAAACTACATGCCAAATCAGTCATTCGGAATGTCCGTTCTGTGAATTTCAGGTTTGCTTCCGGATTGATAAGTGCTGAGCTCGGGAACGCCAGCGAATTATTGCATCACAGGTCTTACCCTTGGAACAACCGTAGTAGGAATAGTCAGTGCAAGAGATACAGGGGGAGGTCTCTTCAGCATCTATTTTGCGCTCAAGGTGTTGAAGGTCTTCTAGCTCCTTCTTGATTGAAGAGGAGGCACGTCCTGTTCCACCATCATAGAGCTGGTACGCCTCTTCAATCCGCCCCATATCCATCAAAGTGCGAGCAAGTTCATCCCAAAAATGTGTAGGACCTGGATTGAGCGAGATGGCCCTCCGAAGTGAAGATTCGGCTTCCTCAAGATTTCCGTTTGAACGTAAGAGAGAACCTAGAGAGTACCATGACTGAGCATCTCTTGGAAAGGTCTTCAAGCGGGTTCTGAGGTCAGATTCTCGTACGGTGGAGGGCCTGTCATTGAATGTCGCTAGTCTAGTGTTAGTTGTATCCTCTCGCTGAATCATTGCAGTGTCTGTCTCCCGGCGGACTAATCACAGAGGTTGTGATCGTGTGCAAGCAGATGAGATTTCTAAGATTCGTGTTATATAGAGTGTGTGTATTACGTTCGCCTTTTGGAGTGGAAAAAATTAACGGCTTTAATATCCAATTACTTGAAATATAGGTATATGTGCTTATTTTCTTATTTTTTATGCTATCATATTGCTCAGATTTTATAATTAATGTATATGAACAGGAGATTAAGAGCTATTTTCTGAAATTTTGTTGAGTTTTATTTGAAAAGACTTTCGATAAATCGCACCTTTGCGCGCGGTTCATTATTTGCAGAGATTTTTAAAAGAGGGGGTTCGGTTATTACGCGAAGGATTTGCTGATAGCGAATCGTATATGTGTACATGCTCCGTGTACTATTGTGGTTTTAGGAAGGCTTCTGGGGATGAAACGAAAACCAGCTGTTCTCGCAATGATGTTCATAGTAGTCATACTGATTGCAAGTCAAGGTCAACATTGTGCAGCTCTTGTTCAACCTGATTTGAAAATTGGTCCGCACGTGGATTCAATAGACTTCCAAATCTACGATAATATTGACCCTCCCGTCCAGTATCTCAAATCAGGTGCAATAGAAATGTTCAGTTTTAATTTGTATGATAATCAAGTTGCAGAGCTTGAAGCATCCCCAAACATAGCAATCTCTTCAATTGAGCGGAATGGATATGGGCGGTTGATTATCAATTGTGCCAAATATCCATTAAATATTAGTGGATTTAGAAGAGCTTTCGCCTTTGCATTCAATAAATCATCTTTACTTGAGCTTCCAGCCAACCTGCCTGATTTCATGTTTACGCACGACTCCTTGGTTGCGGTAGCAAATCCATTCTGCATTGAAGAAGACCTGCCATATCATTACTATGATGCTAGAGCGGACCTCGGAAATGAAATTCTTGATGCACTCGGTTTTTCAATTAATAGTACCACTGGACTTAGACAGGCTCCAGATGGTTCTCCATTTGCAGTCACAATTGAACGAACTTCTACTGGATTGAATCCGATACCTATTATTGCTGTAGAAACCTTCGATTCGTTGCATATCGATGCAAATATTGTGTATAGTGATTGGCTTGACATGAAGTCAAGATTAGACAATCATTTGGATTATGACATGATTTTCCTAGGATCCATTTTCCAGAATGACGATGTTCGTTGGCTCGCTTACGAGTATTGGTCAACTTATGCGGATGTTATCGGAAAGAATCCTACAAACTTTCAAAATGATACGTTTGACTCATGGAGGCATCAGCTGCTCTATGGCACGACCTATGCAGAAATTTATGAGGCTGCTGCAGAGATGCAGAAGATACTCCACTATAATGTCCCAGCTCTAGTCATATATGGTAACTACCTGAAGCAGGCGTATAGAACTGACAAATTCGCTGGGCATATTGAAGATGCAGAAATGGGAATCTCAGGTGTATGGACTCTACGAAATCTACAATTTGTAGGAGGACCCACGGAGGGAGGAGAGGTGCCAATTGGAATTTATTATCTTCCTTCTTCGTTTAATATGTTCACTACGACTGGTGCTGATACCAGCATCATCACAAGATGTCTATTTTCATCTCTTTTTGACAGAGGACCAGATATGCAACCTATCTACAATTTAGCTGAGAATCTTATGGTGGAAACACATTACGATAATTCATTGGTTCCAGAGGGATCAACAAGATTCACTATCGACATCATTCGAAATGCGACATGGAGTGATGGTGAACCACTCACTGCGGAAGATATATCTTTCACATTCAATACAATCGTTGAATTGGGCGATTGGTTAGATTATGGAAATCCATATCCACTGGATGATGTAATCGAAAGATGCAATCTAACAGGATTTGATAATCCACATCTCACAAGTATATATGCTCCAACTCAGTTTAGATTTGTAATAGAATATTCAAGTGAGTCGATGTGGCTCTTTCCAGATTTTGCATATATCCCGATTATTCCCAAACATATCTTTTCAGGATATTCCCTCGCGGATCTAGAGAATTGGAATCCAATCTATAATTCCAGTGATCCACTTGTCACATGTGGGCCATTCGTTCTTTCAGAGTACATACCAGAAGAACATTTTCTACTCAATTATTACCCCGATTTTCATTATAGAATTGTGAGAGGTAGTGCTACTACGACAGAAACAAGCACGACAACTGAAACAAGCACAACTACTGAAACGACAACCACCAATGGGATCTTACTGAACGAGGTGATAGGTTTCGGTCTGTTTGTCACGATTCCAATTGTTGTAGTCATATTCTATACCTGGAGGCGGAGAAGTTAATTCAAAACGCTGAATTTGTGCTGGTGGAGTTGTGCTGAAGATATCAGGATGTTGAGAGAAGGGATTTGAGATGTTTTCCAGTATACGAGTTCTTCACTTTCACAAGTTCTTCAGGAGTTCCAGCTGCGACCAATTCGCCACCTCCGTTTCCTCCATCGGGACCTAAATCAATCAGCCAATCAGCAGTCTTGACAACCTCCAGATTATGCTCGACAATCACCACAGTATTGCCTGCATCGACGAGTCGATTAACAACACCTAGTAATACGTGAACATCTGAAGCTGATAGTCCGGTTGTCGGTTCATCCATGAGGTACAACGTGTTTCCAGTTGCTTTTCTAGCAAGCTCGGAAGCAAGCTTCATGCGCTGAGCTTCTCCTCCACTCAAAGTTGTGGCAGGTTGGCCAAGTTGCAAATATCCAAGACCAACATCATTCAAGGTTGCAAGTCTATCAGCAATCTTAGGAATATCTGAGAAGAACTCTAATGCTTCCTCAATTGTCATTGCGAGTACATCAGTGATGTTCTTACTTTTGTAAGTGACCTCAAGTGTTTCTCTGTCAAATCGATTACCCTTGCAAACATCACAGGTCATGAAGACATCTGACATAAAATGCATCTCGACTTGAAGTACTCCACTTCCCTTACACTTCTCACATCGACCGTCTCGTGTATTGAAACTAAACCGACCAGGACCATATCCACGAGCCTTAGCTTCAGGCATCATAGCAAATAGGTCTCGTATCTCTCCAAAGGTCTTTGTGTACGTGGCTGGATTACTCCGAGGTGTTCTTCCAATGGGTGACTGATCGACAAGAATCATCCGATCGATATGTTCAATCCCTTCGATACTTTTGTGTTCTCCGGGAACTGTACTTACTCCATTGATATTTCGTGCAAGTGCCTTGTAGAGGGTCTCGTGCGTTAGTGAGCTCTTACCAGCACCACTTACACCAGTCACACATATCAGAGTACCAAGAGGAAACTCAACGTCGATACTCTTCAGGTTGTTAGCGCTTGCTCCACGAATGATTATCTTATTCCCAGTACCTTTTCTTCTCTCCAGTGGTACTGGAATCTGTTTCTTTCCAGCTAGATACTGTGCAGTTAGTGATTTGGGATTAGCAAGGACTTCTGCGGGAGGACCCTCAGCTACAAGGCGGCCACCATTCACTCCTGCTAGGGGACCAAGGTCTATCAAGTGGTCAGCTGCAGTAATCGTATCGCGATCGTGCTCAATCACAATCACCGTGTTTCCTAGAGACCTCAGATGGTAGAAGGTCTCTATGAGCTTCCCAACGTCTCGAGGATGTAGCCCCAAACTAGGTTCATCTAGACAATAAAGCACGCCAGTGAGTGCAGAGCCTATTTGAGTGGCTAAACGAATCCTCTGACTTTCACCCCCCGAAAGTGTCATAGATGCTCGGTCAAGACTCAGATAATTGAGTCCAACAGCTAGTAGAAAGTTGAGTCGTGCGCGAATCTCCTTCAAGACAAGATCTGCAATTTTTTGTTCTCGTTCAGTAAGTACTATATCCTTGAAAAATCGAGTGGCTTCATCGATGGTCATTTGTGTAATTTCATCGATATGTTTTCCAGCGACTGTAACAGCTAAACTTTCAGGTTTAAGCTTCCTACCATTACAAGCCTCACAGGTAGTCTTCCGTGA
>SDNZ01000210.1 GCA_004524565.1 Candidatus Thorarchaeota archaeon
ACTGCTACATCTGTTATTAGGTACATGTAGTACATTGGGAATAAAATCAAGTTACCCCATACCATGATGGAGCTAGTTGCCATCATACCTCCAACAACGATGTAGCGGACATAGGGATACCTGAATAGAAAACTAACTCCACCTTTGAGAATACCAATATATTCACCCATATCGGGTCGTGCCTCTCTCTGGGCTTCGACCTCTGGAAAGTCTCTAACAAGGAAGAATGAAACGATAGCCAAAGCAAATCCGAGGATGGCTTGAAGCTGGAACACCCAAGGTCTCGAGAAAACAACAGCAAGAATGCTTCCAGGAATAAGTGAAGCTGTTGCAATTATCTGCATCATCATCCCCATTCTTCCCCAGAACATGCCGTACTGCTTCCGATCTGTGTCTCCAGGCATTGCAACTCTGTAGTTATTATCAAACCATGCCGCCCATGCACCACTTGCTTGAGACTGGGCTAATCCTGAAAGGAAGTACACGATTACAAGATAGTAGAACGGAGTTGATACCGTTACTAATGATATCATGACGAAAGAAGCAGCAAAGCAGATTTGTGCTGAAGCAATGATCCATCGTTGACCGATCCAATCACCAATAGCTCCAGTTGGATAATCAAGGAGGGTCTGGGTTATCATCTGAATAACTACCAGAACACCGACAAGACCCATGCCTTGGAGGTAGTTCCCAGGACCACCACCTAGAGCTTCTGCTACGAAGATTACGTAAAATGTTGTGCTTAATACAAAGGTAAAGTTAGCAAGTGGTCCTAAGATTGCCATAATCTTAGCCAGTCGCAGTACCTTCTCATTTGCGTCTGGAAGACCTAAGAACGATTTCATTCGACTCATTTTTATTCACGCCCCCAAATGGGGCAGCGATCCTAGCATCACACTACTAGGACCGCTGCGGAGATAGGAGTGTATTTGTCCGTTGTAACTGTAAGTGAAGCAGCAGGGCTCATCGTGAAATGGTCTGGCCGCTGTAGCACATTGCTCCAAACGACTGGACATTCACAGACCTATTTTCACTGGTCAAGCAGGGTTCATTTGAGGTCGAATTGTTTGTCATAATCGTTCACCGTAGCATTGTGTGTAGGTCAAACATATATAAGGTTTGTCTAACAAACCATTATTTTTCATTGGTTTGTTATAAACATTTTCGTCAAAGTAATATTTTAACTCATGTACCATAACAGAAATTAAGTTTATTTTGTAGACTATTTTGTCAGAACTACCCATAAAAATTACTGGGGTCGGTCTGATCATAGTCTATTACCTCTGTAGGTAAGCATAAGCGATTGCACGTGTTGAGATAGTACGAGTGATTCTCTTTGATCTCTTGTTCATTCGAATTACCTCCGATAGGAGTAAGCATAAGCTAGAGCTGATGTGTTCTGAATGGCGCGAGGACATTCGTATTTCGAGTTCCGATTTTGTGAGTTGTTTACTAGAGCCATGTTATTTCACAATCCTATATAGAGTGGTCACTGGCTATGCTTCTTTTGAGACGAAGTGCCCAAATCTTGAGCACTTGGTGACCATCAGGAAGACCATTCAGGGTCGACCAGAAGGTGTTTCGCTCAGAAGCAATCATCAGATATTACCTCTGAACGGTCATGTAAGCGTAAGTGATAGCCTCAGTGCATTGAGCACCGCGGGATTTCTTGCCCTTGTGAGCAGATGAATGGTTGTTAGTTGTTAGAGCCATAATGTTTCACAAGATATACTGCTCAGAATTAGTATATATACCGAAGGCACTTATCAGGGTCACAAATAGGAGTCACATATTGTGACTATACAGAAATGCTCTAAAACACATGTAGATGGGTCCTGACTATGACTGAAGAGAATCCAAACCAGCAACTTATCGATTATTTCTCGCAGCTTACCAAGGCAGAATTAGTAACACGCTTTGGAGATACAAAGGGGGTAGGATTGCATCAGCTATATGAAAGGCAATTCAAGATTCACTGGAATAACTATGTCCATATGTTTCCGGATGATGTATCAAAGAGACACGGGATTAACTCACTCTTCGTCATGGCGCTAGATGATGTTCTACGAGAAATCCGTGCGTCGTACAAAGAATTCAAAGATGCTGTTCTAACGATATATCACAAGATGCTTCTAGATTATTTCAAAGAAGAATCTGAAAAACTTCAGAGTGCAAGTGACGCTTGGAATGCATTTGTCGAGTGGGCAAAGAAGGGTAATGAAACCAATTACAATAACGAATATTTCCTACTCTCAGAAGTTGATGCAGGAGAGAACTGCTTTGGTTTTGATATTAAGAGATGCCTGTATTTTGAGGTCCTTCGTGAAGCAGGAAGACCTGAGCTTGGCCCCATTCTCTGCGAGTATGATCGGATCCTTGCTTCTACATTAGAATCCTGGATTGATTTCAAGAGGTACGAAACAATCGCAGCAGGAGATAAGCGCTGTACATTCAGATATTGCAAGAAATGATTTTGCTCTCAAGTGTCCAACTGTAAGACATATTTAGGAGCTGTACCGCGCAGAGAGTATCTCTAAGAAGTATTAGAGGCCGATTATTATGGAGATTAAGAAGATTACAGTTTTGGGAGCAGGTCAGATGGGAAATGGGATAGCCCAAGTATGTGCCCAAGCTGGTTATGAGGTTAAGATGAGAGATATTGACCAGAAATTCATCGACAATGGAATGGCAACTATCAAGAAAAATCTTGAGCGAGGTCTCGCAAAAGGTAAAATTACCCAAGAAGAAGTTGATGGAGTTCTTGGTCGAATTACAGGAGTTCTCGACCTAGGCGAATCTGTAAAAGATGCAGATCTCGTTATCGAGGCGATTCCGGAAATTGTCAAATTGAAACTGGACACCTGGAGAGAGGTTGATGGAGCAGCTCCAGAAGGTGCAATTCTCGCTTCAAATACCTCCAGTATCAGTATCACACAAATGGCTGCTGTCACCAAGCGTCCAAACCTCTTTGTTGGAATGCACTTTTTCAACCCTGTCCCAGTCATGGGACTTGTAGAGATCATCAAAGGTCAGGGAACGGAAGATAGTACAGTCGATGTAATCAGAGAGGTCTCAGGCAAACTTGGCAAGAAGACAGTTCTGGTCAATGAAGCCCCGGGATTCGCGGTCAATAGATTGCTTGTACCAGCTATCAATGAGGCAATCTTTGCAATACAGGAAAATGTTGCTACAGTCGAAGATATGGATCTCGCGATTAAGTTGGGACTCAACTGGCCAATGGGACCATTGACTCTTGCAGACTTTGTAGGTCTTGACACATTGCTTTACATCAGCGACTATTTCGTTGATGAGTTCAAGGATAGTAAGTATCGAGCTCCAGCACTTCTCAGGAAGATGGTAAGAGCGGGTTGGGTCGGTCGAAAGTCTGGAAAAGGCTTCTACGACTATTCTAGCGATGAACCCAAACCAGTTAGATTCCACTAAGTGAATAGCATTATGGATGGTCCTTTTGGACCATCTACTTTCTCTTTTTAAACACAAGATACATAGCAGTTGAATTCTATTGCTACTGAGTGGTGGTTATGAAATACGAGGAAACCAATTATATCGGCTATGATGGTACTCACATGTTCCTAGCGGTCTACCGTCCAGACAATGATAAACCAAGAGCTCTACTCATCATTCTTCATGGTTTAGGAAGTCATGCAGGTGATTTCAAAGAGCTTGGAAAATATTTCGCAGAAAGAGG
>SDNZ01000075.1 GCA_004524565.1 Candidatus Thorarchaeota archaeon
ATGCTGTGTATGCATAACTAACAAGTCGCTTATTATGTAAGACACAGAATCCAAAACCAGATTCTATAAGATTCTCGATATTTCCAAAATACATCTGAATCTGAATAGCATACTCATCATTGATTTGAGGTAGAACTTCTCGATCCAACCTCTTGAGTCTGTAACCCTCGGGGAGATTCGCTTTCAATTCGTGTAGATTTTCGATGCTAATGCCTCGGTGGTCTAAGTGGGTTCGCTGATTCACAACTAACTTATTCCCCCACTCGTTCTTGAGTATATTTTTCCACTGTTTATCAGGCGCCATAGTCACAGTATATTGTGGTAATAATTTGACAAGTTCCCGAGCAGCGGGACTTGTAGCATCCCCTGCAAGAAATACTAACATTGGAATGGAGTATTGAGCAGTTGTTGGTGTTTCTGTATTATCTACCATAAGTGAACCTAATCCAGAATAGGCGCATGGTTGTAGGACACTTCGATACAGTATGTGTGATTCGAATAATTTTTCCATCTTACTCCAATGCTTGATATCAATTTCATGAAGCATATGATTGCACCATTTGTTCCTGTCAATGAATTTGGAATAGCTATTTACATACTCGGTTCTGAACTGATGTACTCTAATTCATACTTGCTGTCTTCGGAATGATGATATGTACACGTATGTACATACGACATGAAATGAAAATCAGAAGGGCTACTCGTGCAGATTCTGAATGGATTCTACATCATCGTATTGAGATGTTCAAAGATATGGGCGAACCTGAGGAAGCACTGAAAGAATTATCTAAGTTCACTGAGCAATATCTTCAAGATGATTGGACAAAAGATTATGCGTATTTTCTAGTTGAAGATGATTCGAAGGTCATTGGAGGATGTGGCATCAGTACATTCAGTATACCTCCCCCGCTTTCACAACCAAATGGTTCCTATACCTATCTGTCTAACATGTTCGTTGAGCCTGAATATCGTAGGAACCATGTAGGTAAAATGTTGATAGACTACGTAGTTGATTTCTGCAAGAGTGAAGGCATCATGTTGGTAATCCTTCATGCATCTGATAAGGGACTTTCATTGTATAAATCTCTAGGATTTACAAGTTCAGAGCGTCTCATGCACCTTCGAACTTCAGACTACTCGAAATAGATTTGCAACACTTACGAATTATCACACTTTATTAAGGACCCCTCTTGAATTCAATTCATGGCAGACTTGCAGATTGAAGAGATTGTTCCTGGAACTGGTGCATCACCAACTCAGGGACAGACCGTAGTCGTTCATTACACTGGCTGGCTTACCAATGGGAAGAAATTCGATAGTTCGGTTGATAGAGGGGAACCATTTGAATTTCAGATTGGTATAGGTCAAGTCATCAAAGGATGGGACCAGGGTGTTCTATCGATGAAAATAGGCGGGAAACGAAAACTGACCATTCCACCAGAATTGGCATACGGTGACAGAGATGTTGGTGATGGATTGATCCCTCCAAACTCAACACTCATTTTTGAAGTTGAACTACTGGACTTAAAGTAGATATGAATTGCTTTCGAAAAAAAGAACACGATGAATCCAAAAGAAGCTTATATACTTCTACGGAAGCTATCAACTATCGCTTTCGAGAGGTATTAGGGTGAAGCGCGCGTTTGTACTTACTATTTTACTAGTATCGATTTTTATTACTGTCAATCCTATTGTGCAGGATCAAGACATTGAAATCGCTCCAGTATCCACAAAACCTGTTGAAGAATTTGTAGATAGTGGTGTACAAAATGATGTCACTGTTCGTTTTGATAGAGAACTTACTCAACCTGAGATAGAGTACTACGAACGGAATGGCATTAATTTTGGTGTAACTCCTCAAAATGTTGGATCAATTTATCTAGCAAAGGTGTCAGATACTGCGCTGGAACATCTGAAAGATGATCCTTTCCTTCAGAGTACCGAACCTCTTAGGAAACCACTGTATCATTCACCCCGTGACCAATCAATTCCAGATTGTTTTGCTGATGAAGCATGGTTAAAGCAGGATCTTAATGGGTATAATCTGACTGGGAAGGATATACTTATCGCAGACCTTGATACTGGAATCAATTGGAACCATCCAGATTTCTTCTTTGCCGATGGAATAAACACAACCTATTTTGAAACTGCAGGACCTACTAATCCTGCCCGATTCTACTTCAACAATGGAACCGATGGTATTGACGTCAATGGTGACTATGCAATCTCTGCAAATGAAACTCTCTATGCCATTGATATTGATCAGAATGGTGCATTTTATGGGGCCATAGACTGGTTGTTTCTAGATAATGGTACAACACTTGGTAAACCTGATGATAATGATGCATTCTTCGTTGTACAAGATAAAAATTCAGACACTATACTAGATGGTGGAGATTTTATAATCCGTCTTAAAACTCCAAAAACAAAGTACATCGTGCACAAACCCCTTGGATCTCTACAAGTATGGGCGCGTGATGTCAATCTCACATCTTGTACTTCCTATGACACCGATGGACATGGAACCAGTGTTGCTGGAATTCTAAATGGAGGTCAGCTCGGGTATCGACTACAGGTCGGTGTTGCTCCTGACGCAGAACTGATGGCAATCAATGTTTTTGGCACTGATGGCCTTACTGTTGAAGAAGGTCTTGTCTATGCACGAGACCATGGTGCTGATGTCATTCTTATCGAACTTGGATCATGGACCTATGAGTTCCTCGATGGTTCTAGCAATGTTGAACGAATGATTGATGAACTAACAGCCATGGGTATTCCTGTTATTGTCCCCGCTGGAAATCTACAGGGTGGCTATCGTCACTCATCCTCTTCCCTTACTGCAGCAACACCTCATCCTGAACAATTCAGTGTGCCAAATATTGGAGCAACTGAAATCTATCTCACCATGTTAAGCAATGTGCCAGTAGACAATGCTAAGGTCAATATCACTGAACCAACATCCGGCACTCCAATTGTGCATCAAATCACTCTTGGAGTAGGTTATAACAATTGGTGGTTGACTCCGACAACAAATGTCAATTTTGATGCATTCCTGGCAAATTCAACCAAAGGTGGTAACTATATGATTGCCATAGATATCTCTGGTTCAATTTACCACACGTCTCTATGGACAATCACAATAGAATTACCAACATCAGGTACAATCCATTATTACATTGCTGATGATGCCAGTGCATGGAGTGGCGGTGCAGCCATGTATGTACCATCCGATTCATATCTAATAACTTGGCCATCAACAGCTGATAGCGCAATCTCAGTGGCATCCTATTTATCCCGAAATCTCTGGTCTCCTGGATATGGTATGCTCGCACCATATTCTTCCATTGGTCCAAGAATAGATGGAAATCCTAAGTTATCTATCGCTGCCCCTGGCGGGTGGGATATCATCTCTGCTTGGTCAATGGATGCACCCTATCCGAATTGGTACACCTCCGGATACTCTGGGCTTCCACTTTACCAACTCTATGGTGGATACCAGCTTTTTGGAGGTACTTCTGCAGCAGGTCCACATGTTGCGGCTGCAGCAGCTCTAATGTTACAGTTGAATGGAGATTGTGGATCTGTTGTTAAAGACCTCATTGAGGCGTCTGCCTATCAAGATACATACACAGGTGTGTTAGCAATCTACCCGGCAACGAATTCATTGACTGCTGTCTGGGGTTATGGAAAACTGAATGTCTGTGCTGCAGTTGAGGAGGTTTCGTACATTCCAGTTGTTCAAGAAATGTCAGTTTCACCAGAAAATCCAGAATATGATGACATAGTGACACTATCAATGAAGGTAATCAATGTCAATTCAGTGTTTCTTGATTGGTCGTACGATAACTTCAATCATAGTCATGTTACTCTTCTATCACTTTCTGGAGGATACTATACACAGACTGTTCCAGCTCATCAATATGGACAGCAGATATGGTATCGATGGATGCCAATCAACACCTCTGCTGTTGCTAACCCCGTAATTGAAGGAACATACATTGTAGGTGATACCGTTGCTCCATTAATCAGCTCGTATACGCACAATGCTACAGAGTATGTTTTGGATCCTACTTGGATTGATGTAGCAATTCAAGTATCAGACCCAGTAAATGCATCTGGACTATGGTCAATTGTATTGCATTTCACGACTAACAATTGGGCGATTACGAACTATATTCCTTTGACATATAACGGAACCCACTATATTGGAACAATCACTCCAATTCCAATTCCATCTGTAGTGAAATTCAAGGTGGTTGTTTATGATAACGCTATGAATTCTGTAAGTACTACTGAATTCACCTACAATGTAGTTGCTACATTGCCAACAACTACTACAACCGGAACTACAACCGGAACTACAACGGGGACAGGAATAGCAGATTGGATTCAAGAGAATCTGTATCTGGTTATTGGTGTAGGTGCTGTTCTATTCATACTGATTCTGATAATAATCATCAGACGTCGATAGAACAATAGACGAGGTTCAGGATATCTTATCCTGAGCTTCATCTCCCTTTTTTAACATCCCATCTAGAAATGTCCTTGTGCTTTCTTGCTTTTCTGAGCCTCTCGTATTGTATCAGCATATGCTTTTGCTTTAGGAACTTTTTCGTTGTTTGGATCTGCTCTCGTAGCTCTATCATATGAATAGGCAGCTTTGATTTTGTAGAGATTTGCTCTAGCATAATCTCCTTCCCCCTCAATTTGTGTTCCTAGTAAGTTGCACGCAGTGGCTAGAGACCACCATGACTCGAACGAAGATGGATCATTAATAGTTGCCTTATCAAATGCTTCAATCGCATCCTCAATGCGACCTTCCATCATGGCATGTCGTCCCTGCTCGAACCACTCATTCTTACTCATGCTTCAAACCTAGTTTTCTATATCTTAACTCTCTCATAAGCATGAGGATTTACTACTCACTCTTTTCTACCCCGAACAAAAAGTGCTTCTCGGGTGAACTGAACTCCTCCTTTGTCTATGCAATAGCCCTGAATTTCCTGGAATGCTTGTTCTTTAACTTCACCAGTGATGAGTTCGTTGTCGTTTTTCTCTTCAGTCCAATCATAGTCACGCATCTCTTTCCACCAAATTTCTTTTGATTCATAAGTGTAAGATACTGAATGTGAGAGAAATTCAATATCCGTGAATCCTCCTCTTTCCATGATTATTCTCCATCCCTTCTCATTTTCCGCAGAGTAATTTGTATTGCATGCGATTGATTGTCCAGAAAGGAATTGATGCATCCAGTCTAAATCCGCTTGGACCAACCATGTACTCAGACCAAATAGACCCCCTGATTTCAAGACTCTCCTAATCTCACTAACCATGGGATCTGGATCTGATTTTCTATACTCCAATCTACGAAAATCGAAGTAGTTATCCCAACCGATGAATCCTGCTGCAACATGATCAAATGAATTGTCCACAAAGGTCATTTCCCTGCCATCCATGAGGAGAATCTCAGCATTTTCGATTCCACATCTTGAAATCTCTTCAGATGTTTGCTTTACCCAATACTCACTCTTTTCAATACCAACAACACTACCTGATGGTGCGACTTTCATTGCCATCGGATAGAGTACTGAACCTGCCCCAGTACCAAAATCCAACACATATTCTCCCTCTTCTATCTTCAAAAACTCGACAAGTATTTTTCCAAAGATATCCCAGAATCCTCCCCAAGTTATTGGAACCAATTTAGCAACGTGAGAGTTCCCCAATTTTTAACCTCTCCATCGAACATTCAACATTTAGGATTAATAGCTGATAGTTTGACGCAAGAATTGTAATTCTTAGATAGTATCAAACTCACATTTTCCGAGAGGAGTTACCATATCCTAGAATCTCTTGTTAGGATTTCTTGGTGCTACTATGAAGTTTGGTATTAATCTCCCGAATTTTGGATGGTTTGGTGATATTGACACATTAGTCGAGATTGCTGTAGAAGCTGAAGATGCTGGTTGGGATGGATTTTCTATCTGGGATCATGTACTGGTATTCAAGCAGGAAGACATGGTTCTACCCTTTGTAGACCCTTGGATCGCTCTAACTGCAATCGCTTGTCACACAAAACGTATGAAGCTCTGTCCCTTGGTCACACCTCTACCGCGCCGACGACCCTGGAAGGTTGCACGAGAAGCTGTCACTCTTGATCATCTCTCAAGGGGTCGACTGATTCTTGGAGTAGGAATCGGTGCTCCACCAGATGTTGAATTCGAGTATTTTAATGAAGAAAGTAATTCTAAAATCCGCGCAGAGATGCTGGATGAGAGTCTTGACATCATCACTGGTCTGTGGACTGGAAAACCATTCTCATACACTGGTAAGCACTATCAGATTGAAGAAATGACGTTTCTACCAAAACCCAAGCAGAACCCACGAATTCCAATTTGGGTAGGTGGTGGTATACCACATAAGGCCCCCTTCAAACGAGCAGCTCGTTATGATGGCGTTTGTCCAGTCCATTCGAAGTGGCCAGAGCCTGTAACACCTGAGGATCTAGATACTGTTCTTGAGATTATTCGTTCTGAGAGAAAGAATCTGGATAGCTATGAAGTAATCATCTGCGGAGCTACTACACCTAATGATGAACAAAAGAATCGAGAAATCATTGAACCTTGGAATACTAGAGGTGTTACCTGGTGGCTTGAAGATATCAATGGAATGCGTGCTGAGGTTGATGTTCTTAGAGAACGTGTCCGAGCAGGACCTCCAGATATATAATGGGCTGGAGCTTGCGTTGACCATCCCTTTTAATTCGAGTTTTCCCACTCTATTGCAAAGTATGCCAATCCAAAATAACACTAAAACAATTGCAATTATGGCTATCCTTCTCGTTGGCGTTGGTGCAACCGCAGTGGTGGCGGTACAATATCTTAATGCTACTCAAGCACCTCCTGATGATATTATTATTCCAGCAACTCTCAATGTCACACTATTGGAAAATGCAGGAGTTATGATTGAAACGAATGATACCCGTATCTATATTGATCCCATCGAACTGAATAGCACATTTACAGATTATCCCGCAGATATTGTTCTGGTTACTCATCCACACGGTGACCATTATGATCCAACCTCACTGGATATCATTGAAACTGAATCAACGGAATTCATCTTCCCATCAAACATGACTGCAGAATGTGCTGCCTACGAAGCAACAGGTGTCAAGCCTAGAGATACAATAATGATAGGGGATATCAATATCACTGCATTCTACATGTACACCCTCCCTGTTGACATATACCCTGCAAGTCATCCTGCAGAGGCAAATTGGACGAGTTACATTGTGACCTTAGACAATTTCACTCTGTTCCATGCAGGAGACTCGAAGAATATCATAGAGTACTATGAATTAACAGGGACCATAGATCTTGCTTTTCTCCCACTTGGTCCTGGCTGTCAAACAATGGCTGGTTACGAAGTTGTCAATACTCTGGAAAGAATCCAACCTACCTACTTCATTCCTATACACTATGGAGATGGTGTCCAAGACACATGGATTGCATCCTATGGTGATGATGTGGAGAGTGAAACTGACTGCACAGCTATAGTTCTCGAGTATTGGACTATGCACACTTTCGAACTTGAATAAATAAAATCAAACGAGCTGGTGTACTGCAGTACCTCAGCTTGTTTTTTTTTGCTACAACTATTTGGTAGATGAAATTCAAGTCCGATATATCTAAGAGAAGAATAATCCATTTCTAAAAAGGGCAATCATCAATATTTTGAGTGACTTAGTTTTTCTTGTATTTACTAGAAAAATAATAAAGGGATAATACCTCTTCAAACCCGCAAATCGGGTGAGATTATTCCATTTTTCTTTTGAATATGACATCTTTTTTGCAAGGTGTGTGCTACTCAAATGAGTCAACTTTCTTGGACCGAGTCCGTAAAGGTCAAAGACCTTACAGAGCAGATTAGTCAAGGTTTTGGTGTACTGGATACCCATGGGAAATTTCAGTATGCAAATGGTCAACTTGCAGAGATGCTTGGTTGTACCCAAGAGGAACTAAAAGGGGTCTCGTATCATACACTGTTCAAAATGGATGGCAATGATTTTGTTCTCGATAATTCTATTATTGATCGTAAAATCACCTTACTTACCAGAGATAACACCGTCAAGGTAGCGAAGTTCACGGTGAAATCTTTGGATAACGAATCTCAGCTATGGTATATTCTATTGTCCAAGATTGAACCAAGTGACTATCGTCTTGATACTGAATTCCTAGAAGCACTTGATTTGGCCTCACCTCCTAGGATGGTTGTTGGAAGAAATCTAAAAATTCAGTATATTAGCCGAGCTTTCTCAGGTTATGATTTAGACTATTTCATTGGCCGCTCTCCTCTGGAGGGAGTAGACCCAGAATATCGTGATGGTGTCCGAGATGCAATAGAAGCAGTATTTGAGGAAGGTGTGATTGGCTCAATAGAAATCTCTTATTCCAATCCCAATCAACCAAAAACTTGGAATGTTCTACAAATAAGTCCGATACGTCAACAGGATGTTGTGAATGCTGTGGTGATTACTGCAATTGATATCACCGAGCGTGTGCACACAGAAATAGCTTTGCGAGAGAATGAAGAGAAGTTCCGGGGTATATTCGAAAATTCAAATGATGGAATAATTCTGACTGATACAAACGGATTCATCCGCGTAGTGAATTCCTCATTTGAGAAATTATTAGGTTTTGATAGAGATCAACTCTTGGGGAAACCTTTCTGGGATGTGCATAAATTGTTTATGTCCTCTTCTGAGCAAGACGTGAACTATCAGAAAGAAATAGAAAAGGTCCTGTCTACGTCTTATGAACTAGGTGATGCACACTGGATTGATAAAACAACCAAACGTGAATTTACACATCGTAGAACTGGTGAAAAAGCCTGGATTGAACAACATGCGTTCAGAGTACCTGCATCAAATGGTTTCATGTTGTGCTCATTTGCATGGGATGTGACTGAGAGACACAATAATGAAGAAGCGCGTAAGAGATCTGAAAAGCTTTACAAATCTCTCTTTGAACAAAGCAATGATGCCGTTTTCATCCTTGATCTTGAAGGAAGACACATTGATGCAAATCAACGAGCTTGCGAGCTTTTTGGCTATTCACTTGAGGAGCTTCGTAAAATTAAATTTGATGAAACTATCTCTCTAAACGAGTTGGAGGAAGCGAAAACAAGGTTCTCTGAACTTCTTGAGGGGAAAGTTCTACCAATATATGAACGAACTATTCGGACAAAAAGTGGAGCTGAGATTGTAGTTGATAACAATGTTTCACTAGTCAGAGATGATAATGGAGCTCCTCTGCACATCCAAAGTATCATGCGTGATGTAACTGAAACAAAAAGAACTCTTGAATCACTCAAGAAAAGTGAAGAGCGATTGGATTTGGCTCTTTATGGTGCTGACCTGGGAGTTTGGGATTGGGATAACGATAAAGATCAATTCAGGTTCAGTGATAGATATGCAAGTATACTGGGCTATGATACTAAAGATATCGGAACCGATTATGACAAATGGGAAACACTGATTCATCCTGATGACATACAATTAATGGAAACACGTTGGAATGCGCATGTTCGCGGGAAAACGCCATTTTACTCATCCGAGCATAGAATGAGGACAAAATCTGGTCAATACAAGTGGATTCTTGAACGTGGTAAAGTTATCGAACATAAACCAGAAGGGGGAACTAAACGAGCTTCTGGAACTATCCTCGATATTACTGAAAGAGTGCTTGCTGAACAGGCTTTGCGCGAGGAGGAATCAAGGTACAAAACAATTGTCGAGCAATCATTGTTTGGAATAGCGATTCTTCCATCTGGACCAACAGATATCAAATTCGTGAACACAAGACTTGCTCAGATGCTTGAATATTCAGTCGAAGAATTACTATCAATGGATACTGACGAAATCAAATACTTGGTTCATGAAGAAGATCGAGATCGTGTTAATGATTATCTAGCTGCATCAATAAGACAGGAACCACGAGATGAATATATTGAGGCACGCTTCCTTTCAAAATATTCTGCTCCTATTTGGGTTGAACTTACAGCTGGAAGGATTGATTTTCGCGGTTCACCTGCAGTAATTGTTACTCTTATCGATATCACGAGAAGAAGAGAGGTGGAAGATGGACTACGAATAAGCGAAGCGAAAGGAAAAACTCTCCTACAATCTTTGAGTGACTTGGTAATTGTACATGATGAGTACAATATCTATTCTGAAATCTACACTGGAAATGATTCTATTCTGTACATGTCTCCCAATGAGATCATAGGACGTCATATTTCCAATGTACTTCCGAAAGATGTTGCTGATCCCTACCTTATCGGTATTCAACACGTCAGAGAAACTGGAGAGAGTACCTCTATTGACTACTCTTTACCTATCAATGAAGAGGTCCGATGGTTTTCAGCAAATATGTCCCCTCATGAAGATGGCAAGAGTGTGGTCGTTGTTATTCGTGATATCACTGCACGATATGCTGCAGAAGAAACACTTCGTAGAGACCGCCATATATTCCACCAAATCGCCCAATCATTTATCCAAGTGAAGGATCTCGACAAAGCAATTGACATTATTCTAAATGAACTAGCTTCAAGTTATGGATTTGATCTTGGCTTATTTAGCCAATATGTTCCTGAATTAAACGTGTTACGGCGGACTGCTGCACATGGAGAGTTCATTGAGTCAATGCCAGTTGATATTGACTTATCAAAAGAAGATGCAGATTCCTTTTTGCTTGCTCATGTCTTTAGATCGAAAATCGCTCTGTTTATCTCTGACATTGAACGAGAGGTATCTGAGAAATCGTACCTTTCTAGAATTCGCAGATATGGTGTAAAATCTGTGATGGCTGCTCCAATTATGGATGATGATAATAACGTACTTGCAGTCTATAGCTTTGCAACAAACAAAGTTCGCTCATTCGATGCCAGTGATTTTGAAATATTCTCAACAATAACAAGTATGTTAGGAGCTGTTCTAGAACGGAGGAATGCAGAATTACAGAAAAAGGTAGCTCAGAATGCACTGGAACGAGAGAGAAAAGCATTCCAATCAATTGCAAATGCTGTCGTCAATACAACAAATGAAAGTGACCTTGGCTCTAACATCTTAGAGGGGCTGATAGAATCTCTTGGATTTGACTTTGGAACACTCCGGTTATATGATGAAGAGAAGCAAGTTCTGAGACCCACTGCCATAGTCGGAATTGAAACATCAAAATTATCCTCTGATGTTCCCTGTTGTATGGAAGAAGAGTCCCAACACCTTGTTTCGCATGTTGCAATTACTAAGGAGAAAGTAATAGCTTCTAATGTCTTTAAACATGAAACAACTTTGAAATTTAAAGCGCGTTTTGAAGCTATCAATGTTAAGTCTGTTGTTACATGGCCAATTCTGGATGATGCGAATGATTTGATTGGTGTGTTCAGTATTGGTTCTTACGAGTTTACTGAAATACCTGAAACTACTAGACCCTTTTTTGATGCCCTTGCTGGAATGCTAACTACCCTTTTTGAACGTATTAAGACAGAGCAGGCGTTGAAAATCAGTAAAAGGAGATATCAGGAGCTCATTACTGATATGCTAGAAGGCATAGGAATGGCAGATTTGGATGAACGGTTGTATTTTGTGAATGACTCCTTTGTAAAAATATTGGGATATCAACCAGATGAGCTAATCGGTAGAAGTATACTTGACCTTGTGGATTCTAGTGATATTCAGAATATTGTGAAACAAACTGAAATGCGGAGAGTTGGAAAAGCATCAAGTTACACGCACAAATTCATTCGAAAAGATGGCGAACGCCGTACTGTTCGAGTGTCTGCAGTCCCCTCACGAAATGATGTAGGTGAGGTGGACGGCACGGTGGCAATTGTAACTGATATCACTGACCGCATGAACGCTGAAGCAGCTCTGAAAGAATCTGAGGCCCGATTCAGAAATATCTTTGAGAGTTCTCCTGTTGGAATGCACCTTGCAGAGATATCTGATGAGGGTCACTTGATATTAGTCGATAGGAATCCTGCAGCAGAAGCATTTGATAAGAAATATAGTTCTATCAAACACTTTGAAATTGGGTCTCGATTAGATTATGGAATTAGAGGACTGAGTGGCAAGGCGATTGAAGAAAAATACAAAGATATCTTGGCAACAGGAATTCCATGGAATTTGGAAGACGCCCTTGTAGATAGACAGGGTAATGTAATTGGAGCAGTTCAACTGCAGATCTTTAGGGCATCATCTCAGAATGTTGTCACGTCATTTCTGGATATTTCCGAACGAGTAATAGCTGAGAGACAAATCCGAGAATTGAACCAAGAACTTGCACAACGAGTTGAGGAAAGAACAGCAGAGCTTGCTGCTGCAAATAAGGAGCTAGAAGCTTTTGCATACTCGGTCTCGCATGATTTGCGAGCTCCTCTGAGAACAATGGATGGTTTCAGCAAAGCATTGCTTGAAGACTATTCTGAATCGATTGATACAACAGGGCAAGACTATCTCAATAGAATTCGTGCTGCTGCAACCAGAATGGGTTCACTCATTGAAGATGTATTGGGCCTTTCACGAGTAACTCGAACTGAGATGGAAAGAACTAATGTGAATCTCTCAGATCTTGCACGTGAGGCAATGCAGGAAATTACAGATTTAGAACCCGATCGACAAATAGTCTTTTCTGCCGAGGATATAGCTATTGCTCGATGTGACCGCCGCTTGATGAAAGTGGCGATTTACAATCTAATAGAGAATGCATGGAAATTCTCCGATAAAACTGATAATGCAAAGATTGAATTTGGTGTTAAATTGATAGATGGAAAAAGAGTGTTTTTCGTTAAGGATAATGGTGCAGGATTTGACATGAAATACAAGGAAAAACTATTTACTCCCTTCCAACGGCTTCATCCATCAGAGGAGTTTGAAGGTACAGGGATTGGACTAGCTACAGTTCAACGTGTTATCAATAGACACGGAGGACTAATTTGGGCGGAAAGTGTTGTAAATGAAGGAACAACCTTCTACTTCACAATACCTGATTGAAGGAGAATGAGAACTTGAGCAGCAAAAAAATACTCTTGGTTGAAGATAGCACCGATGATGTACTTCTGACTCTGCGAGCACTTCAACAAGCCAATATCCTCAATGAGGTAATTATCGCCAGAGATGGTCAAGAGGCAGTTGAATATCTGACTGGGGAGGGTCAGTATGAAGGTCGAAACACTTCTGATGCACCTGTTGTGGTTCTACTAGATCTAAAAATGCCAAGGATGGGCGGCTTGGAATTTCTCAGAAGAATTAGGTCAATAACCGCATTGAAACTTCTTCCCGTCGTGATTCTCACATCTTCAAAAGAAGATCAAGATATCTGCGAAAGCTACAATCTTGGAGCAAACTCCTATATTCAGAAGCCTGTAGATTTTGATCAATTTGTACAAGCGATACGAACACTTGGGCTCTATTGGTTAGTCCTTAATGTAAGTCCACCTGGAGGTGCTGATGAATGACCATCAAAACAAGGGTTTTACTTATTGAGGATTCCGAGGATGATGCCATTCTTCTTGAACGCCAGATTAGAAAAAGTGAGATAGACGTCGAAATGACGCGAATATGCACTCCTAGTGAGATGAAACAAGCTCTTAGTGAATCTTCGTGGGACGCCATCATTTGTGATTATATGATGCCAGAATTCACCGTGAATGATGCCTTAGACCTAGTCCGGAGTGAAGGTATTGATATTCCCTTCATCATCGTTTCAGGTACGATTTCGGATGAAACTGCGGTAGAAATGATGAGAGCTGGTGCTCATGACTACTTAACGAAAAATAACTTGAGTAGATTAGTTCCTGCCCTTAAGCGAGAAATGGTTGAAGCAGATAATAGGCATCAACGACGTGTAGCTGAGGAAGCTCTTCGTGAAAGCGAGAGAACGCACAGGATGCTTATTGAGTCTATTAATGATACAGTAATTGTATTTGGTGCTGATGGTACTGTTTCTGAATTCTATTCTCAAACACCTATTGTTCAGGATCTCACTCTTGAAGGACATCTAGGAAAGTCTATTCCTGAAGTATTCATTCCTTCAATCGTTAAAACGATTACAGAACTTGTTCAAGCCACTTTAAACAAAAAAATCACGACAACATTTGAGTATCCAATGAACGGGAGATGGTACTCTGCTAAACTAAGTCCTCATGAAGATGGAGTGAGAGCAGTTATGGTATTGAGAGACGTATCTGATCTTAAACAAGCTGAGGAAGAAGCACGTCAAGCTCATGGTGTAGCAATGCTGTATCAGGACATCACTGGTCATGATATTCGGAATCTCTTACAAGCAATAATGATAGCCACCGATCTCCTAACATCTGATGAAACTGATCATTCAAAACTTACTCTGTTACATCATGTCACAGAAGCCGTAGATGAAACGAGCGAGCTCATTACATCTGTTCAAGCAACTGCAGCTCTACTGTCAACGCCTCTGGAAAAGACATCGCTTGATTTCACTCTAAAATCATGTGTACAAGTATTCCACAATGAGAACAAGGATGTTGATTTAGAAAGTAAAGTGGAGGTTTCTGAAGCAGTCGTGAATGCCGATCGTTTTCTATGTCATATGTTGATGAACCTTTTCTCAAATGCTGTGAAGCATAATAATCGCAATGAAAGGAAAATATGGGCCCGTCTTGTTGCTGTAGGAGACGGATATGAGATAACTGTTGCAGACAATGGCCCAGGTATCAAGGATTCTCTGAAAAAGAATCTTCTCAGCCCTGAGCGGCGGTCAGGCGGAGTTGGAATTCTGCAGTGTATCCAGATTGCCACCAAATATGGTGGAGCTTTTGAGATCCATGATAGAATAGATGGTTCTCCTGAGAAAGGTGCTAAATTTAGAGTCTGGCTTCCAAAGGCTCAAGTGTAACCCCACATTTCACAATTATCTAAGACCTTAGGTTTGGTCTAGGTAGAGGTTCTCTCTTATGCCTTGAGCGATTCATCATCTTCAGAACTATTTCCACCTTTGATTTGTCAATACCCCACGAACTGATATCATCCTGACTCATTCCTTTCTCCAGATGGAGAAATAGAATAGAATCAAGCTCTGGATAGGAAATACCAATTTCTTTTTCATCAGTCTGACCTTCCCAAAGCCCAGCTGATGGTGCTTTCTCAATAATACTCTCCATCACTCCAACATGCCGTGCAAGATCCCACACATTAGCTTTGTATAGCTCAGCAATCGGAAGTATATCCGTGCCTCCATCTCCATATTTTGTGAAGTATCCGATCATCAGTTCAGTCTTGTTGCCTGTACCAAGGACTAATCGGTTCTCTTGATTTGCTCTTGCATACCATGTAACCATCCTTAGTCTTGCTGCAAGGTTACCACGAGCAA
>SDNZ01000076.1 GCA_004524565.1 Candidatus Thorarchaeota archaeon
CTTTGGTGGATGGATGGACAAATTCCTCTCTAGGTACAGTTCTAACTGCTCTTTCCACCTCATCACTTCTAAGATAACCACTATTTTGTAAACGTCGGACTAGATTGTCTACTTCTTTTTTATATTGGTCCTTTGACATACGATTCATTAACGGAGAGGACATGGATTCATAAAAGGCTTACACACCATATATTTCATGCATCTCGTACGATTCAAAGCCTATGGACATGAGAATGTAATAGGGGAGCATAAGACGACAGTAGAAATAACAACGGAAGATTTTCTCACAAAAAGAGGGAGTTGTATTATAGGAGTGCAAGCAACTCAGAAATTATCCGATTTATCTCCAGAAATACGAGAATTGGCAAGTCATGAAACAACAAAGATTGTTCTTGTGATGGAAGTCAAAGGAATTAGAGAACAGGTAACTGGAACAGGAGGAAACAACCTTACATACGCTGATTCAACAAGCATGGTCGCAAGAACTAGTTCATTTCAGTGTGGGAGAACTCTTATGGTCAATGCAGACAAGGCAGTATCTGATCTCAGTAGAGAATTCGTTAGCTTGTTAACAAAGAAGGGGAGGGAAATGAGTTGCGAGCTGCATTTCATTCCTGAATGACTATATCAGCAACCATTTGAAACTCGTAGGGTGCGCTATCTCGCACACGTCTAACAAGATCAATATTTTTCACTTTTCGACCTTCATTTTCGACTAATCTTGTCACTTTTTCTTTCAGTGTATCTTCAGGCGTATCTCCACCAATGAAGTCATAGTAATGCATGGTACCACCTGGTTTCAGGATACTACATGCTTCACCAACAAAGTCAGATGCACCTGATGGATGATTCATTATTACTCGATCCGCGCTGAGTTCATTGGTATTCACATAGTCATGGGTGTCAGCTGCAACAGGAAGTATAGTTCCAACAAGCTTGTTCAGTCCGATGCTTTCACAGAGGAGATCAATTGCAGATTGATTGATATCTATTGCAATCACCTTAGCCTCTTTTTGCTTGGCAATATGAATGGCGAAAGATCCTACTCCACAGAACATATCCACAACTGTTTCACCTGATTGAACAAGTTGCGCAATTCGATTATGCTCTTCTAATAGACGAGGACTGAAGTACGCCTTCGCAACATCTACTGCAAGACGACACCCATATTCTGTGTGGATTGTCTTTGTACGGTCTTCACCAGCAAGAAGTGTGTATTCTCGCACCCGTGTCGTTCCAGAAACAGCACCTTTCTTGGCAAGAACAGTATTGAAATTCGAATGGATGTTGTGAAAAACTTCTCCAATTAATGTAGAATATGTAGCAAGTTCATCAGGAATTTCCAAAACTGCAATATCACCTATCAAATCATAGGCACGAGGAAGAAGAGAGAGTTCCTCTGGAGGAATCTTACCCTCCAAAGCATCACCCAGAGTTCGCCGATCTTGGGGGATTTCATCAAAATCTCGAACGCCAGTATCAATGGAGATTGTAGAATTGAGGATTGAAAATTGGTCCCCTATAAGTTTGGACTTGATGGGAAAATAGAGAGTCCCATCCTCAGAGAATATCTTGTATCTACTATCAAGTAGCTCTAAAGTAAGTAGTATTTTCCTGACAGTTTCACCATCTTTAGTTTGGACACTGATGTAATGTTTCTCTGATGACATCAAATACTGGACCATATTAGATACCTAAGATAGTTGCGATGGGGATTAGGATAATAGTTTGATATGCTCTTTTCCTGACCCATTCTTTGTTCCTACCATAATCTGATGAAATTCAATATCTGAATTGGTAAAATTGACTCTCTGTAGCGTCCCGGACACCTCGATTCGGTCTCCGTTCTTGAGAAGACCACCAAATGCACCATCGTATATCATGATTCGAGTAACTGAAGCCTTGTCTATTTCTACCGGTTCAGTTGTATAGATTGCGGGATGGAAGATTCCATAATCTGCATTTTTAACTACCATCGATAATCTCACAAGATTTGATTTGAGGGTAGTGTACGATTCAGATCCATGGTCAATGGGTGTTTCTTCTGGTCTGAGAATTGGTGTTATTCCAATGCAGCGGTCTTTAACATAAAGTGCCTTACGACGAGAAAAGAGAGTCTGAAGGGCTTTCGTTTCTAAGGATGGAATACGTTTCTTTACACGTTCAATAGCATGATTCCATTCAGGAGCGCTTCGTATTCTAATCTGATTTTCTTTATTTTCCAAATTCATATAATTTTCCTGAAGAATCCAAGACTCCTTGAAGCCATAGATGTTCATGTTGATATCTGAATAACTAGGATTGTGACCTTTCCAAAGAACACTACCGGATATTCCCAGATTACCAAATGGTATATTGAGTTCATCGTGAAGAGTTACAGCAGCTTTTTGTACAACTCTCTCTAGCTCATCCGTGGGTTCTGTTAATATCTCTCCAAGCCGCTGTTCTGCACGGAAGTAATCCTTGATTACATCACGAGGTGGTTCAACTAGATCTGTCTGAAAATGTGAATCAAATACTGTGTAATTCTGTGGAAGGAATGATAAACCGTCGACTGCTGTATCAACAGAACCCCAGAATATTCGTTTGTAACGAATGCTGCCAGCTTGCCACTTTCCGTTTTCATCGGGGATATACTTGAGGAATGATAGAACTCTATCCGAAGGTTGAATATAACCAAGCGTGACAAACATTCTTCCCTGATGATCTCGAAAGATATCACGGTCTCGGAACCTATCAGGTAAGTCAATAATAGCAGGATTCGACATTGCTCTCAACCTTGGTATATTCTCGAACTAATAGTTACATAGATTAGATAGACTACAGTTTAGCATTACTGATGAAGATTCTTCACCTATGTGATAGCCTTAACCCTGCTGGTCTTGGGGGTTACGAATCATACCTTCACTATCTGTCAGAACATCTAGTCGGAAGAGGTGATGTATCGGTTGTTGTAACTCAAGCATCTCGACTAGATTCTCCAGAACATATTGATTTTGAGTTCTATAGCATTCATTTTCTTACTGGAAATCATTTAGAAGCAAGAAAGTGGGAACTCTTTGCATTACCTGAAGAAAATCGCGAGCAGCATGCAAGTGTGATGTTCAAGAAAAACGATTTAGAACTAAATATTGCTGCTCTTGAAACGCAACTCTCTGATTTTATTTGCGAGTTCAAACCTGATATTATCCATGCTCATAGCACATATGTTGTATTCAATAGAGTGCTTGCAGGACTGCAAGAAAAAGGAGTATTAGACAAGATTCCACTTATAGCAATGATTCATGGCAGACCAAAACCATTGATACTACCAAGTGGAGAAAGAACAACGGATATAGAGAGTTTTAGTGATGTTTGTCCCTTCGATTTAGTGCTTGCTGTGAGCCAAAATGTGGCAACTGTGCTTGATGAACATTTTTCAAGAAAAGGAGTTACTGTTCCAGTTCTTCCACTCTATCTGGGAATAGATCTGTCTGTATTTTATCCAATCCCAGAACTAGAAAAGAAATGGGATATCGCATTTTTAGGACGTCTAGAAAAGATGAAGGCGGTGGATCTCTTTCCTGAAATGCTTGGGGTGTTGAAGCAGGATTATCCTCATCTGAAGATGGTAATGACGGGAGAAGGGTCATTAAAAGAAAAACTTCTGACTGATTTCGTCAGTGTTGACGTTTCTCATATGGTGGACTACTTAGGAGTAATTGAAACTGATGATGTTCCAAAACTAATCAACCAGAGTCGTATCTTCATATATCCTTCAAGAGAGGAACCTTTTGGACTTTCAATTCTCGAGGCTATGGCTTGCGAAGTACCTGTTGTAACAACTAATGTCTATGGACCTTTGGAGATCAATACAGATGGTGTAGATGGACTAACGATTAATCCTGACAATGTTGATGAGTTGGTAGCTGCAGTGAGAACTCTATTGGAAAATAAAGAACTTAGAACACAGATAGGTAAGGAAGGAAGGAGAACCGTAGAAAGGAGATTTGATATTAAAAAACATCTTGAGAGCCTTTCTAATATCTATCAGGATTTAGTTGTCAGTTAAAAAATAGGAAAGGGATGTGGTTCAACACATCCCTATTACCTACTGATAATTCGTGTACAATCTATTTCCTGTCCTTTGAGTAGTGCTATCAGATTCCCGTAATCCATCATTGAAAGAAGAGTTGTTTCAAGCCCTTCCTCAATAAGACCCATAGCAGTACTAACTGAAGCGAGTTTTCCTTTCATAGCACCACTCGCATCAAGTCTGCCCAATTGCTGCATACCTTCCAAAACTCGGGCTATATCGTGGATATCTATATCGCATATCAGAGAAGCATCTGGATTTGTTTGGGGATTATCGTCATAGATTCCAGCAACATCCATTGCAAAAATCAAGCGCTTGGCTTCAAGTTGATTTGCTAGCTCAACTGCAAGAATATCTCCACTTCCGATGCTAAATCCCATAACAGAATCATATAACACATCTCCTCCCAATAATGGAATCGTTCCAATAGAGAGCCAGCCCTTTAGCGGTTCAAAAGATACCTTTGCAAATTTCATCTTCTCTGCTACAATCATAGAAGATGGATGTAGTAGATTCACAGGAAGTCCCACTTTATGAAACGCTTCTGTTAGCATTAGTCTGAACTCATTAACAATATGTTGCGTCTTGGATAATGGAAGAAGTTGCTTGGGATCTTTGAAGCCCATGTGCAACTTGTGCTCCAAGACTGGAGGATGTCCAAACGATCCAACTCCATGGACAATTACCAGAGATTCAATAAGTCCGTCATCCAGACAAACTTTAATCTCTCTGGCAGTAGATTCTATAACCGATTTTCGGGGGGTGTATGGCTTCGATTTGTCCGTGAGGAGTGAGCCACCGAGTTTGATAACTGTGAGCTCTTTCTTCATTATTCAGACATCTCCAAGTTCTTCATAGTGTGAGTAGTGAGAATGGCCACCATGCAGGAATCAGATATACAAAGACTACAGCCATAATGACTACCGCAATTGGAACAGTCCAGTTATCCAAATTCTTTGGAGTAATGGCTTCCACTATTGTAGCTACGAGTGACATGACTAGTACTGGTAGAAACAATACTATCAGATCAAAAGATGCAAATTCCAATGAAAAGATTGCAATCAGAATGAAACTGAACAAGAATGAACCAATGAACATCCCGATTGAACCAGCAACAGTCTTTTCAGCACCACCTACACCAAATTTCCTGTCTCCACCATATTTTCGACCAATGATATCAGCAAGACCATCACCCCCAGCAAGACATCCAAGAACAATGAAAGCCATAGGATTTCCTGCTGGTGCATAGAACCAAAGGATGGTTACTACACAAATCATAATTGCATAGTACAGAGTTCCCTTCAGTAGCTCAGCTGGATCACCGGATCTTGACATTGATCCCACAAAGGCTTCATTAACGACCTTACCGGTACCAATCCCAACAAAGAGAAGTACAAACAAGAGTGGGACTATTAATGCTATATATCGACTAAATGTAGTTCCAGAATAAAGCATCCAAGTCACCAGAAAGACAGGAGCTGCAAAAATGTGTACTATTTTTCGAGTGACATCAGATGATAATTTTCCACTCTTCTGAATTACACCGTTTATCAGAACAACCATCATTACTGCAACAATTGATATCACCATTGCAATGAGGTCCCATACCAGTGCAAGTTCTGCACCTAATAGATTAAGCACCAATTTTCTCTTTCCTCCAGAGAATATCCATACTCTGTGTGGAAATTATAATTCAACTATAATACTCTTCTGGGTTTTTGGAACACGTGTTCTAACAATTTATTACCTAAAGTGAAAAGGCGAAAGAGAATGAAAAAAATAATGAGGAGAGGGGGCGCCCCCCTCTCACTTTCTTGTATCATGCCTTAATGTATTACAGTTTCTTTTTACAGAAGAACCAATCAGCACAATCGTAACCCTCAGCAAGACGTTTCTCAGCAGCAGCTGTGGTCTTTGGAGGTGGAACAATGACTTCCATACCAGGCTCCCAGTTAGCGGGTGTAGCAACACTATGCTTGTCAGAAGTCTGGAACGCATCAATGATTCTGATAATCTCTTTCATGTTCCTTCCATTGCTTAGGGGGTAGTAAATCAATGCGCGAAGTTTGAAGTTTGGATCGATAAAGAAGACTGCGCGAACAGCAGCAGTTGCACTCTGTGATGGATGAATCATTCCATATTTCTTAGCAACATTCATACTTAGATCTTCAATAATCGGGAATGGAATGTCTTTACCGAGCTTTTCCTTTATTGTTCTAATCCAGGATATGTGTGAATAGATACTGTCAATACTAAGACCGAGGAGTTTGACGCCTCGCTCTTGAAGACCGGGATAGATATCAGCAAAAGCCATGAATTCGGTTGTGCAGACTGGTGTAAAATCTGCGGGATGGGAGAACAGAATCACCCAGCTTCCCTTCGCCCATTCCTTGAAATTAATTCTACCATCAGTAGTTTCAGCTTCAAAGTTTGGTACTTCCTCTCCAATCAGGAGCATTCGTTTCTCAACTTGTGTTTCTTCCATTTCGTTACATCTCCGTGGTAACTTGCATGTATTGAGCTAACTTTGTAATGAATCAATAGATTCATCGAATTTAGCCAAGAGTCTAGTTCATTATCAATAATCATTATTATTTAAGTTTATTTATTAATAACTAATTGTTATCATGTAGGAATAAGTTTATCTAGATACTTGAGTAAGTCAACTTACAATGTTATCTTCCAGAGAAGAGATAGTAGAAACTATTCGAAAGAGTGGTCATAGGGCAACATCCCAGAGAATTGTTGTTTATGAAGCACTTTGGAAGGCAGGGTCACATCCCAATGTTTCTGAAATCCATAAATATGCCAGCAAGAGTGATCCCACGATTAGCCTAGCGACTGTATACAAGAACCTTCAACTCTTCTCTGAGATTGGACTTGTAAGGGAAATGGGATTCAGAGATGGATCTATGCGCTATGATCCGGATGTCGATTTCCATATCAACCTCGTTTGCAACAAATGCGGACGAATTGAAGACTTTGATTGTATTTCCCTTGAAGAGATAGCACCTAATCTGATTCAGAAGGTAGGCTTTGAAGTCCAAAGCCATAATTTTGAGGTTAGGGGCATATGTTCGAGGTGCAGGTCTTAGAGATAGCATTCATCATTTATCTTCTAGAACGGTAAAGGAATTATTTCTTTCAAAATATACCAGATCCTAGCAAAGATTGGAGTTAGCAAGAATACTGAGGGAAGTCCCAGAGTCAGCTCTGGCAACAGTTGAAATCCAATCAAGACGAGTATTGCAACATCACCGATCAATAATCCGATAACAACTACAAACATTAGAGTGAATACAAGCCCAATAATCGATAGAATAGCCATTTTTGCAAGAGACCTACCATTTTCGATATTGTACGTAGAAAGACCTACAATTAGACCGAGGACTCCATATGCCAAGGCAGGAAGACCCATAATTGGAATCACACTGTAAAGAAAGAGGTCAGTGCACAGTTTTCCTAAGAATCCTACGAGAAATCCAACAAGTGGTCCTCGGATAGCACCAGAAACTGCAATTATTGCATAAGCAGGTGCAAGTCCCAGTGCAAAGAACGAGATCATGATGTGGGGCATCTCTATGATTGATAGACCCAGAAAGAATGAGATACCAAAGGCAATGCATATGATTGTGAGTAGTATCTCTCGAGTGTTCTGAAGATACAGCCTTTCAAGTACTGATATTTCGGACTCTGTTGAGGTAGTAGATTCTTCGGAAACCATCTAGATTCCTCCTTCAATGATTACAAGGTTGTACGACCCAGGTGCAAGGGTCAGTGTATAATCATCACCCGATGCGACAAACTCACTAAATGTGGAACCATAAGCAAATGCGGTGGGAGTTGAATCAAAGTTACTGAAAGTGAGCGTTGCTGTCTCATCTACTTTGATGTTCAGAATGAATGCTTCATTTGCTGCATCCCACTCTGCCTGATATACCCAAATATTTTCATCATCAGCAGCTGAGATATATGGCCAATCCCAGAATCCTACTGGTCTAGCATCTCCTAGATCACGAACTGTGACAGGGACTGTTGACCAGATTTTGAATCCTGCAGTAACAGGTTTTAGAAAATCAAGCAGAGCTGAGGTGTCATAATACATCTCTCTACCATCAGCAGACCAGACTTTGTTATAAGCTCCAGTCAGGAAGTTCTGAAGACGGTCTCGCGTGACATAATCACCTCTCTGATTTGCAAGAACGCTAGCAAAGAAAGTACCGAGCATACCGTCTACATCACCAAAATTGCCAATGTTGTTTTGTGAGCCTACCAAGTACATTTGTTCAGCCGACACATCAACACCGTAGGTGTCCATGAAGAGACCATAATCAGCTATTGAGAGTTCAGGTTGAGTATACTCCAAGAAAGTCAGAGCCCAGGCTGTTCCATATGCATTATCCTTTGGTCGACCATCTGTAGTATGAATATCAATTGCGGGATTTGGAACTACTTCTGGTGCTGTTGTTGAAATCGTTGCCCCTATAGGTCGTTGAACAAAGTATCCATCAATGAAGAGCCCATAGTACTCATGCATTACAGTATTTATAAAGTTCAGACCATAATCCCACATACCCGATTCCATCCACTGAGTTCCATACAGATTATCATAGAGTTCTGTAGTGAATATTGGAATACTGTTACATTGAGAAAAGACAATGTATGGTTCGCATGGAATAAGACCGGTCCCCCAAATTCCTCCCTCTTGAGGATTTCCGAAACCATCTGTTGTGAGTGAATTATTCCAGTCCCTAACAAACCATGTGATTTCATCAATATAATCACCAGTATTGAAACTACGTTCGTAAAGAGTTTCCATCAAAGCATAATGTCCAGTCCACATGATATTCGCAGGACCGCGATAGTCACCAACATAGAGATCATTGGTGTCAGTTGCATTAGGCCAGTGGTATACTTCAAACCCGCGATAAAGCCACTCGATATACTCAATCGATTCATTCCCATAGTCAGCGGTTGTGGTATTCATTTTTTGGATTAATTGTTGTGCGGGTTCTTCATAGAACTCAGTTCGATATCCAGGTGTTGTTTCAAAGACACTCGCAAGTACATATTGAGAGAATGCAAACATGTAGTGTAAATAGCCCCAAAATTGATCGGCAGCCCAATTTTCAAAGGAGTTCACTGGTTCATTCACAATAATTGATGTGAGATAGTTGTATAGTGCAATTTGTTCGTGAGTCAATGAGTAATAATCTGAAAAATTGAATGTGGTACCATTCACTGTCTGTACTCCTTGAGGTACAGGTGGTGCTGGTATGTTACCAAAAGTCATTCCAGCAAGAACAATTGTAATTACTAGAGAGCTCAGAAGGAACTTGTTTTGTTTGAGAATCTGTGACATTGAGGCTCACATCAATGGTTTCTACTTGTTGTAGATTATCACATAGTGAGTTTACGTACCATAAATAGTTTGCATTAATGTGGAAAAATTAGTTGTTGTGTGCTTATCGACGAGTATCTACCATGAGAAACTCTTGAAATCGTTGCATAATCCTCTGAAGATGTTCATGAATCTCATTCTTCTCTTCTTCTCTCAGACCGAGGAGTTCTTGCAGCTTCTTGTTTTGGGATAGTACATCGATTGCAGATTCTAATTCCCTGCAAAAGAAACGTATAGCATACAGTGTAGGAACAGGGGTTGCTTGTGAGGTGATCCCATCAAGGAAAATCACGGGGAGGGTTTCCTCTGAATCTATAGAGAATAGTTGGTCTTCCAAATTCATCACCTTGAGATATGGCTAAGACTTCTGTATGTCTGAAGATCCTACTAACCGATTGTTCGATTTGAAGTTTATAATCCCCTATAATGAGTACTGTGGTAGGAAAAGTTCTATCAAGTGAGAAGACTTTGTATGTGACTAGCCTAATTCTTGAGATTTACGTTTCTGAGATATTCTCCAGCGTGCTCGTATGCCTTGGAACACTTCACGTGTGATGAATATTATGAACAATAACGGTACAAACACACAATCTGTATTGATTTACTGGACTTCTTAAAGACTTGGAATCTAATGATGAGATTTATCTGTGAGAATCTAATCAGTAGTCAGAAGTTGTTGTGAGCTAAATGATTAAGACAAAAGTAACTGAGATGTTGGGCTGCAGATATCCGATAATTGCGGGAGCTATGGCAAGAATTTCTAGTCCCGAATTCGTGGCAGCAGCGAGTAATGCTGGTGCCTGCGGCGTATTAGCTAGTGCTAATTTCAAAACCCCTGATGACCTGCGTGATGCAATTAAAAAAACACAGTCGCTCACCGATCAGCCATTTGCAGTTAACATTAATTTGTTCCCCGCTTTGATGCCTCAAGATAAGCTAGAAGATTATGTGGATGCCACATTATCTGAAGGTATCAAAATCATTGAGACTAGTGGACACAAAGCTCCAGAGCATTTGGTTCCTAAATTCAAGAACGGTGGAGCTACTTGGATTCACAAGTGTGCTGGAGTTAGATATGCGATTAAAGGAGCCTCCCTTGGTGCTGATATAATAACGGTTGTTGGATATGAAAATGGAGGAGCTACTGGGACTCTAGATATCGGGACAATGGTAATGACCCCGTCCGTTGTTGATGCAGTAGATGTTCCAGTAATAGCAGGCGGCGGAGTGATTGATGGAAGGGGGTTAGCTGCACTCTTAGCATTAGGTGCGGAAGGAGTAATTATGGGCACGAGGATGATGGCAACAAAGGAGTGCCCCATTCATTATAATCTCAAACAATCTTTTGTTGAAGCCAAGGAAACTGATACAACTCTTGCTTTGCGTTCTGTAAATAACACTCATAGATTTTGGAACAATAAAGCAGCGCAGCATCTACTTGAATTAGAGGCTCAAAACTCACCACTTTTCATTCTTATTCAAGCTGCTTCAGGAGAAAAATCACAAAAAATGTATGAAGAGGGAGATATTGATTTAGGTGTTGTATCATGTGGTCAAGGTGTAGGCTTGATCAAGGACATTCCCACTATCAAGGAATTGTTGGATAGAATTATGATTGAAACTGAAGAAGTAATTTCAAGACTTAGTAAAAAATAGGATATTTAGAATGGCGGACTTAGTGGGATGCGAACTATATTAGTGTGTAAGAAAAGTTAGAGGGGTATTAAACCCCTCAATAATAGTATCAAATGAACAGCTATCTCTGTTAGTGCTAACACCTTCTGTGCGGAACTATTCTAACTGAATCAGTCCCTTGAAATTGTTGAAAGTCCCATGTTTCTCCAAACAATGTTGCTTCAGTGCTATCTTTTGTCAGGTCAAGTTCTTGTGTCTTGAAGAGCAGGATAAGATCAATATCACCATCACAGTCTACGTCGCATCTGAAACACCATCTTAGAGGATTAGCTCCTGCAAATTCTACAGTGGTAGGGTCAACTCTTGAAGCGTCAAATTCATCAGTTGTCAATATTGCAACTACAACTATTCCTCTAGATTTGAGATTGATGTTGTTACGGCAACTCCATGGTTTGATATCAATTTCGATGATTTGCACGAGTCTTTTTATTACAAGCTGAGATGGCCCAGATTCTAGAGGTGTTCGTTTGTACAAAAGCTCGTGTGCACTTGGTGAATAACTCGCACTACCATCAACAAATGGACCTTCAGTAAGCTGTATTATTTCAGTTCCATCTACATTCATTTTGAAGATGTGCACATTCCCATCAGAACGGTCACTTCTCATTAGCAGTGATTGCCCATCAATTGGATTATAGTTTTCCCAACGATTGAAATATTCATCATCAAGAACCATTCTGTCATTGGTTCCATCCATATCGATTGCATGAATATTACCATCATTCCAGTCGTAGATGACAGTATTTCCATCTGCCAGTACTAGTGGGAAGGTTCGTAGGGTGAATGATTTAATCATAGCTCTTTCGGAACCATCTGGATTACATGCCATCAGAGCTTCAGTTGGTGCATTCCAATACCACGCATTGCCCCATACTAGTTTGTTCCCTGTTGGAGACATACCTATAGTAAATGAATACGGATGATCTGAAGCACTGACGCAAATCCATCCATCGGTACCGTCATTATTGCAAGTAAATGGTCTATACCACCCATTCCCATTATGGGCAGAAAAGTACACAAGATCTGTTCCGGGAATAAATCTACCCCAGCCAACGGAACCTCTGAAATAATAAGCACCATTTTCAGTATATTTTATACCGTTGGTATAGGTAAACGTAATTTGTGTAAGATCGGTCCCGTCATCCCTTATTTTCCATAACTCATTACGACCGTAGTAACTAGTAGGTGTACCATCTTCTTTGCGTATCATGAAAAGAATCCAGTCGCCCTGCCAATCCTCTAAATGGTTGTAATCAGCCTCAGTGTATATCAGCTGTTTGTTCGTGATTTCTTTCCCATTCCACTCTGCAATCCAGAGGTCACCCCAGTATTGTTCTTCTGGGCACATAATATATGCTACTTTGGTCCCATCTGATGACCATAGATGGTCAGTGATATTCCCTTCTTCAATGATAATGTCAATCTCAGGAGTAGTTGTGGTTGCGCTAGCGGGATTTGTTGCTAATGCAAAAAACATGCTAAGGAAGAGCAGTGTAGCAATAATTGCTGAAACTGTCTTCATCTTTTTCACTTCTTTTTTCTTCATTTTTTCCTCTCCTACTATACAGGATTAGTCTTGAATCCCCAGAATAAAGAAGTCATAGTATGAATCACTTGTAGGTAAGTGATTCTACATAGGTATAGTGACATTGCAATACGATGTAATATCGGCCAAGCCATACATGTATCTACATCGCACAAAAGACCTTTGGTGGTTCGAAATAAAACAAATAATGACTAAATATAATAATCATTTGAATAAAATCGACGTCTTAGATTGATGTCTAGATTGAGCCATAGAAAAGATGATGGGGGACTAGGATGAATTTGATGTTATCAAGATGAGTGAACATTATCACAGACATGGTGATACAGTACAATGATATCGTTCTTTGTTGGAACTCCAGTGATGAATCTCTCTCCTATACTTATTCGGGGGATGGGTCTTCCATTCAAGCGTTCATTCATTCTTTGAACTAGGGTGAGCTGAGAGATATCTATCAGTTCAACGTTGATTCCAAGTTCCTTCGCTGCTAATTCAGCTGAAAATGCTAGAGTCATTGCCTCGGGAGGAACAACTTCTCTTAGTTCACTCTTTCTCCCAAGTCTCTTGTCACAGGAATAACAGACAGGTTCCATACCTCGGCGCCCCTTGAAACCACCCACTGTTTTGGATGAGAAAAAGACACGAATGCTATAGCCAGTAGACATGAAACAGACCTCAGTTGCTCATTCTAATGGTTTTTTTAGAAATAAGGTCTGATTTCACAGCAAGATGTAGGGAAAATATGCTAAATGACGGGGCCAGAGGGGTTTGTTTTCATTCTGGAGCGTTTACTCTTCGTTTCATTACGATGACCAATATTGCAATAATTGCAACAGTTGATGCAAGAACTATTCCCAAGTGAATATAGAAAAGAGGAATACCGTCAATTGGAAGAAGTCTTGGAAAATGATCAACTGCATCTCGGGAAATTACATAATAGCCGATTCCATAGTAATCACTCCAGCAGTTTCCAATACTGATGCCATCATCCCATTCGTTATCAAGCCAACTATTATCATAGGCATTTCCAAAATAATTCCAGCCTATTTCATTTCCATAAATCCTATTTGCATAAGGATTCTCACTATACCCAGTATAAGCATCACCAATGACAATGCCATATCCATTTCGAGTGATTGTATTGTTGACTATAAGACAATGAGCCCCATACACAAAAATTCCTCTGTAGTTTTCAGAGATTGTATTCCCGATTGCTGTGGAATTATTGGATAGATTGATTCCATTCCCATAAAAAACGTGACTTTTGCCTAAGATTGTACAGCGCACCACAGTCCCATTATTCGAATAGATATGTGGCAGTATTCCTTCAAGATTATCTCTCAGAGTGCAATTGTCAATGGTGTAAAATGGACTTTGTGAAAGAAAGATAGCTATTTCTGAGCAGTTTATCACAAAACAATCTGAAATTGTTGTGTTTGGACAACGTTCTATATTGATGCTATTCCATGTACAATCAGACACGCTAATACTATCAAGCGTGCAATTATAACATTCAGCAATTTGAACACCCGTAGCGCAGTTAATGAATGATCCGCCACTTATTGTAGTATCATTGCAATTTCCAAGAATAATCTGACCGTATTGTTCTATTTCAAGATATGCACCGACAAGATTGAAGAATATACCGGGTTCTTTACCATTTACTGTGTTGTTCTCGAGTGTGGGTAGATTTTGAGCCAGCCGAGTAGACCAATATTCCAATCTGATACCAGTCCGAATTAGCTCATTATTTATCAAAGTTGTATTTGCCAAATCACCGGAAATTCCGCCGAATTTAAAATCAGTGAATCTATTGTCGGAGATAATCGTATCATTTGAGTTATCCAAGAGTATTCCTGTAAAACCATCGCTGAAACTATTTTGAGTGATCTCGCAATGTCTGGATCTGGTTATCCGTATTTGTTCATCATTAAAAGTACTGTTGGAAAAAATGTTATCCGTGATGGTACAGTCTACAGTTTCATCTAGATTGACTGAGCTATTTGTGAATTGACAGTCCTCAATTCTACCGTTTGATAATGACCAAAAAACGAAGTCCATTAATATCAAATGACAGTGCCGTATCACAAAATGGGCATCCGTTGAATGAATTAGGAGATAACTATAGTCCCCATAATGTCCCAATGTTTGGTATTGAAGCACAAAGGGATCTATTTCAGTGCCACTCCCTAACCAGCCATAATCGATGAAGGCGCTATTGTTTGCAATATCAATGTAAACTGAATCACTGGTGGCGAAGTCAATCGCCAATGATGGAGATGAAAACTTATTCTTCTCAGGAAAATATGCAAAGGATGATAAAATGAGGCTTATGAGAAGAAGAATAGCAATGGCTCTAATTTCTCGCTTCAAGTAGATTTCTCCCCTACATCATGTTCCTTATTCTTTCACAAATGCGCTTAAACTCTTTGAATATTAGTTTAGCAATTTAGATGAAGGAGGCTAAAAGAAATCGTTCTAGAATCTCTGAAAACTAGATGGCTCGACAGGGGGATTCAACTTGTCTGACTGCAAGAGTTTATCTGACGTCATTCAAAAATCAAGATGGTGGTAGAATGAGTGAAACTAATGTTTCTCTAATAAAACGGGCAGCCATTTTTGCCTTGGGAATGGCAATCCTGCTTTTCTCAATTTAC
>SDNZ01000211.1 GCA_004524565.1 Candidatus Thorarchaeota archaeon
CGTAATAGAAATGAATCGACGCCCCAGACCACAAAGAACACAATCATCAGTATCATCTGGTTCTGATGACTCTCAGGTTTTTCTCCTGCTAGATGTTCATGTTTATGTTCACCCATGGTTAACCACGCTTCTTGAAATGCTTGTTTCTTAAGAATCATGATTCATAACTATTTTCTTCACCGCAGATTTGAAAATTGTCTTATAACGACATGTCAATGCCTTTTTATCTATCAAGCCTCACCGTTTGATTTGGTGTTGTCAATTGCAGGATATCTACACGTCATTTGTTGACTTCATTCGATTACTTCTAGAACCGTTCGGATTAGATACCTATGCACAAAACTTTGCACAAATCATCGTTACTATTCCACTCCTGATACTTCTCTACATCGTATACTTGATAGTAATGCGAGCTGTGACATTGAGCTTTAGAAAGGCTGGAATGCCGGTTGAGGCAAGAAGCAGTGTTCGGATGATGTTGAGATTGTTATTCCTTGGGATAGCATTGTCACTGATATTAGGTGCGACTAATCTCATCGATTCAACTGCAATTGTAACTGGTGGTGCCTTATTTGGAACTGCGATAGGTCTAGCTTTCTCTAAAGCCTTGTCCAATATCGTCAGCGGGTTTTACGTGCTTGGAGCTCGCCCATTTAGAGTAGGTGATTATGTGAAGATTGGCGATATCGAAGGTATCGTTACGGAGATAACTCTTAATTATACTCGTCTCCTTCTCGCTGATTACACCCGAGAGTTTGTTCCCAACGGGAAGGTCGTTGACTCACAGGTCACAAACTACAGGATCAGAATTGATGATTATATGGAGGAGCGTGGAAGGGAATATCAAAATGACACTCCCAAAGCAAACTTGGTGCGAACCGCTTTTAGCAGCCTTCGCGAACTGGCAAAAGGCACTGAGGTCTTTCGATACTCTTTCGAACTCAATGTTCACAAAGATTATGATATTTCATTAGTTCACGCATACTTTGATCAAATCTGTGAAAAGTGGAAGGATGAATTTGTTGACAAACCTGAGGTTCTCTTCTCTGCTGAGGTAATGTTTGGTCTTGTCTACAAAGTTGTGTATATTGTGAAAGATCCTATGGAAATTCTGGGAAAGGGTTCAGATTTCACACATGAGATATCACGGTTCCACTTTGTTGCTAAGGCTTGCTGAAGAACTATAATCACAATTTCCCATGACCTTTGTATAAGTGAAGAAACTACAATTAAGGCATAGTTTCGAGTTTTGTGATTTTTTCGGTAGCTTTCTCTAATTCATCAAGTGCCTTTTGTGTGTCTTTTCGTTTTTTCCACTCAGCTGCTCTAGGATCTAGACCTAGTTGATGAATGGGACCCTTCTCTTTGTAGAGTCCTCTCACAGTTGATTCTGAGAGTCGCGCACCATGAGATTTTTCGACATACGTTTGGGTTCGGGTCAAATAATTGACTCTCTTCCCACGTACTGTATCCTTATGCATCTCAATAATCTGCAGAGCTATGTCTTTCAAGACTGGAAAGTGTTCACCTGTCCAGTCAAATCGTGTCACATCAGAAAGAGTCCAAGCATCTTCCTCCTTCACACGAATACTCTGGTAGTGTCGATATAATGGTAGAAAAACTCCAAATGCTGAAGCTATCGCCCCTGCACCTGCTATGATGTGAAATAGGGCATTGACGTACATCCCAAGGTATACCAGTGCAATCTCAATCATTGAAAGCAACACAACTGCGAGACCATAGAAAAATAGCAGGACAACTCGGAGTGGTCCCCAATCAACTCCATAGAGTTCCCTCAAAGAGACAACTGCATCAGGAGCAGATTTCTTGAGTTTCTCTTCAACTTTGAGTAAGAATACCACTCTTTGCACCGTTGCTAATCTGAACCACTGGATTGTGTACACTGTGATGATAACGAAACAGAGCGCAAAAGTCAAGACTGGTATCCATGCGAATGAAAACAATGTCACTTCTGTACTCATTGTTGTGACAAATACGTTCACACTAAGAATTACAACTGTCAGACATAGTGCTGCTACTTGCCACATGTTTGCAGTGTACCCTCGAATATCTGCCCACGCTTCATCCATGAATTCTATGGTTATTGTGGCATTATCGCTCACTTCATTTGGCTCCTTGTACTCTTTCGCAGAGATTTGAAGAGTCGTGGTTGCATATTAATGGGGTGATTGGTTTCATTCTGGAAATGGCTTATGATTGCGAAGAACCTCTGCCTTTTATTCCACTCAACAGTCGTTTTTTCTATGAAAAACCGAGTTCTTCAGGTACTTTCAGTTGTTTTACTGCTGGCTCTCGTTCAAGTAGGATCTGGCACCCCGAATTCTACCTATCTTCCCGCAGATGCTATCACATATTTTCCCGATACTGAGTGGACATCAACAACTCCTGAAGAACAAGGTATGAACTCCACTATTCTTGCTGATATGATGCAATTCATTGAGGACTCAGATGCTCCAATCCATGGTCTCCTTGTCACTCGGAATGGACATATCGTCGAAGAAGAGTACTGGTCTTACTATTCTGAAACTTCTACTCACCACATCTTCTCCTGTACTAAGAGCTTCACATCAACACTGATAGGAATCGCAATCAGAGAATGTTTCATTGATAATGTGAGTCAGAAGGTTCTCGATTTCTTCCCAGACATGACCATTGAGAATATGGATGCACGAAAGGAAGCAATGACCTTAGAGCATGTACTCACAATGACAACAGGGCTGGATTGGAACGAGCACAACAATTCCTACGAAGACCCTACCAATATGTACAATCAGATGTTTGATAGTCCAAATCCCATACAATTCTTTCTGAATCTACCAACAGCCTATGATCCTGGTACGCATTGGGTCTACACCACGGGTGCCTCGCATTTACTCTCTGCCATAATCCAAGTAACTACCAATATGACAACACGAGAGTTTGCTGATGAGTATCTCTTTGGCCCATTGAATATGACTCTGGGAGGTTGGAATCAAGACCTACAGGGCATCAACAATGGTGGCACTCAACTCTATATCACTCTGCGTGCAATGGCAAAATTAGGGCTTCTCTATCTGAGTAACGGGACGTGGAATGGTCAAGAAATTCTCTCAGATGAATATGTCTGTCAAGCAATAACTCCCCAAGCTACAATTGGAACTGACCTAGCCTATGGATATCAGTGGTGGTTAGATACCGCTTATAATACGTTCAGCGCGAGAGGGAGTGAAGGTCAATACATCTTCGTAGCGCCTGAGTTCAATATCGTCATCGCTATCACCCAAGGTGCGGATGATTATGGTGAGGATATTCACGAAGAGATCCTTCAATATATCGCGAATTCGATAATTGACGCAGAGACAACAACGAATACAGAGATGGACCTTCTTCTTCCAATCATTGGAATTGGAGCTGTTGCAATGGTTGCAGTCGTAGTATTCCATGTCCGAAAATCATGAGTCATTCGAATCTTCTGAACGACATTGATTTTTATTCTTGGAACCCTATATAGTATGAAACTGTGATTAGCTCCCTGAGGGGTTTCAATGAAGTCCAAGTCTTCTATTTCGATTCTTCTTGTTATATTGATGACTAGTTCACTCTTTGCTCTGGCTACAATACCCACAACTAACATCAGTTGCCAAATCC
>SDNZ01000077.1 GCA_004524565.1 Candidatus Thorarchaeota archaeon
CAACAGAGAATACCACTGGACAAGGTTACTGGTTTGAGCTAGATCCAGAACGAGAGGATGAGGTTATCCTCTACATTAAGACTCCACCTGGAATAATAGGTCACGAACAGGATACTCTTTCACCTTACAAGAGTCAAACTGTTCGATTGCGGTTCTTGAACTGGTTTCCCAGAAAAGCAGAACGAGCTAGAAAGAAAGCCAAGGATGCAATAGCTTGTGGGCATTTCCAACGAGCTGTCCGACTTGGATATCGAGCATCCCGATTTGAGGACATGAGTCAACAACTGGAGAATACAATAAAACTTCAGAGATTTACTCGTGAACTCGCTAACGAACGTGCTCAATCAAAGAAGAATCAAAATCATATCGACAACATGAAGAAGGTAATTCATGAATTGAAGAAGTCGAGAAGGACTGCCCCCCCACTCATCAAGATGGAAGGGACGCGAGTGACACTACACATTCCCTTCATGGCTCCGGATGAAATCTTGTTGAAGAAAACCTTCTCATCTCCAATAATCAGAAAGAAACAAGCTGGCGTTGATAGAGGACTCAGGCATTCCATGGTAGTGTCTATCAAGAATGGGGATGATGCCTATGAGGAAACCATGATCGGGAAACAGGAGCTGTTCCAGAAACGAGAGCGGCTCAGACAACAGACCAGAGTATTAACATCAGAAGTGGCATTGATGAAAAACAATTGGGAGAAAAAACATGCTAAGCAGCAACCTCCAGCGTACCTCTTGAAGAAAGAGCGGGAGCTGGAGTCAGTATGGAGAAAGGTCCGTCGCTTAGATAAGGAGATTTCCCATCAAGTAGCCGCTGAAACTGTCTGGTTCTGTGAACAATATGGCGTGAAAACCATCTACTTTGAGGACCTCCGCTCTTTTCAAGGAAAGGGAGGAATGGGAAGACATAGCTGGAACCTCTCCACTAATTTATGGTCAAAGATGATTGAGGGAGTACGGTATCGACGAGAGGCGCTTGGTCATCAGTATGGAGGTATTTGGTTAGTCAATCCCGCCTGGACCTCTCAGACGTGTCATGTCTGTGGAGAGCGAGGAATCCGAGTGGAAGATAAGACCTCCATGACTGAGAGAGTTGGCGGAGAGTACTTTTACTGCTCAGCGTGTGATGAACACTTTCACGCCGATGTGAATGCTGCAAGGAATATCATGGATATTCAACAACCATTACAGCCCACTGCCGTTGGTGGGCGGACTGCTTTGACCTAATGTCCAAGTTTGTCCAATTAACAATCAACGGTCCAACTTCATGGAAGAGATCAACTCTAGAAGACAGGGCTCGTTTTTGTTTGGAAGTCATAGGATGATGATCGGTCCAATAGATTGTTGTAGCTTCGGGAAAACTATCTAGAGCTTGAATGATATTCTCAAACTTTCGACTATTTACCGCAATATCACTGATATGCACGATATCGGGTTTATCTTTTGCAACACGAAATAGGTCCTGATGTACCTGTGATGGTTTTGTGAAATAAAATGCAGAACCAGGAAATTGAAGTAATGCAATTGCTCCTGATGTAATTCCATCAAGGTCACCATGACTAAGTACAACTGACTTTGTCAAGATTATCTCCTCTACTTACGATATGTTTCTTCCAATGCCTTATCCCACTCATCAATCTCACTTTCCCTATGAGATCTCTTCTTTCTGGCCCGTTCTCGTTCCTTACGGGCCCGTGCAGCTTCTTTTCGACGACGAGCTAGGTCTTTCTTTCGTGCCTTCTCAGCTTCCCTTTCTTCTTCTGTCAGTTCTTCTTTTTCAACTTCTGCTCGCTTAGAGAACCAGGTTATGACCATGGCCGCAAAGGGAAAGAGGAGAACCACTGGGAGAAACAGAAGTAACATCATTTCAGGCTGTAAAATCTCCATGCTATTCCAGATTCCTTGAGGGAGTCTCAAGATTGTGGTCAGTACTGATGGACTCATTAAAATGAATGCGATGACAATAACACTAAGAAATCTAACTAAGGACCCTGTGATTGTTGAACCAATAACGTATGCGGAAGATGGAGCTGCAGCCTTTGCAGTTAGTTCGTCTCTTGCTTTCGAATCTGACTGAAGAAGCTCATCGACATATATCTGAAGACGACGAACGTCTGATACTGCATCAAGATTTTCTAGCGCATCCTTTGAACCGACTACTTTTCGTTCAATAGCCTCTCGCAGGAATGAAAAAGCTGTTGCGCTTGTTGAACGACTTATCCCAGAACTAGCTACTTTTTCGCCTCGCTCAATAGCATCTTGTTTTCGCGTTGCCTGTCTGAGTGCAAGTAGCTGTTTCTTGAGAGTCTCTTCCCTGTCTTCAACAGGCTTCCCTACAGAATAACTGTATATCATTTGGTAGCTTATTTCCAGGTATGCAAATGAAATGAGTGCTAGAAGTTGGTATGAATCTGTCAAGAAAATCAGAAAGTCTGTAGGGAATGGATCCATATTTGGTACTGAAAGTAATTTGAATGAAGCAACGATGATGATTGCCTGTATTGAGAGAAATGCACCTCCTACGAATTTATGATCCATTCTTACTAAAGACTGTAAGAATAAGACAATACCAATTCCAGCGAAGAGGAAATACAAGAATAGGAATGTATTATCCCACAAGGTCAGAAGCACTGAAGACATATTGGCACCGAAGGATGTCCAAACCTGTTGAAGATTGGTTAATGGACTATCGACACCATATGGTTGCATATACCATTGTCTTAGAACAAGTGTGTTATACAGCCCAACAACCAAATCATTTGGTAGAGTGCCACCTCCAAATGCACTAGCAAGCCCGCTAATCATTGTTGTTGTCAGGAAGAAGAGCACAAGGGACAGAAAACGAAAGACTGTCACAATGAAGTCATATGGTGCGTTCCAGTGCCAGATATCATTAACATCCAAGAACCTGTAAACGAGAGCTGCCATTACTGCAAAGGTCGCAACAGAGCCAATACGCAGTATCCATGTAACAGCCTTCAAAACATTGCAACCCCCTTCTGTTTTGCTTGATTATATGTCTTGATTATTGTAGGAAGGAAGTCCTCAGGTCCGACATTGATAACCTCAATTCCGAATCTTGCCAGTGCTCTAGCGATTTTATTTCTACGCTCCCAGAGTTCCTCAGATACAGCTTCAGAAAGTACCTTCTCAACGGGGCCAAATTGACCAACAGGGGCTTCAAACCAAGGACCAAATGGGCTGATCACCATTGCTTTGTGGCCATTGGCTACCAGAGTTTTCATTGCATTGAGTAAAGGAGCTGGACTTTCTTCGAGGTCGGTCATCCAAATGAACAAGGACCGTTTCTTCGTATTGCTCACAACGTACTGGATTGCGGTCTCATAATCACTCCAACCCTTTGGCTCAGCAGCAGCCAATGCTTCTAAAACATCATACATGTGATTTGGTCTTGTTCCGGGGGGAACATATCCATGAACAATATCACTAAAGACACAGGTACCTACAAGATCCTTCCTCTCAAGTCCCATATGAGTCAATAGAACTGCTGCGCGAATTGCATACTCTAGTTTAGTGTTCTCAGGATACCCATTTCCCATACTTCCACTAGTATCAACCATGCAGATGACCTGTATATTTTTCTCCATCTCATACTGACGGATGACCATATCACCAGACTTTGCACTCGTTTTCCAATCGATTAATCGGAATTCATCACCTGGAACATATTCTCGAAATCCTGCAAAGTCCGAGCCCAATCCAACAGTCTTTGTTCTGTGTGCTCCGAACATAAGTCCTAATTGACGTTGTTTGCCAAGGGCTTCCATACGACGAACATCTTTCCATGTTGGATAGACCAATACCTCAGTATGAGCCTTGAGAGTTCTCTTGTAGTAATGCAAGCCTAATCGATCTCGCATTACAACTTCAGTAGGTCCTATATGATAACGTCCTCGCATGCGAGCTTGAAGAATATACGAAAAGGTAATGCTACTCCCAGGTTCAATTCTGGAAGCAATAAAGTTCTCACCAATAGCAAGAATCCAAGTTTCAGGATATTGATCATGAACTTCTATGAAATCAAAATGCCTACGTGAAATGTTTCTAATCGTGACTCTAACTCGTAGAAAATCTCCGGAAAAGACTTTCAGTTTGTCGATGTGACGATCTACTTCAATACCAGCAAGATTTGCAGTGAGAGCAAAGAGAGGCAGTGTAACAACTAACCCAATTACAAGATAGACACCTAAGAGCACGAGGTAGAAATTAACGAAAGAAAATCCACTGGTTAATAGCAGAACTCCTGCGAAAATTACTACAAAGCCTCTCTGGGTAATCACAACAAATCTTCTCCAGAATTATCTAGGACAGTCAACTTCACCCAAAATCTTTGTAACCACACGTTCAACTGTTAGACCTTCAAGTTCAGCTTCGGGCTTTAGCATGAGACGGTGATTAAGTGTTTCAATTGAAAGTTTTCTCACATCTTCAGGGATAACATAATCACGTCCATTCATCGCAGCTCTAGCTTTGGAGGCATTCATCAACACTAATGAGGCTCGTGGAGAGCCACCCAAGAGAATCTGGGGGTCATTTCGTGTTCTAACGACAATATCGCGTATGTAATTGATGACATCCTCTTCAAGGAAGACTGTCTGGCAAGTATTTTGCATGCGAACCAAGGATGAAGGATCCGAAAGAACTCTGAGGTCATCTGCCTCTCCGAGGTGTTTTCGTCTAATAACCTCTGCTTCTTCATTTTCAGTTGGATAGTCAAGTATCAAGCGAAACATGAACCTGTCAAGTTGTGCCTCGGGTAGGGGGTATGTACCCTCCTGTTCTACTGGGTTTTGAGTGGCAATAATTAGGAATGGTTTTGGTAGCTTTCGGGTCACACCTTCAATTGAGACCTGACGTTCTTCCATAACTTCAAGTAGAGCACTCTGAGATTTCGGTGGGCATCTGTTAATCTCATCAGCTAGAACCAAGTTGGAGAAGACGGGACCTTTTCTGAACCAAAACTCTCCTGTTCGCTGATTAAAGACGTTACTGCCCAACAAATCAGCTGGGAGTGTATCTACAGTTAATTGTATTCTCTTGAAGTCACATCCGAGGATTGCTGCATAAGTCCTAGCCATGTAGGTCTTTGCCAACCCTGGAACTCCTTCAAGTATTACATGACCGTTAGATAGCATAGCTGTGAGAACATTGGAAAGAATCTCTTCTTTTCCAACAATGATTCGGTTGCACTCACGAATAATCTCAGTCGTGAGATGACGAACCTCATCAATACTCATAGTTGCTGTTGAGGAAACGGTCGCTGCTTCGTTTTCTTCTGTTGTCATTATTTCTACCTCTGATTTATCTTATGTCTATCAATAATGATTGGATATTACGCATGAAGAAGAAGAGCTCCATCATCTCATTCTCCTTGATTTTCATATTGGGATCTGCTGAAATTTCCTCAATTCTATCGATTGTTGCAAAGAACTCGACTTGCTTCAATTTGTGGTCTTTGTACTGCATCAATTCAAACAATTTCTTGGGATCGTATACATGCCATTGATGTTGCTTTCTGAGACCTCGTTTCATCTTTCTGTAAAGCATCTTCACGACTCTGGCATAGTTACCTTCAGTTCGATAATACGACATTCGTTCACCGAAATATGTCTGACCTCGACGAAGGAATACATCGGACACACTTTTGATTTCAGGTTTCTTCAATTCGGGGAGATATTTCTTGATACCAATAGCTGTTATGATGGGGTAAAACCACGAAATGTACGGTAATGATGAAAGCCAAAGAACTCGCCCCAAATACTGACCAAAGAAGAATTCTCCCGAGTACACTGGAACTGCTAGCAATTCCTCGCAGAAAATAACTGGTTGGCTTGTATCAGACCGTGATAACCATTCGATTATGTTTGCTGCAAATTGACGGTTTCCAGAGAACTGACCGTACATATCGTTAGTAAATATACTGGGGTCACTAACCGCAACAATACGTCCTCCATTCGAACTTCCGCCCATAGAGAAATCAACTGCACCTACTACTGGAAGACTACCGACCCATGTTTCATTAATGGGACTTGGAATTTCGCTTTGGTTAATAGCAGTATCACACCATGAACGAGGAGTGCTCCATGCAATACCAGCTTGTCCAAGAAGACAATATGGGCTAAGAGCTGAGGCCCAATTTAGGTGGAGTTCAGTTACTCCCTGTGTAATAGCGCCGCCATCACTTCTGAATCCGTAAGGATTTGTGAAGTCGCGAATAATCGGCATGCGGGGTTCCTTTATTGGATCATAAGAATCAAGATCAACTAGGACTCCCCCGGTAAATGAAAGCAACCCCCTGGTCAGATTTTCAAGTGGACTGCCAGATAGCATTGAACCCATCAACGAATTTAGTAGTGCAAACGAAGAATTCGCAGTTCCAAAATCGTCTGCTATTAGTACGCCGCCTCCTGCAAGTAAATGCGTGAATATTACTAATGTAGCATCGAGACTGAAATCTCGCACAGGACCAGTGATACAAAGTACTGCAGACCCATTTTCTCGAGTGAGAACACTCATCGATGCCTGAATACTACGTACTTCACGTGATGTGTCTTCGATAGCAATTCTGAATTGACTGTAACCATTCCACTGTTCGTTATAGATGGAGAAATCTTGTGTATACACAGGTGCCGCGTTTAAGACTGTGTATCCAGCAAGCATCCCTATTGGTACCCATGACAATAGGAAAAGGACAACTTGCAAGATTTCTTTCCAACCCATCGGGATCTCTCCTTGTTTCTTATTCCATAATTGAGCCAGTGTCAATCCTAGGGTAAATGTCAGTGAATATTCGCAAAGCTTCTTCATAGCGCTCCCGAGTCATCTCATGGTGCGAAAAGCGAGCTTCTTCGTAAGTTTGAACGAACTGCTCTACTGATGATCCATCAAGTGGAATTGACTGAAGTACACGGTCCAAGTACTCACGTGCAGTTTCGGAATGAGTTCTTTCAGAGCCCATCTTAGAACCACACATCTGCTCGAAAGTACGATACGCCAGAGTTATCGACGCACCATATTTTCCTGCATCTGCAAGTTTCTTGATATTCCGTAACTTTGTGGGTATATCAATTCCTCTTGATATTACAACTGAGCGGAACATTCCTTTTACAATATACAGATACGCTAGTACAGCAATAATTGCCCCTACTAGTAAGACACCTGCGATTATTAGATCGGTTCCTTGCAATATATTACCACCTTGTGTTTGAATCATAACTACAAATGTCCCTGAATTTATATCAAGAACATCGTCTGATGTGAGAATAATAGTGAAATTAAAAACCCCTGCTGTCTGACCCGGCACGTTGATTTGGATGACTCCCTCTGAGTCAACAGTGGAGGAAAGAATGCCTGCTCCATTAAGGTCGACTAATACAGGTCGATTGACGATAGCATTTTGGTTCGGGTCAGTAAGGTACACTTCTATGATAAATGGTAGACCAGGGGTCACTGTAGTAGGTGATCTGTTGGTAAAGATGACACGCGTAAAGATGTGTATGGTGTCTGTTGAAGCAGTCGAATCCCCATTGAGATATGCACTTCCAGCATAATCGACAGTGATTTCAAAAAATCCACTTGTAGACCAAGATGCAGGAATTGTCACTGATATCAGACTACCAGAACCAAATGCGAGAGTTATTGTATCAACAAATGTTGAGTTGAAACTAACATCAATTGAGGCTCCATCAATTGGAATCCCATCTTCATCAAAGAGTTGAAGTTGGATAGTGAAGGTTTCTCCAGGTAAATAGGATGCACCATCTACTTGGATACTAAGTACAGTATCAATTACTACAACTACTGTCCAGGACCCGGTAACTGATACAACGTCATAGTAGGCACCTATAGATTGAATCGTTATGATATATTGAGCTCCCGGTGCTGAATCGGAAATGAGTAATCCTATGGAGAAGGACCCAGTACCATCTGTTACATCCGTGAATGTTGAGGGCATACCATCAACCAGCACTTCAATCTCAACCAAATCAGCTCTGAGAAACGCATCATTCTCAACATATCCAGTAACTGTTATTGTGTCCCCTCTTGAGAATATATTAGAGGTGGGTTGAGTGTCCAGATAAAGGTCGATGTATTCTCGGACCTCCACATCAGCAAAATTAGTCGTGATATCAGGAAATGCTGCTGTGGGAGCGTTAAAGAAGGTATAACCAGACTTCATACCTACAGAGACAGTGTAAGGCACAGGATGAGAGTAACTGAAATTACCAGACCCATCAATAGTTTCTATCGACAAAAGATTCGTAGCCCACCATATTTCAATAGAATATCCTGTCAAAGGTGTACCATTCGAGAAATGAGCGCTCCCATAGATAGTTATTGTATCACCCAGATGAGTAATTGCGACATCGACTGTTGCTGTAATCACAAGTGAATAGAGTTCAACATCAATCCAACGGATCCAACTGGATCTCGATATGCCAGATGTAGCAATACCAGCTGGAGGAATATACGCCCAGACTTCTCGTAATCCTAAACCAGTTCCTTCTGGAACTTGAAATAGGGTTGCAAATGCACCTGCACCATCGGTCACAACATCCTCCATCCAGTAGTTCACACCAACAGGGTCACCCCAGTACAGAGATACTGTGGAGAATGCATAGGGAGTTCCATTATCCCATGTCACAACACCTGCAATTGTAAGGTAATCAAGGATAATTGTAATAGTAGGTGCTTCTGGGGATACTGCAAATGATGAAAAGATGTATCCAGGTGCAGTAATCTCAATCGTAGGAATATATTCCTGTACACCCAGAATCCATGGATATGATGATGTGAAGCGAACTTCAAGATCATAGAATCCAATTGGAGTGCTCGAGGGTATTGTCCAAAGAAGAGTGAAGGTTCCATCAGATAGTGTAGTTGTACTATTTACAGGACTTCCTAGTACAAGAAGCTCAACTGTTACTCCACCGTAGGGAATACTTGATGGAGTGTAATAGAGAGTGCCTGTGACTACAACTGAGTCAAGTAGATTGTATATTCCAACAGGAGTGTTTAAACCAACTAGATCAGTTTGCCATTGCTCAAGTGTAAGAATTGTATGGGTAGACTCAATGAAGGAATGAAGAATTGTACCAGGATAATAGCCGTATACATGTATACCAGTTCTGATGGTATCGTAGGCCATTCCTGAATAAAATAGATCCCCATGACCTGTCCCGTCGGTTGTGATGTTACCAATCATGAGGAGAGTGCCATTTCCGTTGTCCCAGAATATACTCACATTCGTAAACGAAACTGCAGTACCGTTATGAGCATAATACAGGTGGGCATGAACTGTGAGAGTGCCGTTCTGTAGAACAGGATTGGGAAGTGCAGTAATATCCAGATTGATTGTGTACTTTACGACAGTGACATCGAAGAAGTAGTCGAGAACATCATTGTTCACAGGGTCTGTGGCGTAATATTGAAGCCTGAAATTGTAGGTATACTCAAATTGAGATATGGCAAGCTCTGCATAAAAACCTCCAGTGACATTAGTTGGTAAGTCAGCTAGAAAGTCCCAATGGGTCCCATTCCACCATGTGAGTTCAACGAGTTCACCGACTAGAGGAGGAGTACCACCAGCATATGAAAGTACACCTTGAACCACTATCGTTTCATCAACATAGATCTGGGTTGCAATATCTGTAACTATCTGAAGATCGTATTTATTCAATTGAATAGAAGGTACCAGATCTGCGAATGCATCAGTATAGAGCCCGTATGTATCGGTCCAGTTTACATGAACATCCACTAGACCTGTATCCATACTTGTTGAGAGATTATATTGGAACTGATAGTCCCCATTAACATCTGTATACTTTTCAAAAACCCATGTCCCTGATCCATTAATCCAATGAATGAAAACTCGTTCATATTGGATTGGTGTTCCATTTGAGAACTGAAGATGTCCAGTGAGTTGGACTGTTTCATTAAGATAGTAACTTGTGAAATCCGAATTGACTGTGAGCAAGGTACCGGTTAGTTCGATCGTAAGAGGTTCATGGAGCGATTCACCATCTGCAATATTGGTGTAGAGGGATGTGAAACTCGCCCATACATCCACTGTTTCTATGGCATGATTGAGAGGAATCTGGTAGAAGAATGTATATCCGCCACCAGAATTAGTCCAAGTCGTTCCGATTACAACACCCAGAGGATAAGTTGAGTTAGCCCAGTAAATGTCTAGTTGCACATTAGCGAGTGGAGAACTTGCATTCTCTGGTAATGTTGCAACACCTTGAACTGTGACTGTTTGTAAGAGATGGATAGGATCTGGTGCGACTGCTATCGTGATATCTACGTCATATTTCTTGACTGTGGTTCCAAGATGAAGTGATTCACTATCAGTTAGTTCAGCTATTCCTGAAGTGAAATTAGCCCAGTATGTTACTGCACCTTCGTAACCTGCGGGGATGAGATAACTCAATTCAAAATATCCATCAACTGCTGTAGTATTGGACCCAAGAAGTATAGCTGAACCAGTAGACCAATATACATCTACCAGTTGTGAACCAATGCCTGAACCATTCGACACATGTAGTAGATAGCCAGAGATTGTGTAGGTTTCTCCAATAAAGATAGGATCTGGAAGTGGGTTAAGAATGATCTCTGATCCCCCTGCACCCACATCAATAGGGATTGATATGCTCCAGTTCCCACTAATGTACGACCAGGGAGATGTCCAATTTGCCCGTGCAAAATAAGTTCCTTCACTCTGTGCACCAGGAATGACGTATGTCCAAGTAAAACCCCCTGTAACATTGAGCACACGGGTACTATTATCCTGTGTTCCAAAGAAAGTGCCTACACTTTGCCCAGAAGGTAATAATGAGCCATTTAGGAAATAGATAGCTCCATCATAATAGAGTGTTCCTCCTGCACTAACTGATTCAGGGGTGACTGACAAATCAAAGCCAACCCGACCCCAAACGGTGATTGTAGAATTGTAGGCGGAATTTGCAGGATAAAGACGATAGAATCCCGGATTGGGGTCCCAATCACCAGCGTAATAGGACCAGACGATATGCGGTCCAACTTTCATTAATGCTAGGTCAAGAGGGTCAACATAGACATCATATTCATAGTACCCATATTGATCGATTAAGACATTACCTACAGTTGTCAAATCCCACTTAATTTGGATGTATGGATTTAGTAAGTTTGAACCATTGACTGGAACTCCCTGAACAGTCATGATCCCATACACATGTACTGTATCCTCCCAATATGCAATGGTAGTGTTTAATCCCAGATTGATATCAAGCTCACGAGTTTCAGCAATAATTGCATCTGGTGACTCTAATGAAGGAGCTTCATCACCCATTGGTACGGGTGTACCAACTGCATAAACTTGAGTTACATTCCAGACCTGGAAATAGGGATTTGTCCAAGTGGCAGTTATAATATGAAAATCTATGGTGGAATTACTGGGAAAGGTGTAGGTGATATTGGCGATTGTAGGGAATGTATTTCCAATAGTGGCAGTACCAATCAATTCTGTATCTGTTACATCATGGAATGTGATTGTATCGGGAGTAGTGATGAAAACACCGTCAACAGAGACCGTAGCACTCAGTCCAAATGGGGTTCCAATCTCAGCCCAAATGAGTCCACTAGTTGGCCAAACTGACACAACAATGTCAGGAATAGGTACATTTCCAGGGTCCTCTCCGCCACCCATATTATCAGGAAGTGGTGTAGGAATTACTTGTATCCATTCCCCGCCATCAGGATGACCACTCATTGGAATGAAGACTTCAGCCCAGAAGGCCATGTGACGCACCATCAGCGTACGCATGTCTGCTGTTGGGTGTGGTTCGCCTAGAGCATATCCACTGACTACTCGTGCAGGGATGCCAAGGTCACGCATAAAGACGCAGTATGCAGTTGCAAAATCCTGTGGAAGACCATTACCACGTTCTAGAAACCAGTCAGTAACTTCTTGATTACCAGGTCTATCTAACAGAGCTTCCACGGTAAGATTAAGCGTAAACGTACTCTGGAAGTATATTGCTACAGCTATGGCAGTTTCATATGCATTTGAACCAACACCAATGAATTGACTGGTATTGTCAGTTACCCGCTGTGAGAGTGGTTCGACGAGTGAGAGATCAGTATAAGGATTGTAGATATATGATGGAGCAAATGCACCTGTCTGTGCATCAGTTCGAACTTGATTGATATCTTGATTGACAAAAGTCACCATATAACTGACCAAAACATCTTCCCCGGTTATTCCATCAATCAGAGGACTGAAGAGAAGTGTTCCATAGTCATCAGTTTGTAAATCGTAATGCAATAATCGCGTGGGTACATCCAAATCATATCGACTTTCTGCTCGATTGAAAGTATAGGTTTCAAATGAATCTTCAATAATCCGAATAGAAGGAAATAATGCTGGTAGCGAGATTGTACCTACTTCAGCACCAGCTGTCGCATTGAATAGTATTGTATAGATTGTGTTATTGGTCGCTGAAATAGGGATGAGTTCCTCACTCGTTAAATCACGTAGATTCGAAGAGGTTTTAGTCCATCGAGACCCATCATATTCATCAAATGATTCTATCCTCCATAACTGCCCCGGGTCTGCAGGTGCAACATAAAATACAGTGTCATTCACCCGATCTAGTAGATCTATGGGCAAGCTATCATTGAGTTGAAAATCGGTGTAGTTCAGGTCATCAAACCAGTTGCTATCTCTTCCTGCAAAATCATTTGTGTAGGGCCAATATTCTATCTCGTCATATTCATAATGAGGATCATGGAGTCTTATCTGTCCAGATTGAATCAAAGCAAAGCTCCAGATTCCCCACACTAAGCTTGCAACAATAAAGATCGAGCTAATTATCGCAGTGATGCCCATTCGCTTCCGTGTGGTTCCTTCAGCGCTCAAATGATTGGTCCTCTCATTTCCCCAACAGGGGGTTGGTGGTGACTTTGAGATATTTGGCGTATCAAGTCACCCTCAATCGTCCATTCGAAGTAATTAAAGGGTTTCTTGCTTAACCTCGATTCTCTTTATCGAAACAACCCGAGAGTACAAAAGGTCATAGAAATCATCTCTAGATAGCCTTTAGAAGATATGTAGAGAGTCAATATTCATGCTTCCTGAATCAAAAATCATAGATTTTGTAGAAAAAAAACTCTCAGTTTCCAACAAAGGAGCACATACTTTCGACCATACAAAGCGTGTATATGCACTTTCGATGCAGATTGGTGAGAGCCTACCAATTTCTAAAAGGATTCTCCAAGCAGCGGCCCTCTTGCACGATGTTGGTCGTCCGACAGAGTCTGAAACAGGGGTCTCGCATTCAATTCTATCTGGAGAGATGAGTAAACCACTTTTGCTAGAGCTCGAGTATACAGCAACTGAGATTGAACAGATTATTGATGCAATCCGGACACACAGATTTAGTGAGGGAATAGAACCGAATTCGCTTGAAGGAAAAATTTTGAGTGATGCTGACAAGATTGATGCAATAGGAGCAGTAGGAGTTTACAGATCAATCGCCCAGTCAGAAACGAAGGGGAAAGGAATGGTTGGATTTCTTCAGCATGCTGATGAGAAGTTACTGAGATTGAAGGATTTAATGTACACAGATAAGGGAAAACAACTTGCTACTGAACGTCATCAAGTTCTGCAGAGATTTGTAGATCAGCTACGAGAGGAAATTGCAGATAATTAGCAACGAACTGTGTTCAGGTAGAGTTCTAGATATGACTCTCGTACCATGGTATTTTCATCTAATCCGAGATTTTTGACAAGTTCTAGAATCTGTTCTCTAGCTGCTTTCATTCCGTCCTCCCCTTTAGCAATCAGTTCAAGTTCGATATAGAGTCCTACATCATTGACATCATCCAAACTTGCAACAATGCCACCTATATCGAAAAACTCGCGGGTCTTGGTAATTATAGCCACAAATCTGAATCCTGTACTGGATAGGATTTTAGTGATAGATGCATGATCTTTCTCTTCCAACCCCACTGTGTATTCGATTCTTGTCTTGGTTTTCTTGTCAACTTTAGGTCCCTTGTACGTAAGTTCAATAGGAGCATGTTCCGACTCATTAAGTGGAGAGCCTTCAGTAAGGGTTCTATGTCTAATCCGTATTGATTCATCAGTTTTAGAAAAGGAACGACAAGGATGGTCATAGTAGGTATCAATCTGCAAGTCTGAGTTCAAAGGAACTCCTCCAGCTTGAATGATTTTCTGTTTCATTGCTTCCTTATCAGTAACTGGAAGTTTGACTTCTACTTCATAAGGCTCTTTCATCAAGATTTCCTCAAACGTAGTGTATACTTCCAGCTGTTAGGTGTTTCCATGAGCTATGCCACAAGTCAAATAACGAGAGCACAATGAAAAGAATAGGCTGGTGTTGACGTGTCGCGAATTAGTAGTATCAAATGTGCTAAATGCGGAAATGAGTACAATGAAGAAAATGTACCCGCAAACGATGGTTGTGGAGGTAGGATTGACTTCACTTTTGACCTAGAAGCACTCAAAGAGATATTCACCAAGCAAGATCTATTTCAGAGAGAGTCGGGTCTTTGGAAGTATTTTGAGTTGATGCCACTTAGATCACGTCGCAATATAATCACATTAGGAGAAGGAAACACACCATATCTCCAAAGTAGAAGATTGGCTGATGAATGGGGGATGAAAAACCTCTTTCTCAAGAATGAGATCTTTAATCCATCAGGCTCCTTCAAGGACAGACCAATTTGCGTTGGAGTAAGTAGGGCAATGGAAGATGGAGCAAAAACAGTTTCAGCAGCCTCTTCGGGAAACGCTGCGGCAGCAATGTCTTCCTATGCAGCAAGAGCAGGACTACAATCAGTCGTTTTTGTACCGGAAGATGCACCTGCAGGAAAACTCATTCATCTCAGAACACTAGGTGCTAAGGTATTCAGAGTAAGCAAAGTACAGGAAGGAGTGGATCCCACAACAACACTACTTCAAGCCGCATGTGCAGAATTTGGTTGGACTCCATCACCATCATTTGGCCCATTCAATTGTTTCCAATTTGAGGGGACAAAATCTCTAGGCTATGAAATAGCTGAACAATCCGAATGGACTCCACCTGATTGGGTGCTCTTCCCAACAGGAAGCGGTGGTCTCATGGCAGGCACAATGAAAGGAC
>SDNZ01000212.1 GCA_004524565.1 Candidatus Thorarchaeota archaeon
CTTCTAGCGTAAGTTTTCATCCTCAATCTATCAGGCATTTCTTGGAATTGTTATGAGCAAACCAGAGAATCGCCATAACGATAAACAAAACATCTAGAGTTTACCATTGTGAATTCTTGTTGCTAGGACCGGGAATCGTGGTAGGTAGGAGGAGATCGCACAATCAGTGTTAATGATAGTGAACGGGAGCAATGATGTGCCATATTGTATCGTTCTAGATCCTTCAGCCATGCTAGGAGCGACTGTAGTTAGCCATGATGAACTCAAAATGCTCGTTTTCGGACCTCCTGATGGCCCCATGGTAGGACCTTTACTTTTCAAACAAACCACGTAGCAACTGTTCAGCCTTCTTATAGGCTTTGGATGCTTCTTCAGTACTCCTACCACTAGTTTTATCGTAATCAACGATGATGAGTTTGAAAATCTCTTTGTGTTCAGATATTGTGGGTTGAAGCCCATGTATTGCTAGAAGAGATTCCGACGCATGATTCCGCACTAGATAATCCACATCATTCACTGCATCAAAGAGAGCTTCGATTACTTCAGGAGTGGGAAAATCACGAAGTTTCATTGCGGCTTTCAATCTGGTGTAAGGACTAGGATATGTTCGAAGAACGTGAAGAACGTACTGATTGTAATCCAATGTATCCTCAATGACGTTCAGTGCGATGGCAATCTCAATGAGAAGAACTCCACTGGCTGAGAGTAGCATCTCCTTCATCACAGGGACTGCTTTTTGCGAACGTAGTTCCCTCAAGCCCATAGGAGCCCAGTAGCTCCCTTGTTGCATTGATTCGATAAGCATGGCTTCAGCTTGATCACGCTCAGCACCTTCGAGTCCGCAAACTGATGTAGGGTCAATTCCATCATGCCACATCATATAGGGGTCTCCAAAGAAGTTGTCCATGAAATAGTCCCATTGTCTACTAGGCATATTTGTCCACAAACCTGAGTAGTGATATGGATTTCTAATATGTAATATGATTCTGCGAATCCATGAAAAATAGTTGGGACGGCGAATACAAAATCTATTCTCTGGTTCACCAAAACGTAGGAATATCTAACGATGTGCTAAAAAGAAAAAGGGGTGCTGCGAAGTGCAGCACCAAGAAAAATGATTATTTTCTAGACTTCGACTTCAGCTGCCGTACTGCTTCACGGATGTCAGCCTCGTCAACTTCTTGGACTTCGACCGCTAGGTCTTCACTACGAGCCGCAGGAGCTGATGCGGATCTCACACCCATTGCTCTCTTTGTGACTCCTTTAGCTTGAACCTTTGCGACTATCGCTGAAATAGTTTCTTCGGTGAACTCTTCATCTGCGGGAAAATCTTCCATGCTAACACCAAGGTCCTCTAATATTGACTTCTGAATTGCAATCTTGTCGATTTCCTCCACAGCAAGACCAGTTATGATATTGACAAGCAACTCCGCTTTTTCAAGAGGAATAAATCTTCCCTGAGAAAGGTTTGCTATCTTCTCATAGGTTTCTACTCCCTTTGCATAATTGGTTATCTCTGGGAAACATCCAACTGTGTGGATAACAATTCCCTTGTCGAAAGCTTTCTTTGCTTCTTTATCCCATTTTGCGCCATCAGGCGTTCCCTCTGGCCATCGATCTCCATCTTCCACACCATGTGGTGGCGCATCTCCAATAAGAACTGCAATTTTGGCAGATTCATTGAGATACTCCATCTTGTTCATCACTTGGAGCGCAGTTGATACAGCTTCTGGACCATCACCACCACCTGATGCGTCCATCAACATCACATTCTGTTCGATTAGAACAGTTTCTGAGGAAAGTTCGAATTTCTTTGTGACGTAAGAGGATTCCTCTGGAGGATGGTCGCGATATGAAACTAAGCCAACCCTGAGTCTGTGGCACAACTCCTCCTTCTTAATTGTGCGAATTATCTCTAGGATCTTGGTTTTGACATTTTGAATATATGGACCCATAGAACCTGTGTTGTCAACGACAAATACAATATCTAATTGTCCTAATTTTTCTGACATATTCTAATCTCCGTAAATGCGCATAAGGAAAAGACAGTGATTGGTAGTGGCCGCTCCTATACGCTGCGCCATTATCAACCGTGAATGAAGATAAAGCTTAGCGTGATTTTCTCACAATTTATAGGCATGTTTCTTCAGCATTATTATCATGCAATTGCTTCAGGATAAGTCGGTCAAGGATTTTGTAACAATCCATGTGATATTTGCTATACTTGCAGCTATTACGCTACTCTTCCCGTTTCCTACAGCATCGATTGATGCGAAAATGTTGGTCGTTGTTTTTCTCTATAATGCCTTAATTGTAGTTGAAATCTTTTACAAAAGTTATGATGAATGGAAGAGCATCTGGTTGTTCAGCCTCATCCTGAGCCTGCTAATGGTGTTTCCTGATTGGTACCTTGCGGTAACACTCGGAGCCCTCGTATTTCCACCAGGAGGACTACCAATGATAGGAGGCGCAATACCACTCTATATGGCAGGGCTTTGGTCACTTCCGTTCTTCATCATCATATTCATCGGAAAAGAGATTCAGAAGAGAAAATCAATTGAGATGACATACGCAATTGTGTCTATACTTGGGGTGCTGATTTTTGTTCTTTCTGAATTGACCCTTGTTAATCTTCCATCTTGGTCTGCAACAGTCACAGGCATGATTGGAAATCTTGCATACTACATCATAATTCCTGAATTATTCCTTGCACTCTCAGTATTCGTTTGTTACGAATATGTCTTTGATAAAAAATTCTGGATGAAGATAATCGGTGCATTCACGGTAATGATACTCTACATTGGAAATGCTTCGTTCTTCTATTTCCTCATTGAGACGTTGCTGCTATAATTGTCATCAATATTCACAGTTGGTATATATTGCCGCTCCGACAATGTACAAAAGGAGAGAACGGGTGGAGAATATGAGGGAATCAAATGGATTTACCGAAAGACCTCAGATTCGATGATTATGAGCCAATCCGAAAAGTGATAGTCAGTTTCATCAAAGAGTATGTTGCGAAAGCTGGTGTGAATGGAGTAGTTCTTGGGCTAAGTGGAGGTATTGATTCCAGTCTTGTTGCTACTTTAGCATGTGAAGCCTTAGGTCCTGAGAATGTCTTAGGTATTATGATGCCAGTCGATGCAAAGAAGGATGCAAAGAATGTCAGTGATGCAACACTTGTTGCAGAGCAACTTGGAATGAGACAGGAGCTCTTCGAATTAAAAGATGCAGTAGCTGCCTACGATTCTTTAAACCTCCATAAGGTTGCTCGTGGTAACCTTGCAGCAAGACTAAGGATGGTTACATGGTATGCAAGAGCAAATCAAGAGAACCGATTAGTCCTTGGTACAGGCAACAAGACTGAACTGATGATTGGATACTTCACAAAATATGGAGATGGAGGCACGGATATACTTCCGATTGCTGAGCTTTACAAAGCTAATGTGTGGGATCTTGCACGGCATGTTGGAGTGATGGAGAGTATTATTGAGAAAGCACCATCAGCTGGTCTTTGGGAAGGTCAGACTGATGAAAAAGAAATTGGTATTTCCTATCCAGAGCTTGATTCTATTCTATTTCTCCATCTGGAGAAAGGAATGAGTCAGGATGATATCAGTTCGTGGGGTATTGACAAATCAAAG
>SDNZ01000213.1 GCA_004524565.1 Candidatus Thorarchaeota archaeon
CCTAGTCCTCAATGTTCCTTGAAACCTGAAATTAGATGAACCTTTTCAAAATAGATTGAAGAAAAGGAGTGGCGCCGCCGGTAGGGCTCGAACCTACGACCAACAACTTAACAGGCTTTAGCGGCAAAACGCGAGTTGCGTTCACTGTCGCTCTACCTACTGAGCCACGGCGGCTTATTCTCGGTGTCGCCCGTGATTACAATATTAACATTGCTGTTTGTAGTTATAATTGATATATCCTCGTGTTCTAGGTGTCTTTGCTACAGATTAAGAGTGCATCATAACAACTCCTATCTTAGATGGTATTTTTGCAATTGAATGAGAGTGAATCAGAGATGGACAAATCGGATATCGCAGCAATCGTTTTCGATTTCATTCACTCTGAAACAGGATGGGGTAATCCTCTCAAACCTCAATGTGAGTTTGGGTCTCTCTGGTTGGATAAGATAGAGCAACTTCCTGAAGACAGGGTCAAAGTGACATTCAGGTATTTTTTCGACGAGGATGGGTTTTCCCAGTACGACAGGCACCATATCCTTGAGGGAGTTATTGTAGCAGACCCCACCGGAGCAATTATCGAATCTACATTGGAAGAAACCTATACTGGTCCAGGAACTGTCCTCGACCCGTATAAATCGCAATCGTAAGAAATCACACAGTGTAATTAAAATGGAAGAAGCCGATCTTAACTCAATCATTCTAAATTTCATTCACTCTAAAACAGGATGGGGAATGCCTCTACGCCCTCGGTGTGAGTTCGAAGATCTCTATTTGGATGAGATAGACAGACTTTCTGATGACAAGATCAAGGTATCATTTAGGTATTTTTTCGATGAGGATGGGTTCTCCCAATATGATAAGACACACAGCCTTGAGGGTGTAGTTGTCATAGGTGCTACTGGCAACATTCTTGAATCTACTTTGAAAGAGGTTCATACAGGAGTAGCAGCTAATCGAGATCCGTATGGATTACAGAGCTCTTGAGAAACCTAATTATTGACCATTTGAACTTCAACTAATCATGAGTTCATTCTGGGATGATCTTCCAAGAGGTGCACCAATCTGTTTGATTGTGTTTATTGGTACAGTCATTATCCTTACAGGTCTTGTTTTTCAAAGATTTATTTCTGGGCTGGCAAGTGTTGCATTCTTCTTTTTGGTAATCTTGTTCGCTGTTGTCATCTGCATATACGGCATCAAGCAAGGAGTACTGGATTGATCTATCCGCCAAATAGGAAAGTGAACACATTATCAAGCGACATCATAATGAAGAATCCAATCATGAGTCCCCACGTTGCTAGGCGCTCATTTCCACCAGAATGGCTCTCAGGTACCATCTCGTCTCCAACAACATATATCATAGCCCCGGCAGCAAATGCTAATCCGTAAGGCAGAAGTCCTACTGCAAATGTGACTACTGAAACTCCTAACAATCCTCCAATGGGTTCAACTAGCCCCGTTAATAGTGCCAGCCCTCCTGCATATCTTCTGGAATAACCCTCTCTCACCAAAGGCGCTGCAACTGCAAGTCCCTCTGGTATATTTTGGAGACCTATTGCTACAGCTACTGATAGACCCGTTAATATTTGATCCCCTCCGAATGATACACCAACAGCAAGTCCTTCCGGGAAATTGTGAATTGTTATTGCAATCACAAGAAGCCATACTCGTCCTAATCTGGATGATGGTCCCTCCGGTCCTTTCTTGAAGTGCTCATGTGGAAGATTTTTGTCAGTGGCATACACAAACAGGCCGCCTAGCATAAATCCCAAACCAACTATGGTGAATACTCCTACCCAACCAGCATCCAGTACTGCTTGCTCTTCAAAAGCAGGGACAAGGAGACTGAATGCTGAAGCAGCCAGCATGACTCCAGCTGCAAACCCAAGCATAAGATCAAGTGTTCTTCTACTGAAGTCCTTTTTGAAGAAGATAGGAATCGCTCCCAACCCTGTTGCAGTTCCTGCTAATAGACTGGCTAGTAATCCTATTGAAAAAGCATCAGAAAATAGCTGCATGGTGGTTTCCTCGAATAGAAACTGGATAAACACTGAGATATAAGGTCCTTACTATGGATGATTTTACCCAATCAAGAACTAGAACTGAAGATCATCAGGAGTGAGTCCACGAGACCTGACACAATCTTGGCAAATCATCTCCGCATCCATCGTCATGTTATAGCATTCTGTGCAAATTTCTTTTCCACAGGTTTCACAGTTGAATATGTTATCAGGTCCTTCGGCACCACAGGTACTACATTTTTGGCCACTGAGCTTTCTCTCTAACTTTTCAAGGCCACCTAGTACCTTTTTTGCTACTTCTTCCTTATCATCTGGCATGTCAGATCCTCCAACTGGTAAATGAATCAAAATTTGTTATAACCATTCAATAGCATAAGCATTGTGGAACTCAAAAAGAAGAAGCGGCCTCCAAGTTGAGGCCTCCAAGAACGAAATTGGGAGTTGATGTGGCGTGGCTTAGCGTATTCTCAACAAAGTACCTCCGAATACTTCATCTTCAAGATATAATAGATATGATGCCTTATTAGCTCCTATCTCGGAATTATCGAGTGTCATCAGATTGAAAAGAATCTAAATTGAGTATTATCTGCATTACTTATAATCTAGTCAAAAGGAGGACAAGTTTGATGTCAGAAAAAGGAGAAACAACAAGGTCTGAGAGATGGCGCAGATCTCCTGAGCTTCTTGAGGATGCTTATAGTGCATGGAAGAAATCAGATGGGTCTCTTAATCCGAGTTCTGTCGTAGCAACTATTGATGCAGATGGTACCCCTAGAGTAGCTCCATTTGGTAGTATGCGTGCAGTCAACCCCCAGTTACTACGATTTATTGCCCACCGATATCATGACACCCTAGCTAATCTAAAACGAGATCCTAGAATATCAGTTGCCATGATTTGTGCTCCTGATATCGCCGTTAGTGTACGAGGTCAGGCAAGAATTGTTGAAGAACCCTTCTCACTTGATGAAAATTATGCTCTTGTCGAAATTGACATAGATGAAGTCAAGAACGATATGCCAATCAAAATTGGAATCGAATCAGGTATTACAATCTCTCCTAGTGGTCCATTTGTAACATGGTGGAACAGTCTTTGGAGTAAAATGGGTGGTGATTGAATCTAGTAGGTTCCTAACATTTAGAAAATAATATGGTGGGCCCGGGGCGATTTGAACGCCCGACCGTTCCCCTGTCCAATGGAAATCATTGGACATACAGGTTATGAGCCTGCTGCTCTACCAAGCTGAGCTACGGGCCCTTTAGCTACGCAGGCAAATGTTGTGCGATTGCTTTGAGATATTAACGTTGCGAATCTATGCAATATTCTCGCAATCCTTGTTTGTAAAAGTATTTCATTTTACAGTTCAATATTTCTAAAGAAGTTGTAAAATCTTCCAAAATCTAACTCAGGTTTTCTCCGACTTTATATTACACCAGCAGAACAACGAGAAAAGTCCAATGAGTTGTATATATGATTCTACTATTTACCTCCAATCACTGTACTTGGTGCGATGTTCTCAAGGCTATGCTTGAGGAGGAATCAAAGGAGCTTGGATTACTTCAATCAATATACAA
>SDNZ01000078.1 GCA_004524565.1 Candidatus Thorarchaeota archaeon
GTCCAATCATTCCCAAGATAAGGCACACTCCAAAGTTGACCAACACCAATCTTGAACATCGTAAGTCGGTACAAAGTCGAAGTAGTTGAACCTCCTTCATAATTGAGTACCATTGTATGAGTGATATCAAGTCTCCAATAGTGAGTTGTATTGCTATCAGTTATTGAACCTTTCACTTGGATAGTTACATCATTCAACTCTGAAGATATGTTGAATAAGCCAGTACCATCTTCAGTTTCGACGACATAGGAACCTTCAATCATGTCGATATCTCTATGAACTAGAATTGTCAGATTCAATATGTCTTCCTGCTGGGCAGTATATGCGATTTTTCCTAAATCATCGAATACGAATGCTTCAATGAATGCTGTACGGAAAGCTAACTTGATTGTCTGGCGGTCAGAGATTTCAGGTCTAGCAACAAGTGGATTTCCTTCAGTATCAAGAACTGTTACAAGACCCATCTCGGGTTCGATTACTCCACCAAACTCCCAACCAGGATCAAGGTCGGTCTCATTAGTGAAATATCCACCCCATTGGACTCCACCATCAAAGAATCCTGTTAAGGCAGGATCTTCGATATAGTATTTTGTGATATCAATTGAGGAGTTCTCTACAATTGTTAAATGGGGGAACCACATTCCGACTCCACCACCAAGATCAATCCATTCCCAATCAAGATCTAGATATCCAGCAACTGCAACAGCACCGGAGCCATTAAGTTTCAGAGCCATTGCAGGTCTAAGTTCGACAGGAAACGAATTATTGAACTCGAGTGCATTATCAAATAGGACTGAAAGTCCGAGAGTATCCATTGTTTCAGGATACGTCCAATTTACAGTGATCTTGTAATCGTTATCGTATGTGATTGCATCAGTTAGCGGAATCAGTGTACTTCCTATATCAGCAGTAGACATCATCCTGAAAACGAATGTATCATTGACATCTGCGTAATGCATGATTCTTCCAGTTTCATCTACTATGTCAGCATAGTAGTAGTCAGGAAGTGAGAAATCTAATGGATTCACTGGCATACCCAAGCCTAATGGTGGGCTACCATATCTTCCCTCAACAGCAGATGCTATCCAGGATGATGATACGGGTCTACCATATGTATCAATTACTTGCATCCCAGTTGTCATAATTGTATCTGGGAGTTCAATTGCATAGGTGATGGCAAAGACCACCTCGTAGAAATTAGTGTCATCTGTGAAATCAGAGGACAATGAATCTAGAGCAATGAACTGTGCAGGTCTTGGTTCTTCCGCACCTGGGATGTACCTGAAGCCAACACTATTCCATCTATTGGAGGTCGCATTATATTCTACACCAAATGTTGCAGCTCTCACACCTAATCCAGTGCCCCAGAACTGTACAACATCTAGATTATTTCCTTCGCCTAAGAACGACTTCGGAATGATCATATTAACGGTGAGATTCATTCCAAGTTCAATCCTATAGCTGTTCTCTGCTATATCGGTTCCATTATCGTACTCTATCCAGATTTCAGGCTGAGGTCCAAAGACCCAGTCTGAATGCTGTTCAGAGTTTGCGAATTGCCGGGTTTCATTGGCAACTTGCCAAGCAACGCGCATCTGAGGTTCAGGTGTCGTTTGCGCAATGGCAGGAGTTATCGCACCTGCAAAACTGACAAGCAACATAGCAATTAGTGCTACTGTGTATATTCGTTTCATTATTTTCACCTCATCAAGAACCTAGCGCGCTGCACTCTTCGTGAACAGAACATCTCATCCATCGCTTCGATGTATCAATCACGGAGTCAAATGCGGGATCTTGATTATTTGGCGTATTCATCAAAGGTACTTTCCTCATTACCTCTGATGGAAAAACCGACGAACTGCATATTTTATTGTACAATTTAGTATATAGAACATTATGGATGATTCGTCTAGATAATTTGTTCGCTTACAATTCGTCAAAATAAACCCTGAGAAGCTCTGCTACACTTCTAGCACGAGATACAGTGCCTCTATCGCGATGTGGTTTTGACCCATCAAACATACCTGAAATTGTACCAAGACATCCTCTTCTGACTGCATTCAAAACAGGTCGGAAGAACTTTGCTTCAGCCTTTGTCTTATTCTCTGGAGTTCTTCCGTTTACAGATAACCAAGCAGAGATGTAAGGACCAATTAACCAAGGATGGACAGTACCTTGGTGCGCAGCTGCGGCTCTACTACGAGGACCTCCTGTATATGCGCGAGCATATCTTGAATCACTTGGAGATAGAGTACGAAGTCCAAAGGGTGTAAGGAGTTCCTTCGTCACAATTTTCAATACAGCATTTGCTTTCAATGGGTCAAGTAGTGTAAATGGAAGACTTATCGCGAAAATCTGATTTGGTCTAATCGATTTATCATTACCTTCATCAGTGACTACATCGTATAAATATCCTAAATCAGGATCCCAGAAAGTCTGTTCAAACGCCTCCTTTATCCAAGATGCAACTGCTTGGAATTCATAGGGGTCTCTTCCAATTAGCTGACTCATTTCTCCCATTGCCATTAATACATTGAACCAAAGAGCATTGACCTCCACACATTTTCCAATTCGTGGAGTAGGACACCAATCATCAACACATTCGTTCATCCACGAAACTCCAACTCCTTCAATACCAGAAATGATGAGTCCATCGTGATCTTCGTGAATATTGAATTTAGTGCCAATTCGATATGCTGCAATAATAGATTCCATTGTATCCCAGATTATTCCCCTAAGAAACTCCACATCATTTGTTGCTTGGATGTATTTGTGTACAGCCATGATAAACCAGAGGGATGCATCAACTGAGTTATACTCAGGTTGAATACCTCTGTCAGGGAAATCATTTGGAACGAGTCCATATCGGGAATGTCTTGCATAATTTGTCAAGATAGCGCGCGCATCCTGAAAACGACCAATTGACATTGTTAGCCCTGGGAGTGCTATCATTGCATCAAGCCCAATATCCGCAAATTCATGATAACCAGCAATAATCGACCTCATATTTGTTGACGCACGATCAACGATGAATGTATCCGCATCAAGAATGAGCCACTCCATATCTTCATCGCGTTCTTTGGTTGCCATTGAATATGCACGGTCATTGAGTATCTTTCTTCGCCGTAGTTCTTCAAATCTGAGTTTGGCAAAATCCTTCCTTTGGGCTTTAGCTAATGGCCCCAAGCTCTTCATGAGTTCCTTTCGTGTAGGTGCTACAGCAAATAAGAATGAGAGAAAATGGTCGCCTGGTTCCAATATAGTGTGAAATACACCTGGAATAACCATCTGTTCCAAGTGAGGAAGTCCATTAGCCTTGTCACGACGATAGACTTGTGGATCAGTAATTCGAAGTTCACTTGGCATAAACTCAGCATCGGGAGTGTATGCATACATCCATGGACTATTGGGTCGCTCATCAAAAGAAAAGTAAGAATGCGAATCGACTGGTTCTATTTCTGGGGTAAAGTCTAGATGAGGTGGTCGTGCGTGAATATCTCTACAAGTTTGGAGAGGAGTTACAGTGAGAACAGTTTCTTCTGAATTTTTTAATTCGTAATTAACAACGGTAAGATTCCGTCTATATGCCATAAAGACTGTCTTTTCTACTTCAACACAACCTGTTTTGTATATCATCTGGGGGAGAGGATTCAACTCGAATCGTCGAAGGTGTCTATAACCCCTATGTGTTACACCTTCTGTGGTTTGTTCAGTACTTAGATTGCACTCACCATCCTTATTCACAATTGCTTCATCAAGGCGGGAGAGTGTCAACCAGCGGTCAACAGGAGGACTTAGTGAAGACACCATAAGTCCATGATATCCACGAACATTCAGACCTACGATTGTGGAAGATGTATAGCCGCCTAGACCGTTTGTGTACAACCACTCAAACGTAACAGCACGATTAAGTCTAAGGTCAGCATCTTCCAAGGATATCAATAGCAAAGAGCCTCAGTGTTTTTATTCTTGAACCTGTCACAGTTCTCGAATACTTTAAGGTTGTGTGATACGAGTTTTATCGCACAGATAGACAGCATCATAAGGTAGTCAATCAGAAATTCTCAAGATGATTTTATGCCACCAGATTTCGATCCAATTCCAATTGTTATGAGCGGTAGGTCTCGAAAGGTTCTAGGGCTCAATATGAATCTGTGGCGTCTAGCCTTCGTGACGGGAGTAGCTCAATTTTCTATGAGTCTGTGGGCATGGGAATTCAGTATCTTCCTTGAGTTTGATGTTGGTTTACTCAGGTGGCAGATAGGCTCAGCATTTTCGATTGGCACACTAGCAATGATAATAGGCTACGCAGCGTCAGGTATCATTGCAGATTTCATTGGGAGAAAGAATACAATGGTAATTTCTTTCATACCAATGGCAGTAGGTCTTCTAGGAATGTGGTTGATACCTACTTGGCCATTCGTAGCAATAGAATACGGTATCACCTATTTTGGTTGGGCATCAATTCTTGTCATCACAACTGCAATTCCAGCAGATGAGATTGAAGCTGATGGTGGATCGAATAGTGCACGTACATTTACTATGGTGCTTCTTCCTGCATTCTTAGTTGACGGTCTAAGCCCAGTTCTTGCCTCAATCCTCCTTGAGAATGGATACTCTGCAAGTATTCTACATCTCATAGCATCTATTGGTGCTGTCGTAGCCCTTTTCGCAACTATGGCATTTGTTAGAGAATCACTTGATATAGAAATAATCAAAAAGGCCAGAAAAGGTCCAATCATTACAATTCGAGGTTTAGGAAAGAATTTCTGGAAGTTTGTTATTGGGATTTCAGGATTTATCTTCTTTTTGAGATCTGCAGTTCCGTATCTTGGAAATCTTGTTGTTGGAGAGTGGGGTCTTACTGATGCTCAATATGGATATGCTTGGGCATTCTATTCAATGACAAGTGCGATTGTACTCTATTTTGCTGGAACACTTGCTGATAGAAATGTCAAGGTAGCTCAGATTGTAGCTCTTCTGGGAAATAGCATCATTGTACTACTATTCTCTGTTTTCCAAGGATTTTGGATATTAGTCTCTCTCAATATTGCTTGGGCGCTCCCGGTAGCTCTATGGATTGGTGCTGAAAACACTATTGTCTCTGGAAGTGTATCAGAAGAAAAGAAGGGCAGAGCTTTAGGCACTTATCGCTATGCAACTAGCATTGCTGGCTTCTTTGCGTTCTCCTTTGGTGCATACATTTGGGAGATTAGTGACAGTCTCATATTTTTGTATCAATTTGCTGGAATTGGGACCTTGCTATTCATAGTCGTGATGGCATTGGCTCTGAAATCCATCGATTTGCCAGACAGGCAGAAAGAGCAAGAGGTAATAATAAATCCCTTTACCGAGAGTATGAGTGAGATGAATGAGACAAAGTAACATACTCACTAATTCCGAGTAACGTTCTTATCTGACTTTAAACACTACATAACTTGTCTGGATAGTTGGGGTATACTATGGATGATGACTCTTCTCTCATTGGACGGCGCCTCAAGCAAACAGGAGGATTACTCCTTGGAGGCGCTCAAAAACAGGTCAAGGATTACAAAGGGAAGTTTGAAAGTCTCAGAGGAGTATACGACGAATTTCTATCTAAGCTGCTAACATCATACCATTCTGCCAAGTTTAATCCAACATTCGTTGACAAATTCTTTGGGAAGAGAAAACTAAGATTTGCAGGTCTAGATGGTACAGTTCTGAAATACGATGTTTTTGATCTGTTGATATTTTTCGCTGGAGCGTATCCAGCTTTTGGTGAAATAGAGATTGATGATAAAGGTGAATCTAAGATCTCGTACGATGAGAAATTTCTTGAGCATGGAGTAGGAATATCAAGTGTTTTACCTGTGTACATTAGTGAAGTTCCTCAAATTGATCAAACTCTTTTGGTTCGTTCAGAAAACGGAGAGGTTGATCACTCTATCAGTTACAGTGATTCGTGGGTTGTTGATAACTCTGCATTTGCAGATTTTATGATGGGTCTTTCTGAATTCTTTCTAGGATATCAACTTGTAAGCTCTGAAAATCCAGTGGATATTCTCCTTCATGATAGAGTCTTTTCCTCAGAAGTTGCATCATTCTATGCAGAGACCTCAGACTTTCGTTTGGATCTAGATCATGAGTGCGGTCTTATCGGGTATAAAATAGATGGGAGACCTTTGACAAAGACTGAGTGGGTTTATGCTCGACGTTTGTTCGGAAACATCAATATAGGTACACCAGCTGCACGTGGAGAATTTCTCCTCCCTAGGATCATTATTGAACTCATGAATGCAGAAGGCAATAGTCTAACACGAGATGAACTTGTAGAGAGAATGGGTCTTGATAACGAGTTCAGGCACGCCAGATTGGACAAGGAACTCAAGAAAGGGATTCGCGGAACTGGAGAAGCAGAAGGGGTATTTGTAAGAAATAAGGAATACTTCGTTCTCAAACCTCAGTTTCGTGACCTGAAGAAGAGAATGGGGAAACTCGTAGATGATGTATGTGGGCGAATCTTTTCCACTGATCCAGAAATATCCTATGAAGAACGTTTCAAGGTCAATGGTCGATGGTTGACAACAAGTGATCTTGCATTTCTGAGTTTGATGGCGCTCTATCTTACTATTGAAAAATGCTGGGAAAATCACATTCTACTCGTGGGAGTTGCAAAGGACACCTCAGCACGAGACTTGAAGAGGCAGGTTCTTCCAGTTCTCAATTTTGTAGGAAGATTTCAAGGAGGATTTACAGATAGACGAGAAGATACTCCAGACACAGATCGAATGATTCTCCAATGGGTGTCTCTTCAGGAACGAGAGAAGTTGAAAGTTCCTTGGGCAACTGTAGAGTATGATACTGCTTTCAAGACAATCGTACCACATCTTGAAAGAACTCCGGGATTAGTGTCTGGCGCAAGAAGAAATCAGATTGCTCTAGAGAAGACATTTCTGAAATCGTATTTTCAACTTTGTCAAGCTAGCTCAGAACCTAAACTAAGGAGCAATGTATTGTTATACGACCGTCTTGTGTATCCAGAGTTTGAGAATCAATCTTCAAATATAGTATTCCTCAAACATGATTATGAGAATCGACCAGATTTTCCTGAACCGGTGGAAGTAATTTTCTATGAAGGACAGGAAAACCAGATTCAATCATTTATTCTGCCACTATTTAAAGCAATGACAAGTATGAGTATTCCAGAATTATTCGGTCATCTCAAACCACTGTATATTGCTGATAAAATCGCAAAATATCATTTTGGTCAAGTACAAGGTATGATTGCGAGCACAGGGAATTGGTTGATGAACCGTCCCGATTTACGAGAGTTCCTATTCTATCTAAGTAGCTTCAGAGAAAGGAGATCTAGTCATGAACAATCAAGGAGAAATACGTAAGAAATACTTCACAGATTTTGACGGAGCATTTGATGGGAGGTTGGCAAGGGTCGTTCCTATCGCTGCCAACTACACCTCAGAATGGGCAGGTTCAGCCGCACGATATGACTGTCGAATTAAGATACGATACAACAAGGAACTCATGGCTCAATTGGAAGAAGGTATGCTTCTAGCAGTGAAGAACTTTCGAGGGCAATCCAAAAAATCCGTTAAGGGAGGAATAGAACGATATACAGTGATGGTCATTAGTAAGGTATGGCCGCAGCACTATGGACTTGGAGGTGTCAGCGATAGCCATTATTATCCAATGCAAATGGAGATAATCGAGCAATCCGTAGCTGATTGGACTACAGATGACCAAGCAACCATGATGGTACAGATGACTGCAATCCCAATCAATTACGACTTAGTGATTGATTCAAATGGAGAGATTAGTTTCAAGAAAGGATTCTCATATCCGCTCATTGGTGAAGAGGTCTTTGTCATCAATATGGAAACCGTGGATTTCATCTACAACTCAAAGGTGAAAGAATCCATAGGATTCACAAAGAAGACCTCCGTTGCAGATCCTCGAAAGGATCCACGTGTGGGAGTCCTTCGTATGTTTATGGAATCGGAAGAAGAGGTTCCAATCTATGTTGATCTTCCAAAGCTGTTACGATATCACTTTGGCGTGTTTAGTTTCACAGGTGGTGGAAAGAGCAATTTGCTATCTAACCTATTCAGGAGGATCCTCTATCATGGCGAAGACACCAAATTAGTAATATTCGATATCAGCTGCGAATATCCATTCCTCCTAAGTGATGTCTTCATGGATCCTAAGATAGCGAGTACTATTGTTTTAGAGGAAGAAGCAAAGACCGCAGATCATTTTGCGAGATCAATTGTGAAACCTAGAGACTTTGAAGAAGATAATCGAGCAAATGAGATTCTCAAGAAAATCTATGACTTGGGTAAGGTCACATACTTCAATAGACCACAGACGCAAGTTCCAACATTTGGAAGTCTGTTGCAAGAAATACGTGGTCTTAGAACAGGTAATTCAGAGCGCCCTACCTATGTTCAAGCATTGGATGAAATTATTGATGCAGTAATCCAATACATGGATGGCAATAACAGCAACGAGCACGAGGAGATAGATGACAACCTTGTTGATGTTCTTGATACAGCTGCAAAAGCAGCAATAGCAACATTTCAAGTTCATGATAAATCTGCACTCTATGCATGGGCAACAACACGATCTACATTGAAGGCAGTAATTGCTAGGGCTAAGAAGGCAAGTTCAACTGGAGATACTGTGAAATCACTCCTGAAGAAATTATCAGGACCTGAACGAGTTATTTGTATTTCAATTGCTGATCCAGACACTTTGAGAGACCTTGTAATTAAATTAACAAGTTCAGCACTAAGATACAGAAAGAAAACCTTCGAAATCAAACCGCAGATTCTCTTTGTCTTCGACGAAGCTCAGGAATTCATCCCATCACAAGCGAGTGGTCATCAAGCTCAAACAAGTTACGCAGTTGAAAGGCTTTTACGACAGGGAAGAAAGTACGGTCTAGGTGGTGCGATTGCTACTCAGAGAATTGCTTATCTGAACACGAATATCCTTCAACAGCTTCACACCTTCTTTGTTGGTACTTTGCCAAGACCCTATGATAGGACTGTTGTTAGTAGCTCATTCCAGATTGATCTGAGTATTCTCGATAAAACATTAGAATTTCCACCAGGTTCTTGGTTGTTATCCAGCTATATTGCAACAGGACTTGATAACGTTCCTGTATTTGTGAAAGCAGATAACTCAGAGGATGCACTCAAGGAATACATAGATTCGAGTAAACAGAAATCTACACCAAAGACCACTGCGAAGAAGGAAAAAGATTCGTAGCAAGCTACATTGGATTAATACCATTATCACACGACCTGAATTAGGGGGGTCTTTTATGCAAAGGTACAAACTGGATAGTAAGCATGAGGTAGAGGTTTTTGATAATCGACTACGACAAACGAACAGTGGGAATCAAGATTGTTTTCTTTGGACCTGCAATGAGTGGGAAGACAACGACAATAAAATGGCTCTTCCATGAGATGGATCTTATTGAGGAACTTACTTCAATAGAGAATAGTGCGGGAAGAACGATGTTTATGGATTTCGGCATCATACCTTTTAGAATGGGAGATGATTGGACAATAAATGCACATGTTTGGTCTGCAACCGGTCAAGACTTCTACAAGTCTACAAGAGATGTAATTTTAGTTGGAGCGGATGGGATAATCTTTGTAGCGGATGCGCAGATGCACCTTCAAGATGAGAACGTAGAGAGCTGGTATGAGCTAGCAGAAACCGCTCTTGAAGCTGATGAATCATTACCAATAGCAATTTTCCTCAATAAAACAGACCTACCTAATATTGTCAATGAGACCCAACTTCGCATGGTCTTGGAAGTAGATGAGAGTATTCCAGTTTTTATAGGGATAGCTAGTCATGGAAAGAATGTTTTAGAGATATTCCAATGGATGTTTCAGAAGGCTGTTAAAACAGCAGTCACCTAATCACTACCGTTATTGGAAAGCGACTGAATCTTATCAATATCATGAGTTTCAGCTAATTCGCCAAAAAGATGGCCAGACCGCTTTGCCTTTGTGTCAATATATGCTTGGCTGTATTCAGTAGGTTCTGTAATTAGGGGAAGCCGTTCTACAATGTTAATCCCAGCTTCGGTCAATTGTCGAATCTTCTCGGGATTATTCGTCAATAGTTTGATAGATTTTATCTTGAGGTTCCTCAGTATGTTTGCGGCAATACCATAATCTCGTTCATCTGGCTGAAAGCCCAGATGGATGTTCGCATCAATCGTATCTAGCCCAGTATCCTGCAGAGAATATGCTTTAATCTTCCCAGTGAGACCTATGTTTCTTCCTTCTTGTCGTAGATATAGTAGAACACCAGTACCTTCTTTCTCGATGATCTTCAGTGATTCCAATAACTGATCCCTACAATCACACCGCTTACTTCCCATAACATCTCCTGTGAGACATTCAGAATGTACTCGAGTCACGACTCCTTCTTTGTCTACAACATCTCCCTTTATGATTGCAGTATGTTCTTTTTTATCACAAGGGCTGATAAAGCCACAAATCTGGAATTCTCCAAACCTACTTGGAAGTTCAGCAATTGCTACCAATTGCACACAACATTCATCCGTGGCACACACTTGCTTCTCACTTGTGTCAAGAAGCATCTCAATCTGTTCTGAAGAAAGTTTCATCTTGGCGTATTCATCTCCTTTCTCTTCTCTCTAGTCGCATTTATCAGTCCCTTTAGTTTTTATGTTAGCACTCAATATTGGGAGTATTATTGTAAAATGAGATATAGATGGTGAATATTTATGCCCGCGGACTATAACTCCACAGTTGAAGAGATTCAAAGAGTGCTCAAAGAGAAAACGAAAAGATTTGCTTTCAAAAAATTGGAGAGAGAGGTCATCACTACCGGCGCATGCGTTGAATGTGGCTCTTGTGTTGAGGGATGCCCTGTAGGAGCAATTTCTGGAAGTCGCATTGATAACAAATATGTACCAATTCTAACAGGGGAATGTACATCGTGTGGTATTTGTTATGCGATGTGCCCAAGGGCATTTTCAATTGAAGACAACTTGATTGGAAACGTAAAGAGTGCTTGGAAAGTAAGGTCTCTGAGGAACTATCGCCGTCAGGATGGTGGTGCAGTTACAGCATTTCTTGAGTATATGCTTGAGAATAAATTGATCGAAGCAGCAGTTATTGCTTGTCAGACACCTGATATCCCATGGTTACCAATTGCCAAACGTGTCACCAGTAAAGAGGAATTACACGATTGCGGCGGGACAATTTACACTCATGCCCCAGTGGTATCAGAGATGATCAAGGGTTTTAAAGAAGGTCTCTTCAAGCAGGCAATTGTAGGAACAGCTTGCAACATTGATGCTATCGAAAGGATGGAATCACACCAAGCTGGATTCTTCTCAGTAAATACAGATGCAAGTATCTTCAAAATCAGCTTATTTTGTATGGAGTCCTTCAACTACGCAGACCTCTTAAAATTCTTGAAAGGAGAAGAAATACAAATTAAGGATGTCAAACGTTTTGCAATTTCAGGCGGGCAATTTACGGTTACTATGGATACTGACGAAAAAAGCTGGCCTGTCAAAGATCTAGACTCAGCAGCTGCCACATCATGTGCATATTGCCAAGACTTGACTGGATTGAACTCAGATATCTCATGTGGAAATATAGGATCGGATGACGGTTGGACTACAGTATTGGTTCGTACTGTGAGAGGAGAGAAGGTGCTACAGGGAGCATTGAAAGCAGGTATAATTGAAGCAGAAGAACTTGAATCCAAATCAGTTTCCGCAGTAGCAAACTCGGCTCGTTTCAAGAAGAACAAATTCTACAGTCTTATAGCTCCTCATTGATGAGGCTAACAAGATACTTGGTGAGGATTTCACCTCACCAAGCTTTCATTCTATTTCCTTGTTCGGAAGTACATTACAACAAATACTAGGAGTGAGAGACCACCAAGGACACCTACAACACCGTAGAGAAGTGCAGGAACTCCTTCGTAGTTCATTGATGTCACAGTAACATTCAACCATGTAGTACGTTCCACATTGAGAACTGATGAGTTATCAGTTGCAGAAATCCTATACCAGACTACTACACCATGTGAATACTCTCCGAGATTAGTTGTGAAAAAGTCTCTGGGTTCCGACAGGGTCATAGCAGCTGCATCGGGCTCGAAGGTCGTATCTTCAGGATTACCCACACCCCATTCGATTGTGATATCTTGAATATTATTAAGGTCCCATACATAAGCTTGAACGGTAAGATTGTTTGTTGTCTGTGTAGTCAAGGTTTGGATAACTGGAATATGTGCCACAATTGGATTGTGTGCATCTGGAGTCACCTCTACCTGAATTATCGCAAATGATATGGCTCCAAAGAAATCACTCAGTGTCATATTATAGTCATGAACACCAACATCAAGTCCATCCACATTAATAGAGAAATTCTCTCCATCCCATGTCCCGTTCATTATTACTGTCCCATCAAAGGTGAGGTTGTACCATAATGGATTATTCTCGTCAATATCCCAGGTGATGTTATATCCAGTATATCCTTCTTCATATACTAAATCATCAGCTGCATCAATAACAGGTGCTCGGATATCAGGATATATCCGTAAATATACTGAGTCACTTGTAGACTGGTTGTAGGTATCAAAAGCAGTGATATTGAAGGTATAATTCCCTAGAAATATTCCATCAAGAGAAATGCTAATATCACCACCATCAGGATCAGCAAAGGTCCAGTCAGGTTGTGAGAAATTCAATGGGGAATGAAAAATCCTGTCTGTTTGTCCTGCTCCATAAATTGTATCATTGAAATGAATGTAGACTTCAATGGTGTAGTTCTTTGGATTAGAATCATAAGCCTCCCAACGAATTTCAAATCCTTCATCTCCAAACTCGAATTCAATATCATCTGGTGATGAAATAGCGGGATTGGTAATATCGGGTAGTACTGTCACATTTACACTGCTGGTTGAATTCATACCTAATGTGTCATTGACAAAGAGAGTATAGATGTACCAATGGCTTGCATTCAAACCATCTACATTGATCTCGATATCATCTCCATTCCACTCGCCAGTTTCCATGACTGAGGAGTTTGTACCTGCTTCGTTAGACACTCGTGAAATGTTGTAAAAATTGGGATTTGCTTCAGTTATGTTCCATCGGATTACATTTCCGAAATGACCTTCTTCATAGGTAATGTTTGCAGGTTGAGTGATGTTTGGTGCAGAAGTGTCTTGAATAGCACGAACAGTAGTTGTTATGGAAGCATTTTCCTCAGCTTGATTGTATACTGTAATAACAAAGGTGAAATCTTGTGGAACTGTAACAATCAGATTTCTTGTTATCAGATAGATTAGAAGTACAGTTACAGGACCACCATCCCATGTATTGGTTGTGTAGTCAGAACCATCTACAGTGACAGACCAGTTCTTCGGATTCGGATCATACGCATCATATTCGATGGTGTCTCCAACAGTTCCATTTTCAAACTCAAAGAGTGTAGGACCTGTTATAGTGGGAGCTGCAGGCGCCATCATTGATGTTGGAGTGATTGAGAAGTTAGTATTGCCGACACTAGTGACACATGGTGAGAGAATAATCAATGCCAGCATGAATGCGAATATGAAACGGGTATGATTTGATGACATCATCTATGTAACATCCTGAGTGTCATTATTAGATTATTAAACGGCCGAACTTCAGGGTGAGGTTTTATACCCTTCGGTGCGATTTGTTAAAACCAGAAGAACTAAAGGGTATTCATATAGAATATGCTGATAAGAACGGAAGTTACAGGGATGCCAAGACATTCTCTGTACGGGACGCTTTGACGCAGGGGACGCATATCGTGCCAAAGGCAATCTTCTCTATTTGGTGGGATGACCGTCTTGGACCAATGGTCGGTCGGTCATATCCTGAATCTGTTACGCTTACCAGTGAAGAAGCAGTTACAATCTTCATGGGACATGGCGTAAACCAAGAAACTGAAGTTGGATATTCCAAAATACAGAGTGGACTAGTTATTTCATATATGCAAACTCCAAGCTGTTTGGGGATACTCCTCAAGGAAGGAGAGAACAGCGCAGCCATTGAACGGAACTTGCGCAGACTTATTCCACATGTAAATTTTGATAGCGATCAGTGGGATAAAGAACTAGAGAAAGCATTTCATGTTCTCCACGATTTAATGGATGAAACAAGTGGTGAAGAGCTTCTACTTAATCCGGGTGTCAAGCAGCTAATTGGTGACATGATGGAAAATAGGATTGAGGCTATCAGACCAAAACATGTTATGAGAGCTACTGTGAGATATCCTGAAGCTTATGATGCACTAGGAAATGATGACGCAGAAGTATCCAGACTTCTCAATGATTTGGAAGATGAACATGTGCTTATTTCGAGAACATATGGTCGACGAGTTGAATGTCGGCAATGCGGTGATAGTGACCTGGTAATCGAACTACAGTGTCCCAATTGTCAATCCAGCGATATCCACAAGGTGTACACAGTTTTTTGCCCAAAGTGCAGTAATCAATTCCATGCAGTAATTGTAGATGACCTTGCTGAGGTTACTTGTTTGCATTGTAAACAACCAGTCAAGGTTAATGAGCTGGCAGTAATCGATGTCGAACCGTTATGCAATGAATGTGGAACTGCTTCCAATGATCCCAAAATTATTTTCAGATGCGCAACCTGTAATAAACAGCTAAAAGGTGCAGATCTCTTATCAGGCACAGGACTTGCGTATTATTTCAATCAATGAAACAAGAATGACTTCGATATTGAGATGAGATATATGTTCTACGAAAAAGTTCAAGATATTCCTCGCCTTGCCTCTAATGATTGGAATACAATATATATTGATGAAATAGTGCCTGATGATAGCAATGATTGGGACGGTCAAA
>SDNZ01000079.1 GCA_004524565.1 Candidatus Thorarchaeota archaeon
ATGAGTATCTCACGAGCATCTGCAAGTGCATCTTTGTCAAAGTCACGACCATAGGAGGAGACCGTACCGCCATTTGTTCCCAACGCGAATTCTTCTCCACCGAAGTTATCGAGGTCTCCAGCGGTGATGGCACCTGTGAGTCCAATGATATTAGTTCTAAAGGACCGCCAGCCTGTGGCGTTGTAGAGTGTGACTTGCCCATTAGTAGTAGTAAGGACCTGTGCATTTGGCGTTGCACCAATATTGGGGAAGATAATTGTATTGACCTGTCCACCAAGGGTCTTATTCCAGAGAGGTGTTCCAGCTGAATCAAAGATACGCAGAGCTGCTGCAGAAGTACCCAATGCGAGTTCGTGTCTACCTCCTGTGACAAGGTCTCCTATCTGTAAGGCGGTGATACTGTCCTCTGCTTGAATACTATATGCGAGAACTCCAGTGGAGTCCCATACACTCACTGTTCCGTTGGAATTCCCATAGACGAGGTCAAGATTAGCAGCAACGGTGAGGTCACCAATTCCTACAACATTGATGGTTGTGTCACTGGTCTTCTCAAAGATCATGGCACCTGTATCTTGGAGAAGGGTAAACCGCTTATTCTGAGATGCTACAACGATCTCAGTACGAGCATCAGCATCTATATCTGCTGCTGCAAGGAGTCTGACCTGCCCGTTGCTGAGATAGCTCCAGAGAGGAGTCGTGTTGATCTCGAATGCATAGACGTAGAAGTCATCGCAACCCACAACGACCTCTTCAAATCCATCCCCATCCAGATGTGCTCCTGTAACCGCATAAACAGGCTCTGGAAGGGACATGTTCATCTGGACTGCCTTGTTTGCGCCAACGACTAGTATTCCATAGTCCGTTCCAATGAGCATCTCCTTTCCCGCTGCAGCAGTACCGTCAAATGCTGCAAGGGCATGAGGCGTTGAGCCTAAGTTCAACTGCCAAAGAAGTGTACTATCCTCATCGAACAGAAATAGTGAACCGTTTTGAGCAATGACTGCCACCTCATCATACGCATCCGCATCGAAGTTGTCGACAACAATGTCGTTCACTTGCGATCCAGTTGTGGTGGACCAGACCAGAGCTGTATCAAACGGCGCAATCTCTGCTAGACTGTTTGGTGATTCAGGGCTTAATACAGTGATAGGTTGCGTACCTGGTCCTGTAGCCTGTATACTTACGCCTGCTAGAACGCAGACGAATACTAGTGCTATGATTGCCTGATAGGGTTTCATTTTGCGGTCTCTCCTATCTCATTATCTTTCCATGGTTTTACTTGGAAATAATCAAAGAAATCGGCTTCAACCATCTCTACCCCTTCAAAGGGCAATTTCATCTCGTTGAGCCGGTGCATGACTGGCAGAAGATTGTCTTCGGGGTTGTCGATGAACAATTTCATTGCGTTTCTACCAGCTTGAGCAGTATACTGAACTCCCGGAATGGACGCCACACGATGGATAATCTCTGGATTCATCGCGCGGAGAGTCACTTTAATGCTCTCTCCTTTTCCTGGGAGTGATGATATCAGTTCTTCAGGAGTGCCGAATTGGCTTATCTCTCCACCCTCAAGAAGAACGACCCGTGTACAATAGTCCACAATCTCAAGGTCATGGCTGATGATGACCATGGTAGTTCCCAGTCTGTAATTCAATTCCTTCAGATAGTTGAGGGTCTCGTGTCTGAGGTGCGCATCCAGACCAGTGGTGGGTTCGTCTAAGAGTAATACTGGGGGATCATGTATCATTCCAAGACATATCGATACACGTTTTCTCTCTCCTCCAGATAACCTGCTGACAGTCTTGGTCATCAGGTCCTCATCAAAACCTAAGATTCCGAGTACATTTCGTGAACGTTCCTCGATCTCTTTTGGTCTGAGCCCATACAATCTACCGAAGAATTGAGCATTCTCCAACGCAGAGAAGTCGTAATAGAGACTGAGGTGTTCCAGTTGAGGTACATAACCCACGAGGAGACTGATCAAGTACCCCTTCTTTGTAACATCATACCCGCCAACAAAGGCCTGACCCTCAGTGGGACGTATCTGTCCAGTGAGGATTCGAAGAACAGTTGTTTTACCTGCTCCTGAGGCTCCAATCACTCCAAGAAATTCTTTCTTGTTAGCAAAGAAGGACACTCCTTTGAGCGCGAAGAACTTACCAAAAGCCACCTTAAGGTCAATGATATCTATCTCTCGGTGAGTCTCTTTAACAGCAGCGTTCTTTCCCAACTCAGATACCTCCCACTCTATCGCTAACACGGTCGAACATCTTTCGACCTTCCTCGATACTCTGCATTAATACACGAAGAGCTTCGATCTTTTGGATTCGATCAAGGTCTTCTCTCTTGATTAGTTCCTCTAGCTGGGTGAAAGCTGCAAGGAGGCCATTTAATGTGGAATCAATGTCACGACTCAACTCTGTATCAATCTCGGGGATGCGTAACCTTCTCTTCATCCTTTTACGATTGTATACTAAACCAACCATTAGAGAACCAAAGATACCCACCGATGTTACTAATGCAAGTTGGGACATTGTCAACCAAATGAATGGTTCTCCAGGTCCGGGTTCTACAGATGGACTATAGACATCAAAGCTGACACTTGCATAGGTCATTGCATAATTTTCATCACCTATAATAATGAAGATACCATTTATTCTTCCGTCGGTGGTCCAAGTGTTAGGTGCAAACTGTGACGAGTAGAGACCCTCCATTACAAAACCTGCAATGAAGAATGAGAGATTGCCATCTGGCAATTCGTAGACAATAGCAACGAAGAGGTCATCTACAGGATTCCCGTGCACATCAGTCACGTACAGATTGAGAAAGACACTCTCGTCATAGGGATACTGTGTAGTATTCTCCGCTAGACTTGTTGATGTGGTCAATGTGTTTCTCAGAAGGAACTCATTCAAATTATCAAGAAGCATGCTATTATTGCACTTCACGAGATTCTTATTCATGAAAATCTTTGAAGAACCGAAGATAGCTAGTTCTGGGTCTGTCCGGTCGAGAATCGCTACACTATTGCCATTCAGTCGCATCTGAGCATTAGACTGATTGTTCATTATGTACGCTCCGCCACCTAGCCATACCGATTGAAGTTCTGCTCCTAATCGTGAAGTAGTGACAATATCAGTGGTATTCTCTTCTGAGTGTGTTCCTTGCAGGAAATAGCCATATTCGAGCAATAATGGATTTAGTGCGGTAATATTGGCGTTATCATCGTTATCTCCTAAGATTACGAGTGTCCCTCCACCATTACTGAATTCTCTCAGTATCTCGATATCTGTTGAATTGTACTCATCAGTAGGTGCGATGATAATTACTGCTGCAAATTGTGCAAGAAGCCCTGCATCTAAATCCATTCCGGGAGTTTCTATAAGGTCCAATCCTACATTAGCCATTGCTTTATCCATATTTGATAGACCTGAGAATGTCGTCATTCTGAAAGAATCAAAGAGCCCTGTAAGTGAATCAAGACTTCCGAGATCTCCAAGATTGAAGTCCATCGACATTCCACCATTATCAGGTTCCTCCTCCTGTGCTAATGGGAAATCTAGTCCTGCAGTATCATCTCCACCAGATAGTCCTCCGATATCTCCGAAGCCTCCTCCGATATCTCCCATAAGTGATCCAAATCCACCACCGTGTGAAGTATCAAGGAGCATCATTGCCCGTGGATATTCCAGAACTCTTTCTAATGTAATGCTAGTCGACCAACCGTACTCCGTTTCGATGACATAGTCACATCTATGGTATCCATCTACTCCTATTGGAGGTGCCATCACGAATAACGAGAAATCATAGAATCCTTCAATCGTGTCTGCTTGTGTAAGGGACATATTACCCCAGTCTGATGCGTTTCCATGATTCGTTATGGTCATATTTCCAAGTGACTCAGTTGTCGATAATACAAAACTGTAGAGACCAAAATCTGCAGGAAAGCGTACATCAAATGGTGCGAATGGAAGTATTTTCGGAAAGACCGACGTCGATGAGATCGGGTCAATGACAAATACATCCCGTACTAAGAAATCATCTAACACGCCAACTATGAGAGTGTCTATATTCTGCACAAGACCAATGACAGATTCTAAGCTTGCTGCTACCGCCCAGATTGCTGTTCTTATTCCCTTACTTTCTGGTCGCCAGGATGCAGTCACGTTTGCTGCCTGAAATGGTGTAATATTATCAAAAGATGCATAACTGGCAAATAATGTTCCCTCATCACCAAGCCCACCTTCAGCTATCATCATTGCAGCGATAACCGAAGTGTTATACTCGCCTACGTTCATAATGATTGCATGAGATTCGTAGGTGATTCCTTCTTGAGCTATTCTTGGAAGATTTGCCTCTACGACAATGAGATCTCCTTGGTCTGCAATGAGTTGTGGAACTTCATTGATCCACATGGCATCAATTGATGCATCAAGAACTGTTCTGTTCTCGCCAAATCCCATTGCTATAGTGACGTTTACTGGTTCATTGACTTCGACTGTGCCAAAATCCCATTGCATTCCCAATCCTACGCTACCATCAAAGGTGGTGGCTCCGGTCAGATTCCCATCACTAATATGGGATGAGATATCAGAGGAGTTACCAACCTCAAATGCAGAGAGTGGGATACTGGAATTCATTCCTACGTAGAAGTTACCGAAATCTTCTGAGAGACCGTAAGCAAACAATTGGTCATCATCCAAGTCATACTTTCCATGATCGTCAATACCATCCAAGTAAAGGTCCAACGAATATGACACCGCTAGGCTAACATTCTCTATAGGTTCGAGTCCAAGATTTAGAATGTATGGTGTGATTCTAAATGCTGTTAGTGGAAGATTGGAGTATTCAGTTAGATTATAGGATTCCACAACTAATGTAACAAACACCTCATCTTCATATGAAAGAACTCCCACATGGCGGTCGTAGTTTGTCGTCGTCGATGCCAATGCAACCTGGTGTAGTTCTCTCTTCACATCAAACATCATGAGATTGGTTGGATCCATATTGTTCCACTTTAGAGTGAACATTCCCATCATCATGTGAATACCAGAATCCTGTGGGTTACGTGTGTCTATTGCGACAATTGAAGTACCAAAACTACTCATCAACATCATTGTAGAAGCATCGTACCCTGAGGCTGATACAAGGCCTAATGCTAGCAAAGGTGCGCCAGTTGTTCGCTCATGAGGCTCTATTGGAGTTTGCTTTGTACTTAGATAGTCAAAGGCAGCTTGAAGATTGAGAAGTCCTGCTCCTCCATCATTAGCACCATACGGAATAGGCGTTGCTGTGTCCCTGAGGATATTTCCCAATGCAATCGGTGTAGCTCTATCGAAGGCCTGAAGAAGTATCGCTGCAGCTCCTGCTGTTATTGCCGCAGAGGCTGTTGTAGTGTCTGCAATGGTGTAATTCTCATCATAGGTTTCACCAGTTGCTCCACCAAGAAGCCCACCAAGACCTCCTAGATCTCCTAGGTCTCCGAGACCTATGTCACCAAAACCAAGACCACCAAGTCCTGAAAATGGCTTAGCACCAACAATGCCAACTCCTGGAGCAACAATATCTGGTTTAGTGAGAAGACTTAGAGATGGGCCTCTTCCCGAGAAATCAGGTATTTCTCCCTTTTCAGTATCATAAGCACCAACACAGAATGCTGCCGCATTTCCTCCAGGAGACATGACTGTTAGATAGTCTGGTCCATCATCTCCTGATGCTGCTATAACAAATATTCCCTTTTCAGCTGCTATTTCAATGGCTGTTGTAACTGCGTCACCTGGCGCACCAAGTGTGTTGAATGGGAGAAGAATGATATCTGCACCTCTACTTGTTGCCCATTCGATTCCAGACACAATCCAGCTTGGTGATGCAAAGAGACCTCCAAGGGTAACTTTGGCAGAGAGAAGAGTAGCTCCAGGAGCTATTCCTGCGTATCTACCATCACTCTCAGTTCCATTTCCAAGAGCAACTGAGGCTGCATATGTTCCATGACCAATAAGATCCAAAGGAAGTGTATCAGCTTCGACAAACGATGCAAAGGCTGAAACTGACATATCTGAACTCAGTGGATCTACTCCAGTATCGAGAACTGCAATAACAACCCCACTTCCATTGTACCCTGCATCCCAAAGATCTCTTGCGCCAATTCTATCAATAAGTGGAACATAATCTTCAGGATCAATTGAACTTACAACCGTTGAATTTGCTTGTTCAATAGGAGTAATCTCATTAGACCAAATCCTAGTTATGATCTCATTTCTTGCAAGGTCTACTATCGATGAGCTCAGCATTTTCACTCTGAGCATGTTTAGTGTTCCGAGTGTGTCTATGATCTCTGCGGTCTGGTCTGCAAGTTTAATGGCATTCTTTGCCTTGAAGGCCGCTATATCATCGTCATATCCTACGAGAACGTCAAGATATTCATCAATGCTGGTCTTATTGAGGAGGGTATCATCAATCTTGTCTTCATAATGTATGTCTACCGAATCTGCACTCACAGCTGGAAACGTTGTAGTAATCCCACTGAGTAAGAGCATTACGACCAATGCACTAACAAGCAGCAATCGTGTGAGCTGCATCATTACTCGTGGTTGTCTTTTCATTCCATCACTTCTCAATTGTTCCCTGGATCAGTCCTCTTGTAATTGCTATGTAATAATCGACCATATCTCCAAGGGATTTGGTCTTGACAATCTTAACTCCAATTCCTTTCTCTTTTAGAGCTGTCACAGCTCTCTCTGCTATGATTTCAAGGGGTTCATCAGTAAATATCTTTAGGAGTTCTCCCCTTTGAAGCACGAACTTGGCTCCTTCCACTGCTTCAAGTGTCTTCAATGCACGTGGGTCTACTTCGTGCAGTACGATTCCCACGGCAAATCCACGCGATGGCATCGATTCTTTTAATCGTGCAGGAGAGCCATATGCTACCAGGCTCTTTCCTCGTAAGAATACTGCAACCTTGTCACAGAATTCTGCTTCTACAGGATAGTGAGTGATAACAACGATAGATGTTCCATATTCTTGATTGATATAGTTCAAATATCTCCAGAGCTCACTCCGATTATCTGGATCTAATCCTGAAGTTGGTTCATCCATCAGAAGTACTCTTGGATTGTGAGCGAGTGCAATCGCAATCGAAACTCGTCTCTGTTGCCCTCCAGAGAGTTCCTTGGAGGAAGCATTTCCTTTCTCAAGAATTCCAAAGTCCCGTAATAGGGTCTTACCACGCTGTATTAGCTGCCATTCTGGAATATCGTACTGTTTCCCAAACGCAATGATATTCTCAAGCGGTGTGAATGTATCATACATGTAAGAGAGATCCTGTGGACAGTAGCCAAAGAAGTGCCGTACCTTCTGGGTCTCTCTAGAGTCAATTCCTGCTATCCTACAGACCCCAGTACTAGGTATATCTCCTATGAGAGCTTTGACTGTGGTTGACTTTCCTGCACCGCTTTCGCCAATAATGGCTAGCATCTCTCCTTCTTTTAGCGAGAATGAAACATTCTCGATGAGTTTCTTTCCGCTCTTGATCTTCACGGTAAGGTTCCGAGTAGCTACAACATCTCTGTACTCTGGAGCTGCTTTCCATGCATATGGCATGATATAGACCTTATTCGCAAGCACCGTTAGATTTGGATTGTATCTTGGTCCTACCAGAAGTTGCGGTTGTGCAACATGATAGATCTTTGGTTCTCCGACACCTTCTTCTGGTTCAACACGAATCTCAAGAGATCCTTCAGGTAATATTGGCGCAGGAGCTGTTGAGGATCCTATCACAGTTCCATGAATCATGATTGGTAGTTTATCACTTCCCCTCTTTCCCCAAACAGTACATGCGATATCTTGACTCTTCATCTTCTCAAGATCTTTGACAGCTTGTTGAAGGTCTCGACCATCATAGAAGAGGTCATCCGCCATATTTCGTTTCAGATAGTTTTGGACGGTGATCTGGTTTATGGAAATATCTTGCTGTGAGGTTCTATCACCGCCTACTGTAAGCACTTTTTCAAGTTCTCCAGCTTTACGTCTTCGCAGGTCTTCTTCGACAAAGAGAGCAATTGATTTACTTAGCATCCCCTTTTTGACCTTCAATACTCGACCTCTAAACCTAACCTCTTTTCCAGTGGCATTAAGAATCCCTTCAACTTCACAATGGAGTTCTCGGTCCTGCCTAGCGATGCACCAATCAATAGCTTCTGATATTCTCGCACCAGAGAAGTAAGCTTCTTCGATAAATGCTGGCCGTTCGTCTTCCATTGTATCTTGAATTCCCTTTTCTGGTATCATAATATCACCCTAACCAAGTGTTGGTTTCCTTGCGAAAATGAATGTTGCAGCCAATATCGCGAACACTGTAAATGCGCATAATGTCAATATTCTATCTAACACCTGCAATAAACTGAGTCCTTTGAAAGCTGTATCAATAAGCAAAGCATTACCCTGATTCATCGGAAGTATATCATTCAGTGCTCCTACGTCAATGAAGAATCCTGATAGAATCAATGTAGCAAACAGCACGAAGAGGAACATTTGATTTGCCTGTAATCGCGTATTTGCCACTGCTGAAATGAGAATCCCAGTTGCAGAACCAGTCAATGCGCTCAGACTCATGATAATAACCAAAGAGAAGAAACTCGTACTTAATTCAAGTGAAAATGCCATGACCCACAATGTGACCAAGAGTAACGATTGTAGAAATCCAATGATAACATAACCAATGACTTTGGCCACAATTACTTCAAGTCGATTTGTTGGGGTTAGAAGCATTCTACGAAGTGGTTCGTCTCCAACAATACTCTGAGCTGAGGTCATTGCTATTCCAAGATAACTCGAGAAGATAACGATGAAACCTCCGAATATTGCCTCAAGAAATCCTCCACCTGGGGTAAATTCGATGACCATGCCCGGGAACACCTCTGAACGAATCCAGAGTTTTGATACTCTGAACAATATAGTTGCTCCTTGAATGATCCCCGAATATGTGGATGATCCTAGGAAGTCATTCCCGTCGTAGTGAACCTCAATATAGGTCGGTTCGTTAATTGTGAGATTGGCTTCAAATCCGTCGGGAATCACTACGTAGACATCAATAGTTGTTTCATAGAGGGCTCTATATGCATCTGCGGTGTTGTTGAATACTACAATCTCATCTACCAGCATTTCAAAATATGCTGTCAAGTTCTCCGATAGGTCGTATTCATACGTGTGAGAATTGTCTAGGTCAACAATTCCAAGAATGATTCCGTCATCACTGGTGGTCTCATTGAGGTCTCCAGGTTGAGTAGTAGTAGTATCATTGGTTGTGTCATCTCCTCCACCTATACCACCTCCCATACCTCCCCCCAGATCTAAGCCTCCCATACCACTCGAATCGGTCACATACCACAACATTCCAATGAGAACTGCAGGTAGGAGGAAAATCAGCAAAATGGCAACTTTGTCTTTTATGATTAGCCGTAATTCTTTTGCAACCATATTGCGAATCCGTCTTGATGGTTTTGTAAGAACTTCGGCCATTAGGTATACCTCTTGAATTTGTGGCGTTAAATCTTATTGGACCTCTTTTCATTGTCTATTAAGGCTTTAGCGTCATGGATACCAACAGACGAATATCACAAATAAGGTGCTTTGATTAGATTCTATTATTCAAGAGGTTCTAAATTGATATTAGATGAACTCGCACGATTGAATCGCTTCAGAAGAATCGCAAAGAATCACGGATTTACTCCTCCAGCGGTAACCATGCTACCATTTCAGGAAATTAGTTACCTCCGCGGACTAATCAACGCTAAGATCTATCTGGAAGCTGAACCTTGGATGTGCCCATCTTGGGTTGTTCTTTCTCGTAAAACTATTGATACTGAGAAGGAGCTCATCACTGAATTTCATAACACTCTATATAGGAATTGGTCTAATATCGGGGGCGTCGGAGCGAAACGTTATGGAATTGCCACTTCTCGTGGACTTGTTACACCTCGATTTGACTATGGGTCTATTGATTTCTGGCTTCTTGATTATGATAAACTAGTATTTCCAACATTGATTGGGAAAGATGGCCCTCAACTAAAACTGGTCTCCACCGAGGATCAACTCTATGAATGGACGACACAGATCAAATCTGTAGAGTTTACAAGACTCGTGTATCATGTCATGAAGGATAATTCCGAATACGTATACAATGAAATTGTACTTCGGAATATTGGACTGGAGAAGACTACTTTTTCATTTTTTGTGGCAGTACGTCCAATGTCACCTCTCGGGATAGAACCAATAGAAATCTCAGAGTACGATACGACCCGACAGATGCTTTTTGTGAATGGTAATCTTGCGCTTATGGTCAATAAGTCACCATCTGCAAGTGTTATGGGTGCGGCTGATGATCCTACATTGCATCAAAAAGTCATTGAAATGTCAAGACAACTAGATGTCAAGTCGGTATCAGAAACTGGGTTGGCAACAACAGTACTGAGGTTTGATGTGACGCTTTCACCCGCTGGGTCTGAACGCATTTTCTTCGGTTCTCCTCTTTTTGTAGTTAGTAAGAATGATGATATTCGCATTTTTAATCCAACAGCCAATGATCGTGACAAATCGGTAGGACGATGGTTTGACTTTGCTGATGAAAGAGTCGAGGTGACCTTTCCAGATGAACGACTTGATTTGGCATTTAATCAAGCAACCGCCGCTCTTGCGATTCAAGCATTACCTGTCATGTTCCCAGAGGAATCTCATCTTGCTTCTCTAAGTTGGAAGGAAAGAATGCGTGTTCTTCTTGCTCTGATTCGTTCGGGAAGTGATAAAGTCACAGAGAACGTCGTAACAGAAATGATATCCAAAGGTACGATCCCTGATGGTCCACTCGACCTTCCAATGTTTAGTCCACTGCTTTGGGGGCTTCTTCAGTACTATGAACATATCTCTCATGCAAAAATATCTGGAGATTACCTACAGCATTTTCGAAAACACACAAATGGGATTATTGTTTCAGTTCAGAAGCTAATGGGCATTGAAGATATCTCTCGCGAGGCAGACTCACTCATTGTAGACCAAGAGCCTCTAGAGCACTATCTTATCATCAAAGAAGGCGTACTCTCGGATTTTGAAAATCAACTATGGAATCTTGCAGCATTGAAAGCTGCTCTCAAGTTTTTCACTGATATCCATGATGAAGAGTTGGTATCTAACTTGGAAGAAATGATTTCAAAGTATCAGGAGTATGTTATTGCAAAGAGCAAAGAGATTGCAAATGCTCGTTGGATACGGCCAAGTGATCCTACAATGCAAAAAATAGAGCTAGAGATATTAGACATCCTTGCTTCTGCGGTACTTCTTCAAATCACTGAGATTGATACTAGCTTCCTAGAGATGTTGTGCGGGAAGATAGCAAAACGAAGAATCGTTAACAATCTGTGGAAATTCTTTCAACCCAATGAACGATACTCAAGTCATCTTGCGCTGCGACTTGCAGATTTCTATGTCAAGACCAAGCAACGTAATCTTGTTGAGCCTATACTCAATAGAGTGTTAGATTTCTTCAGTGACGATTATCATCTTCCTCAATTTGTTGACATTCGAACTCATGGTGGTAGTGGAGGTACTGGAATCAGTGTGATTGCAGCAGCGGACTTAGTCATACTGCTTCTGGATATGGTTCTCTATGAGAAAGGATCTGATTTGATTATTCTTGCTGGTGTACCAGAATCCTGGTTTACTGCCAAGAGATCACTTATTGTGGATGCTTTGCCAACACGACGTGACAAAGCACATATCGAACTCGGATCATCATCAAATCAACATCAGATTGAAATAGGATTGGTAGATCTTCCTGAGGAACTCGAAGTTCATATTCCACCAAGTGTTCCAATTTCGATGATGAAAGCATATGGTGCAAGTATAGTTGAACGGGTATCCAAGGTTGCAAGTCCCTTCTTGAGATTAGTTCCTCTTTCGGAAGAAACCGTACTTACTTTCCACAAATAGATGCTACCAAACCAACATCGCTAAGTAGGACTACATTTCTCCGAAGCATGTGTCATCTCGAAGACCCTATCTGATGTTGGCTGCAATTATTCTCCTTTGGGGAACGAACTTTGTTGTAGCTCGATTCTTATCAGGAATTGACCCTATTCGGGTTTCTGGTATTCTCTATGGGTTCTTCAGATATTTCATTGGTGCTATTACTATGATTGTAGTGTTAGCATACAACAAACAAGGATTCACAGATGTTCGTGAAGAGATTGCGCCTTACAAGAAGATGCTTATTCTAAGCGCATTTGCCTCAGCTATCTTCGTTATGACACTGCACATGAGTGTTGAATTCATTAGCTCTGGAACATCTTCCATAATCGTAAATCTATGCCCGATCATCGTTTTGATATATGGTGTGTATAAATTCAAAGAACGTCTAACCCCAATGAAGGTCATGGGATTTGCCCTTGGACTGATTGGGGGATTACTCTTCTTATGGAATTCATTGATTCTATCCCCCGGTCTAGAGCTTGGCATTTTCTTTGCTTTGATGGCAATGATTGCATGGGGCGCCTATACTATCACTCTTCACTATCTTGAAGGTGCAAATCGGTACATCGTTATGACAGTCAAACACTTGGTATCATCAATTATGATTCTGCCATTCATCTATCTCGTATTGTTAGAAGGGACTGTACTCATTCTAGTTTTTGATGTATGGTCGATTATTGGATTACTCTTTTCTGGCATACTAGCTTCTGGTCTGGCATACGTACTATACTTCTCAGCTGTCGAAGTAATTGGAGCTCCCAAGGCATCATCATTTCTTTTCTTAGTTCCATTTGTAAGTGTCGTTGGTGATTTTGTTCTGGGCGAACCTCCCGAGTTCATCACACTGCTTGCAGGTATAATTGCAATTATTGGAGTTGCCTTTGTTCGCTTTGCTGGGGTCAAAGAATCAGAAGAAACGGACCAATGACTTGATATTCCAGATTGAGCTAGAACTCGCTATGAGTCCCAGTGCTGAAGAACATCTACAGAAAGCAGTCAGATTGCATCAAGCATCTGATTTCAAGAAAGGTATCAAAGAAGCGGAAGAAGCCAGGAAGAAATTCCAGAAAGAGGATCGTAAGGACAGAGCAATTGAAGCCTTGCGTGTAATGGGTGATTGCACGCTGAATGCTCGTGAACTCAAGAAAGCCCAGAAGATATACGAAAACTTGTTTGCAGAAGGAGCCAGTATCTCTAACGTTTGGTTTCAAGCTGCAGCAAATTGGGGGCTTGGTCAAATTTCTCTACACAAGATGAGCTATATGTCCGCCTTGAAGTACTTTCAACAAGGTCTTGAACAAGCACAAAGTGTAGCTGACAACTGGTATACTGCATGGAATGCATTTGGATTGGGTAATGCTCTGAGAGGTCTTGCAAGATTGGATGAAGCAACCAAAGCCTACCATTTAGCGTTAGAAGCATTTCGCGCAGCTAATCAATCAACATTTGTTACATGGGTAGAAAGGACACTCAAAGAGATTGGTGCTGATGTGCCGGATACAGGCCATGGGGATGGGATTCCAATATGGCTTTGTCCAATGTGCGGATCTAAACTAACACAGGCACAAGGAGCTGCACTTAAAGCTGGGAATATGACCACATGCGAGTACTGTGGTACTGCTATCGGTTAGATCAAATCTGAATCTGCTCTGGTGGAGCATCATCCCGCCATTGCCACAAGTCAATAAAACAACGAGTTTCCTTGGGGATATCTTTCAGTTTGAGCCCTGCGTAAATATGAGCACCATCAATGTATGTCTTACCTTTGTTCGAGTATTTTTCTAAGAATTGAAGTGCACCTAGATCAAAGTCTCTTGCAACTACTACAGCTCGTGATGGGAAATATGGCCTGAAGACAAACTCATCCTTATTCATGAATCTGACACCAAATCTGTCAAGTGAATCAATGAAGTCAATCAGTTGAACTCGCCCAAGAATTCCTTCAGATGCCTTGACGAATATGTAGTGTTCTCCGAAGAGACTACCTCCATTTGTAGAACCATTTTCCTTCGAGCTTGTGTCAATAAGAATATCAATGACCCCTTGTCCACCATCGCGCTTGAAGAGTCTGGCCTCAATCGAAACCTCTCCACCGTAATTACTATGGACAAAACTTGACACATTACTTACGAATGGATTCTTGATTCTCTTCAGGAACTCGTCTGCAATTTCTTCAAAATCATCATAATCTTCTGTCAGAGGCATTGTTGTAATGGAACGTCCATCCTCAAATCGTCTACCTAACTCGCTCGCAAGAGAATACGCTTCTTGGTACTCTTTCTTTTTTGGTGAGATTAATGCAGTGATGGTCTTGTCTCTTGGAGCTAAATAGATGACTTTCTCATCAGTAGTGAATGATGAAAGCCCACCAAATCTCATCTCCTTCGAGAAATGTCCAATTGCACTTACGAAACTTGAGAAGAGCGAGGGATCCGTATTTCCCTTCATTTTTGAATAAAGTGGAACTCCAGAGGCGGCCTCGAATATCACTACACCTTCAATGTCCATAGAGCTGACTCTCGCGCAAGGGCAATGCCTTTTCAGCTCCCATTTAAAGCCATTTGAGATGGTAATTTCATACTTCTAAGATCTCTGGTGTCTTGACTAACTTCTGAAGAGTCTTCTTGTCGTAGAATGGTGCCTGTCTATTCATACAGGGGATTACTGCACATCTGGAGCAGGTATATCTAAACAAATCTTCTTTCGTTGGGCTTGGCCCAATTGCTTTAGCAAACTTGTTCCACTCTTCCAAATAGAAGATGGGCTTTTTGTTTGCAAAAGTTTGGAATGCTGATTTATGAAGATGCTCCATGAATGAAGAAGGTTCTCTGCCACTTTGGTACATATTTACAATAAGAGCCATAACCGGAGCAAGCG
>SDNZ01000080.1 GCA_004524565.1 Candidatus Thorarchaeota archaeon
ACAGATGGTCGAAGCTCGAGGAAAAGAAAGATTTCCTCCTCCTGCTTTCTTTGCATATACTGAGATGTTATCTCGAATATCAGACACTCCACGTGATGTAAAATCTGAAACTTCTGTTGAGATTGAAGAGCGTACAACCCGTATTATTGAGTTAATGACGACTCTAGTTTCAGTTCTGTGCGAATGGTCTGAACAAGGTGTAATAGGAGTCGCAGGCGATTGCCCTGAAACTCTAAGAGATATTGCAAGAGCAATTTTCAGAAAGACAAAACTGCTTCAGGGAGGACTCTGGACATGTATCTCGTGTGGAAATATCGTTGAGGCAAGAGAAACAAGAGCTTTGATGTGCATGGAATGTGATACCAAATTGTCGGGTAATCGAAATATTGAGGATCGATTTGAATCCTTAGGCGTAAGAGACCGTAAGGGATATGGTCTGAACTAAATTACCTGTTTTTCCTTCTCGGTTCTTTAAAACTTGGCTTTTCACTTCTCTCTCGTTTCAAACCCACAGGAAAGCCCTTTCCAGTTCGGTCTACATATGAGTAATCCCTAGCACGAGCACCACCCATACCCGTAGCAGTTTCCTCAGTTGGCCTAGTAACTCTTGTTCTGCCACCAGCTCTCATACTACCACTATAACTAAAACCCGCACATATCAATACTAAAAATGCAATTACAATCAATTCTATCATTTTATTCGCCTTTTTCATAATCACTTAGCTAAATTCTTTCGAATCGCCTAGGAAATTCAACCTTAATTCGTAATTGACATAGAAGGAGATAAGTATTCGTGCCTAATTTCTGTCCCTATTCCTTTTAGTAGGAGAGGTTCATGTCCAAACCCTTGTCAAGTATCTCCAGAGTATGATTTACTTCCGATTGAAAAACGACTTCATCATCAACTTGCAGGATAAGCTCTTGGTCTTGACATTCTTCTATGAATAATACGACTGGGTCCAGTCCAGCAACACTTCCAGCACTGATGAGTGGTGCTGCTACTCCATCGTAATAATCAGCTCTACCTATGGGAACTTCCATTCTCTTTAAGAGTCGGTCTCCTTTTTTTGATAGAACCTGGCCGCAGGTCGGACCTTCATGGCTAACTAATGAAATGACAAAACGAGTAGGAACATTTCCTCTCATGTAGAAGAGCAAATCAGTCATCCAATCATATTCTTTTATCATTACATCACCAAAAAGTAACATGATTTGATCATTTACCATTCCATGTACAGGCACTACTGGAGCTTTAACGTCAACTGGGTATCTGTTCCACGTAGAAAATGCAGGCGAGTTGAGAATAAGCACAGTTTCAAAATTATTCTTCTCATACAAACATCTGCATATAGCCTGTCCTAGAGGATTAAGCCCAAGTATGACGGTGTATGTTTCTTCAATCTTCCTTTTCTTGAACGAATTCAGGACTGGCGAAATCCATTCTTGTTCGAATTTTGGCATAATATTAGCCCGTTTCATGTCAACTAGAATCCTCTAATGACTGTTCGTGTTACCTACATTCCTCAAAATTAGGGATTTCGTACCATCCGATTGAATTATATGCAAGACGTTATCGAAGCCGAGCTTGTCTAACACTGCTGGTGAGTGTAATATATGGACAAATACATTGAAAGAGTTTACAACAAGGTTGTCGAAAAAGACCCCGATCAGAAGGTCTTCCATCAAGCCGCGTTGGAGGTACTCGAGTCTTTAGAGCCTGCTATCAAGAAATATCCGATTTTTGAGGAGTTCTCAATTTTAGAGAGAATTACTGAGCCTGAACGCTTGATTCAGTTCCGTATTCCTTGGAAAGATAAGGATGGAAAAATACAGGTTAACCGAGGCTTTAGAGTTCAATTCAACTCAGCTCTTGGACCTTACAAGGGTGGTCTTAGACTTCATCCTACCGTCAATCAGGGAGTTCTCAAGTTCCTAGGTTTTGAGCAAGTCTTCAAGAATAGCTTGACTACTCTCCCAATGGGTGGTGGAAAAGGTGGGTCTGACTTCGATCCAAAAGGTAAGACAGATGCAGAGGTAGAAGCTTTTTGTGAGAGCCTAATGTTCGAGCTCTACCGACACATTGGACAATTTATTGATGTACCTGCAGGTGATATTGGTGTAGGTGGTCGTGAGATAGGCTATCTCTACGGTGCTTACCGAAAGATCACTAACATTCATGGTACTGGTGTTTTAACCGGTAAAGGCGGTGGATGGGGTGGTTCTTTAATCAGGCCAGAAGCTACAGGTTACGGATGTGTCTACTTTACTCGTGAAATGCTCAAGACAAAAAGTGAAGAATTCAAGGGCAAAACTGTTGTTATTTCCGGCTCTGGAAATGTTGCTCAGTATGCCACAGAGAAGTGTATCCAACTTGGTGCCAAGGTTATTGCACTAAGCGATTCTACTGGCTGGATTCATGATTCCGAGGGTATCACTCAAGAGAAGCTTGAGTTTATCAAGGACCTGAAGAATGTCCGCAGAGGTCGCATCAGCGAATATGCTGATAAGTACAAGGTTGACTACACCAAAACTGTTGATGGCAGTCCATGGAGCCTGAAATGTGATATTGCTCTACCAAGTGCAACACAGAACGAGGTTGATGCCAAGGAAGCCAAGATGCTTGTTGATAACGGTGTCATTGCAGTTGGTGAAGGTGCAAACATGCCAACCGTTCCTGAGGGTGTTGAAATCTTCCTCGAAAATGGTATACTCTTTGGTCCTGGTAAGGCTGCAAACGCTGGTGGTGTTTCTGTATCCGGCCTTGAGATGGCACAGAACAGTATGCGTTACTTCTGGACTCGTGAAGAAGTGGATGCAAAACTGCTTCAGATTATGCAGGCAATCCACGAGAATGCATACAAGACATCTGACACCTTCGGTGTGAAGGGTAACTATGTCATTGGTGCAAACATCGCTGGTTTCATGAAAGTAGCCAACGCAATGGTCCAACAGGGTCATCGCGTATAGACAATAATTCTATGCAGGATCCTTCACGGGTCCTGCCGCCTCTTCTTTTTCAAAATTAATACTCTGCATTAGCCTCTGATAATCTGAAGAAGTTCTGCCAATCGACGCTTAACATCCGATTCTACAACGCTTAATTCTGCTAGCTGCCGTATTTGGGCAATTCGACTCTCTCGATATTGTCCCTCAGAAATCTTTCCGCTTCTCCGGTCCATCTCCATTCGATCTGATTCTGCATTTATCTCTGCTCTACGTGCATCTACAAGATCGAATCCTTGCTTGAGGCTCATCCACTCTATCATTGCATGACTTCGTTCTGTTTCAACTCTTTCTCTTCGTTGTTTATCAAGTTCCATCTGTTTGAGTTGTTTGTTTGCGGCTCTGATTTCTTTTTGTATCTCGTAGAGCCTGCTTTCTACCTCTCGTTTTACCTCAATCATCTGAGTTGATTGAGCCCATTTCTCACGATAGAGTGTGATATGTTCTTGGTCTGTAATTGAACCAGTTGCGAGTTTTCTATCTAGTGCATTGAGTTCAGATTGAATATCGTTTAGCTGTTGTTTTAGTTCATCAAATGATTTCCGAAGTGAAATCCATTCCACACTATACTGAGCAAGAACTTCTTTTGGATCTACAAAGAAAGCATCCTGTGGAGAAGAACCTTCACGGTGACTCATATTTCACGCACTCCATTGATTCATGAGCGTGGATAGATTCGCATTGTTTTAAGATATTCCTTTTTGGCTTCGAGCTCATTCGAATATAGAAGTAGGTATGATTGACCTACCTATCCTCTTAAGAGGTGGAATTGTTCTCAGTTACTCGTGTGAGATTTATGAAAATCAACATGAATCTTCTTCCAGCCGCTGATCAGAAACAGAAACCTGCTAATGTATTGAAGGTTCCTTTCGGAACTGAATTTACTGATCATATGTTTTCAATGAAGTATGTTGAAGGTAGTTGGAATGATGCTATAATTCACCCATACGGTAATTTATCATTGAGTCCTGCAGCCCTATGTTTACACTATGGCCAAGGAATCTTTGAAGGAATGAAAGCATATCGTCGAGGAGATAGAATCCTTCTATTTCGCCCTGATCGCAATTTCATTCGATTCAACGAATCTGCAACCCGAATGGTGATGCCTGAAATTGATGTTGATTTTGCGATTACTGCGTTGAAACATCTATTGAAGGTTGAACGAGATTGGGTGCCTGAGGTTCAAGGAAGTTCTCTCTACATTCGACCAACAATGATTGGCACTCAAGCAAAACTAGGTGTAAAACCCTCTGACGAGTATCTGTTCTATATCATCCTGAGTCCTGTAGGTCCATACTTCAAGGAGGGTTTCAGTCCTGTGAAAATCTTCATCAGCTCCGAGTATGTACGAGCTGTACGTGGTGGAGTTGGTGCCGCAAAAACAATGGGAAATTATGCTGCCAGTCTTTATGCAGGAACCAAAGCTGCTGAGGTTGGATATTCTCAGGTTCTGTGGTTGGATGCTCTTGAGCGGAAGTATCTCGAAGAAGTAGGAACAATGAACATCTTTGTAAAATTTGATGATGAGCTTGTAACTCCTCCATTATCTGGTTCTATTCTTTCGGGGATTACTCGAGATTCTGTACTTACTCTTACACGAGATATGGGACTCACTGTAAAAGAAAGACAAGTATCGATTGATGAAGTGATTGAGGGATTACAATCTGGAAAAGTAGTCGAGATGTTTGGATGCGGTACTGCTGCAATTATTGCACCTGTTGGCCAATTATGGTACAACAATAATAACTACACTGTTTCAGATGGAAATACCGGCAAACTCACACAACACCTTTTTGATGAGCTTACCGGTATACAATCTGGGGATCTAAATGATCCTTACGGTTGGGTTGTTGAAGTCGAATAAAGTATCACCATTCGAACTCTTCTTTCTCAGCTTCTGAAACCTCGGGTTCTTCAGTTTCTAGAGAATCCCACGCAGGTGGTGGATCAAGAGTAGGCTCAGTATCTCCTGCAGGAAGTGGAATTGGTTCTTCTTCTTCTTCCTCTACATCACCGAGAGTGTCTGGGGGAAGTTCTTCTTCCTCTTCTTCCTCTTCCTCCTCTTCTTCCTCATCATCTTGTAACCTGAATTCAGTCACAAGTTTTCCTTCTTCGATCTTCTGAAGAAGCAGTCTGAACATACGTTCTACTACCACGCTTCTCCCCTTTGCTTCAAACTCGATATTACCAATCTCGAATTCAACTTCAGCATAATCGGATTTCTTATTCTTGCCTTTGGCGTCAGTTCCTTCTTCTTCTGCCATTGTACACAACCTAGCCTGTTCTATGAATCAAACCTTAATAAACCGTGCAGGCGGTCTTCATGCAAAGGATTTTAGAGTGGTAATGTCTGACATAGTAGACCACGAGGTGGTTTATCTGCCATCACAATTAATCGTTGATTTCAACAAATGTACAGGGTGTCGTATCTGTGAGCTCGCGTGTTCAGCTAGGCATGAAGGAAAGTTTCAACCAAGTCTTGCTCGTTTGAAAATAGTCCGCTACGATGATCTCGGGATGGATATTCCAAATGTATGTGGACCTTGTGAAACTGCACCATGTGTCGATATCTGTCCTGTCTTTGCAATGCGTAGGGATCCAATCACAAAGATGACCTATCTTGAGGAAGACAAATGCATTCTCTGTAAATCTTGTGTCGGAGCCTGTGTAAATGGAGTCATTCTTCTTGATACGGAGAAGATGAGGATTATCAAATGTGATCATTGTGGTGGAGACCCTGAATGTGCAAAAGTATGCCCTACTGGAGCAATTACGTATGGACCCGATTCATCCAGTGCCACTATTGATAGACATGGCAAAATCGTGAGCTACCTGAAAGAGATTGAACGAACTGATAAAGTACATGGAACCGGGGCTGAGTAATCGTGACCGGTGGGTATACAGGGAAAATACTTCGTGTCAATCTAACCAACGAGAAGTTCAAAGTTGAATCACTTCCCAAAGAATGGATTAAACCATACATAGGCGGCGATGGATTTGGAGCCAAACTTCTTTTTGAAGAACTAGCTGCTGGAATCGATCCATTAGGTGAACAAAACAAACTGATTATTGGTACTGGACCAATAACTGGGACAATGTGGCCAATGAGTGGAAGAACCGTTCTTATCTCAAAGGCTCCCCTAACAGGAATATGGGGGGAATCTCACGTTGGTGGTTTCCTAGGAGCAGAACTCAAGTATGCTGGCTACGATCTGCTTGTCATCGAAGGAAAATCAGAGAAACCTGTTTACATCGATATTCAAGATTCAGATTTGCACTTGCGAGATGCAAAGAATAAATGGGGTCTCTCGACAGACAAAGTGACAATTGCTATCAAGAAAGACAAGCAAGATCCTGATGTACAAGTAGCTGCAATAGGTCCTGCTGGTGAAAAACAGGTCAGATATGCATCTGTAATGTTCAATCATGCACGTGCAGCTGGAAGAACCGGAATGGGTGCTGTTCTTGGAAGTAAGAATGTCAAAGCAGTTGCGGTAAGAGGACATGGTGCGGTAGAAGTCCATGATTTAGATGGATTCATGGAGTTTGCCAAAGACGCTCATATGAGAGTAAGGACAAATCCAATTGCTAGAGGAATGAGTAGGGTTGGTACTTGGGGACTTGTTGCTGTCAAACAGGAGATTGGCGAATTCCCAACATATAATCACGAAACTGGTGTATTTGATGGTTGGGAGAAACTAAGCGCTGATTATATTCGTCCTAAATACACAATTGGTGATAGAGCCTGTTTTGGTTGCAGTCTAGGATGTAAAAAGGTAAACTACGTCAAAGAAGGCCCATTTGCTGGGACTTTGGAAGAAGGTCCAGAATACGAAGGTCTCATGGCTTTTGGAAGTCTGATTGGTATTGATGATTATGCAACCACTCTAAAAGGAAACCAGATTTGTAATCGGTATGGAATGGATATTATTTCCGCAGGTGCAACAATTGCGTTTGCTATCGAAGCCTTCGTGAAGGGAGCTATTACTGAGAAAGATACTGGCGGTCTCAAACTCGAATGGGGCAATCGAGAGATTGTAATCAAATTGTTAGAAATGATCGGAAAACGAGAAGGCTTTGGTGAGGTATTAGCAGAAGGTAGTAAAAGAGCAGCGGAAAAACTTGGTAGAGGCACAGAGAAATTTGCAATTCATGTCAAAGGGATGGAGGTATCTGGTCAAGATGGCAGAACCCACAGAAGTATTGCACTAGGTCATGCAACTGGTGCTAGGGGAGCTGACCATCTCAGGAGTCTTGTTGTTGTAGATCAGTTGGGTTATGAAGATGTAGCCGCAAAACGTTGGGGTGTAGACAAGCTACCAGAGATAATCGATCCTTATACAGAGAAGTACAAAGCCAATGCAGTCTTTGAGTCCGAGAATGCATATTGTATCAGAGATACTCTGATTGTCTGTTGGTACACTGTGTCATGGCCTCCAATCTTCTGGATGGAAGACTTTGCAAAAATTCTACCGCTTGCCACTGGTGAGAATCACTTTGGTAATGTAGAAAACTTGACTCAGATAGCAGAACGCCAGGTTACTCTCAAGCGGTTGTTCAATGCGCGTGAGGGAATCACAAAGAAGGATGATACTTTGCCAGATAGGTTCCTTAAAGATCCCATGCCCGATGGACCTGGTAAGGGTCAGATAGTCGATTTGGAGCCAATGTTGCGCGACTACTATACACTTCGTGGATGGGATCTAGAAACTGGTCTACCTACGGAAAAGACCTTGAAGCGACTATCATTGGAATGGACAAAACACCACTCTTGAAATGTCCTCGTATTTTCACATTCGAGTGTATTCCACGCGATGTGGTGTTCTACATGAAGGACATTTGTATTGATCTGGTCCAACCCAATCGATATCTTCCCAAGACATAGGAGCTCCGCAGTTATCACATCTGTTCTTGATAACTGGTTTCACAAAGACCGTACCGGCACCACCATTACCTGCTTTGGATTCAATTTCATGCGAAGTTTCAGTCACTGTATGAGTGGTCCGGACGCTAGATGTTTCACTAATTGCATACTGACTAAGTGGATGATGCGGTACAACGTAGTTAATTGGTCTAACCAACCAGTCTAAATGTTCATGTGGTAGATGACTCCATGCACGCTGCTGCCATACTGTAATTAAATGGTCTTGGCGTGGAACTTTTCCCCTGATGTCGAATTTACCACTAGTAGCCTTAACTTTCAGTTGGTTTTGCCTTGCTTCGAATGTTTCAATCATGTATAATGGGAAGATGAATAATTTCCTAGTTTTGCCATCAAATTGATAGAGTCGATAGTTTGTAAGAATAAAACTATCTGGAAAATAAGTGAAGACCTCTTCATCCTTCAACCAGGCGAAAGTTCTGTAGAAATGTTGTGAAAATGGTCTGTGATAACCAACAGAAATCCATTGATTGTAGGGGTGGTCCGGATGCACAAATGGAACTCCACTGACCTCACATAACTTTCTCTGACCCCCTACTGTAAGGCTAGCAAACTCTCTAAGACCAAGAGCACCTCGTAGTTCTTCTCTTTTTGGCATTGCACCAACGACATTAACAATTCCATTCGTGACTTTGAACATTGCTGAATTAGGAGTAAGTTTATACTCCTTAATTATGTGAAGTGGAATACTTACACTAGTTCTTGATCCTCGATCAAATTGTATGAGTCGGTAGTTCGTTAAAATGTATTCTTGATGCTGAGCTATCACTCGCTCATTTTCAATTGGAATATAGGTCAGAGATGACACTGTGTATTTCTCCTGTTGAAACACTGTTTCTTATTATCAATAAATGGTTGCGATGTGAATTAAAATATTGGTCGTAGGGGCTATGTTGCTCCACGACCGATTAAATCAACCCTGCATCTGTCTTGGAATAGAAATGTACAATACATCTTCGTATCCAAGTACTCCTTGTCCGCTAGGGTTCACGAGTCTTACGTAATCGTCGAAGACATCTTCAACCCTCACATTGGGAATCTTGGCAAGTGTGTCTTTCTGAGTATATCTTAGATACACAGTAAAAGTCTGTCCGGTAGTTTTTAGTTCTTGGAAAATGCTTTTCCAGTCTGGCACGTTATGTAATCCTCCTTTGACTACTCCTTTCCAGAGTGCATTTAATACTTGCTGCTCAGGTACTCTTTAGATATTGCCATCCTCTGTAATTCTTGGTTCAAGATTCAATGTGGTAAATACTCTCTTGATTTTTCGTTCGAGCCCACTATCTACTTTGGATTGAAAAAGATGACTCCAACATTTCTTTCTGCAATCTGAAGATCCAAATCCTTTTGGACCTGGGTAAATATCCTTCATTTGTTCAACACCCTTGGCAATATCACATTCGACGCGAATACTACTCTCTGCCCATATTGCATTGCGTATCTCTGAACCTGATTTTAAGAGATGATCTATATGCCAGTGAACTGTCTTCTCATGATGAAAATGTCTTCGAATGCGATTCTCAAGACTTGTAGAACCCTTCCCCATTGCTGAACCAACATATAACCAGGTACCTTTTTCGCAAGTTAGGTTTCCTATAGATTTGAACTGAAATTTACGATTTTCATTGAGATCAATTACCAGAACATAGGCACCTCTCATGCATCTACTCTCCTCTTTCTCTTGCCGATGATGACACAATGTCTTTGATGTAATCAAGGCCCTGACCTGTGGTAAGAATCCCTCCTTCTAGTTCCCTGAGAACTCTGAATATAGATGGTCCTATAGTTCTCCACCCTTGACAGTGACTCTTTGCAACAAGATTACAACCAAACTTCCTACGGAACAGTTGCTTACCGCTCTTCTCAGCTTTGATTTCAGTTCTATGTTTTGATAATGATAATGCCGCAGGAAGATGTATTATCAATAGACCCTCTTGTAGCACTATAGCTTGCCTTCCACTTGGTAGCAATTCTCCAGTTACGAGGACCTCGTAGTTATTCTGCAAAGCAAAATCGCTAACCCTCTTGATGATTAAGCTGTGACATTCACCACATGGATGAATTCTCCCTAAATCAACTCTATCAACTAAATCCGAAAATTCGTTAGCTGTATCAATTCTCTCTAAAATGATATCTTGTTGTGCACACCATTCTTCCGCTAGTTTGATATCTCTAGGGTTTTGAAATTGATGATCCATTCTGACCATCACTGCAATTGGAATGATGCCTGACTCCTTCAGAATCATTGCAGCAGCCGTACTATCGATTCCCCCTGAAAATGCTAGGGACACTTTCAGATTTTGTCCAATTGAAGAGTCTACGTGGATTTGTTGATTGGGGTATGAGAGTTCTTGTTCAATCAGATATCGCAGACAATTAAGTACTTGGCTTTGTAAGGATGTTAACTCTGGTGCGACCTCTTCGATTCGAGACAGTGTCAATCGTAATCTATGCTTTCGAAGTAGTATTTCATCAGCACCATAGATTGTGATTTTCCTACCAGTGCGTTTTGCAAGCTCAGCTGCAATCCTTCCTCCTGGGCCAAGGAGAAGGCTCTTTTCAGCTCGGTCACACACGACAAGATGCAAGCTACCATCATTATGTTCGTATGCAGTTTCTAATTTAGGTGGAACTCCACGAGTTAGGTTCAACTCTTGCCGTATCACGTGAACAAGTTCCATAATATGGCTGGACGTCATCAAATGAACTTACTCAAGAGTCTCTGATAAGCATCACTTATCGTCGATATTATCATAAGGAATCGAATAATTGAGGAATTGTAGAAGATGGCTTCAACTGAAATTATTCCTGGTATTCATGCTATTCGGGGTAAATTTGCAGGTGAATTTGGATTCATTGCAAGTTACTTGATTATTAGCGAAGGTGAGGCTTTGATCATCGATCCGGGAACTGCTGGCGACCCGGGTGACAACATAGAGAAAAGTATGAAGGAATTTGGACTAAATCCTAAGAGTGACTTGGTAGGAATCATCTGCACACATGGTCATCCCGATCATGCTGGTGGTGCGGGACGTCTACAAAGGAATACTGAAGCTCCAATCATGATACATGGCAGCGATGCTGATTTATTGAGAGACCCTTCTTTATTTTTGAATGAACGTCTCATTATGGATAGAGCTCAACGTTTCTCAATGAAATTGGATAAAGGTCCGCTTCGAGTAAATTACCGAAATCTTGAACCAGATAGTCTTCTTACCCATGGACAACAGATTAAGATTGGTGACCTCTTACTTCGAGTGGTTCAGACAGGTGGCCATTCTGCGGGTCATTGTGTTTTCTATGAACCAACACAAAAAGTGCTCTTCTCCGGTGATGAAGTTAACAACTTCCCAAACGATCCTCGTAAATTCTATGTTGATCTTACTGGGAGTATTGTAGATAAATTGGCTGCATTGGATTCGTTATCAAAATTAGGTATTGAGTATCTACTCCCTGCTCACGACGTTCCTGCTTTATTTGGAGATGTGCGATTACAATTTGAAGGAGCTCGTGATGGTATAATCCATCTGCAGGATACTATTCTTGCACATCTTGAAGCAAGAGGAGAAGCTGATGTCCAACAACTCGAGTTTGACATCCAGCAGTCTCGAAGTGTACCAATTCCGACTACATTAGAGGCGCTCTTGGTCACCACAATCCAAGTAACACTGGAAGGCCTTGCTGAGGCTGGTCTCGTTAAAGATTTAGGCAAAGGTATCTGGGTTACCATTTGAAGAAAAGGTTACAAGCACACTAGATTCAAATGATACAGCATCTTTTCAGATATTACCTTTGGTCTAGATTTCTCCCTGTATGAAATATGGAGGATATACAATGAGTGGAACGAGTCGTCGAGAAGTACAAACTACGAGTACCGTAGAAGCAATTAGAATGGCATCTGCATCTGTGCTCGGTTCAACTACTGGTCTTGGATACCCTATTGGTAGCGCTATAGGTACGGGAAGTATGCTCGAACAGAATTCACAGACAGTATCGATGAATGTTGCACCACTCATCTTCACCATCCGAGATACAATAATGGCTTCCGAGGGACTTGAACTACTGGCTATTGAATGGGACTTAGTACGAAAACCCGGTCCTGGGATCCTTCCTGAACAGCTTGTTGTTGCTGGTGGAACTGAAGGAGGTGTTGGATCCCATGTATGTGTTCTTAGCTGGGAAAGAGGTGTAGTTGATCCATTCAAGATAGATAGCTATGTGAAGAACCTATCAAAGAAAATTGGCGATATTGAAACTGCTATTATCAACAATGAGCTGAATTATGAACTCGAAGGCCTTGCAGTTATGCAAAAATTTGCAGACCGCTTGAACAGCGTTCTCTTTGTCGATATGATTGATCGTCGTTTTCAGGGATCTTGGGATTCATTTCAGATTAAGACGGACCATGTAGATGTTGATGTTGTAGCTAAGATGAATGTATACGATGATTTCACTGTGCTACCTCCCTCTATGAAAATACTGAATCGCAGGAGTCTAGATTTCAAAGCCCCTGCTAAAGGTGACAGTGTAGAACACTTCAAACATCGAGTCCTTACACCTAGTGCAATAGAGGTGTTAACTAAAGGTGTTCCAGAAACAGGCAGTGATATACTGACTGAACTGAATACCTATGCCTATGCCATGGAAGAGGCTGATATAGCAGAAGCTGTAATTAAAATCCTGAAAGAATTCCTTGAGCATGATTCAATCACTCTTTCTGAATTAGGATCGCTGAAAGGCAAAATAAGAGAATTCATGCAATTTCTTAACGATACAGTCGAAGCTCTTGATTATCTAATAGAACAGCACATCAGCTCAGGTAAGAATTTTGATGTTGATGGACATAAGGCCGCACTTCTTGCAGATATTGAAACCAATGTGGATCGTTTTTCAGGTACAAAGAAAAGACTAGCAGATGAAATTGTAGATTGTTTCATTCAGTCTCTAGATCGTGAAGTTATCGGTTCAGAAGAGCTTCACGCTTGGCAGCTAAAAGGGACTCTAAGCTATGCTGTAGCTTATGCAAAGAAAGTAACCCAATATTTCTCAAAGGAGCTTGATCAGTATCTTGTTGTATCCGCAGCACGTGAAGCCTTCTTTACAGCACTTCGAGAATTTCGCCAAGAAATCCTGACTGGTGAAATGGAATCTACCGACACGATGCTTTTCGAGAAATTCTATGCTGAAGTTCAATCACAACTCAATGCTGCCTTCTCAAAGAAATCCTATGAAGGAACAGAGTACAGTGATTACACACAATTGATGGATATAATTACACGAGAAATGATTGAAACTTTCAAACGAATTGATGTTTGGAATCTAATCAGCTTTGCTGATGTAGCTGATATTGCTCGCTTAGAGATCCAGAAGAAGTATTCTATTCCACAGCCCGACGGTCCTCTCAACGAAAAAGGTCAAGCGATAATGGACCTTCTGAATAATTTCCAAAGTAATGTTGTTGATGTGATTCCAAATGTTGCTGATACTATTCTTTCAAAACAATTCATTCGTAAGATGATTGAACGTGTTAATTCTGAAGGCACCACTCTGGTTGCAGAACTCGCGAATGCAGTTGAAAGTGCTGGCGAAAAATCCGAGGATTGGCAGAAGGAAGCACGTTCTTGGGTTGAAGGCTTTGAAGAGAGTGTTGATAGTTCCAAATCTGATTCTGAAATCCTTCTAGATTTACTAGAATTTGTACATGAACTCCTCGGACAGGCTGTATCTGCAAGCGCTATGGCTGATCGTGTGAAATCTGAGGCTGATGCTAAGGAAGCAATATACAAAGCTGAATTCGCAGAATGGGAAGCTGAATGCAAAGATATCGAGAATGAAAACGAAGGAATACGTAAGCGAAATCTAGAACGTGAGAATCTGATAACAGAAGCAACTAGACATTTTGAAACTGAAACCGCCAGCTATGAGCGAGCATTAAGAGAGTATCAGGACAAACTAGAGCAAAGAAGGGTAGCAATGGACGCCGCCATTCCTGATGAAACAGGATATGTTCCCCAACCTCCTCCTGCTCCTCTAGAACCTGAACGACCTCTTCCACTCGATTCTCGTATTGAAGCGATTACCAGAGCTCATGCAGTTGAGCAAGAGAAACCATTTTCACCCGAACCACAACCAGAACCTACTCTCTACCACTATGTTGAGTTACGAGATCTACTATACGATAAACTCTCGGAAATGAAAGAACGAGAAACAGGGATGGAAGAGACCTTCGCTCGACGAATTCTGAGACTACAGGCTGGAGGAATCGGGGCAGTGGATTCTATCAGTCTCAATATTGGTGATGATTTCTTGGAATATCTAATGGAGTCTCGAATACGTGGATTAGGTAGATTACTACCACGGATATCACGCGTGTATATGCGAGATCCTAAGAACTCTGAATTACTCTATCTTGTGACGTACGAATACTATGCTGATAGCCTGACGGTTTCTATAGGGAGCACTTTTCTGAGGTGATATGAATGGCAAGTTCGTGGGTACTAAAAACCAGACAAGGCAGTGAAGCTGGAAAGGAAATTCTACTCAGAGAAGCTTTAGCAACTCATATGAGAAGTACGAGAGATAGACAACTCTTCTCTGAAATTCTTGCTGAAACACAACCTCTGGAAGATGTATTTTCTTTCTTCGCAGCTTTCTATCTTCACAGTTACCAAGGGATGAGACTTCTTAAAGCAACAGATTCTCCCGAGCATACCCCTGAAGAAGGCAAAGATCAGCTTGGTCAAGAAGAACGTCGTCAACTTGAACTTGAGGTCCGGCAATTATTTGGTGATAAGCAACGTGAAGAGATTGATACTTCCCGTATCTTGAGTGAACTAACAATCAGGTTATGCGATGATCTTGCAGGAACTGATAGTACCTCGTCTGAGATTAAAGAGAAGATAATTGGTATTGTGAAGGAGTATTTACGAAAGATACCTGGTGAA
>SDNZ01000081.1 GCA_004524565.1 Candidatus Thorarchaeota archaeon
AATTGTGCTTTAACTCCGCCACCTGCTCCACAACAGAAGGAATCTCCTTTGATGCGGTACATCTCACGGAGGTCCAACCCAGGGATGCTATTGAGAACGATTCGTGGAAGCTCATAGTGGGCTTCTTTTGCCTTCTCAGCAGCTCTGCTGTCAAGTAACCAGTTCTCAGAGTTCTTGAGAATCTCTTTTTCTATTGCTATACCAACGTGACGAACACTGTGGCAAGGATCGTGCCAGGTGACCTTCTTATTGTAGGGTCTCTCAATCTTGAGTTTACCCTCCTCAAGCCAATCATAGACAAACTCGACTGCGTGACGGACCTTGAAGGGTAGAGGTTTGCCACTGTGCATTGGATAGTCATTCCTGAAGGTCTTGTAGCATCCAGCACAACTGAAGAGAAGTAGGTCATAGTCCTTGAATAGCTCAAGGTTCTCATCCATGACTTTTCTGAATATATCCCTCTGACCAGTCCTGAGAATAGGAGAGCCACAGCAGACCTCATCACTGAGTACAGTGAAATCGATGTCTAATTTTCTCAGGATGCTTGCAGTATGATCTGCAATTTGTTGCTGCCTGTAAGCAGCAGTGCATCCTACATAGTATGCAATCTTTACATCGGGTTTGTCGATTAACTCTTTGTACTCCTCAAGCCACTTGATTCGCTCCTCGCGAGCTCCCTTGTAGGGATTCCTGAGTTCATCCATACTAACACGGTCACCAAACATCTTGTGCTTATCAAGAGGTTCTACTCCAGCCTCAATAATGGCTGCACGCAGTGCCTCTGTGACATGGACCGTATCGATATAGTTAGGACACTGGGTCTCGCACATTCCACAGGTTGTACAAGCCTCTGTAATCTCTAGCAGTTCTCGACTTGCTGGAAGTTCACCATTCAGAAAAGCTCTGGCCATCCATTGCTTGCCTGAATTGAAGTAACCTTCCCAGCCAAAATACAGACCTGCTGGACATCCCTGTAACATACCAGTGTATGTTTCATCTTTACCCTCTCTATCGGGTTCACCAGAGTAAGCGTACTGACATGCTCGACAGTGGATACAGCGTGCGTTGATCTTACGAAGCTCTTCTAGACTTGTCATCTCAATCGTTCCTCCATTTTATGTATAGCATTAAAGATATTACGATTTGTAACTTTTCCAGCCTCCAAGTTTCATTCTTTACTCGGGTCAGGAAGGTCCGAAACGCTGTCCCATGGGATTGCGAGACGACCTGGGTGAAGTATAAGATTCGGGTCGAGAACCTTGCGGAACTTGACGAGCATCTTGTAGTATTCCTTAGCTTGCGAGAAGGTCTCTGGAGCATGAACAAATGGGTCAGGTCTATAGTTGATCCAGCCCTTCTTCAGGAAGCTTCTCGTAGTTTCGAGATTGAACTCTCGTATTCGGTCCATGATCTTTGGCTCTGTACTATCGAAGCACAGGATAGGCATAACAATTGCCTGTCGTGCATGGTCGATAGAGGCGACCCACATAGTTTCAGGGAAGCCATGGTCCGCCATTGCAGCACAGTACTCCTCCATCATTGCACTGGACTCAAGCCATGGACAGTACCAAGTGATGAACAAGAAACCAGCCTCCCAGAGTGAATAGGGAACGGCAATCTTGTTCGGCTTCTTAAGTCGTGATGCAATCTGTTTTGGATGAAGTTGTTGCTGAGGTAGGGTACGCTTCTCACGAACCTCAAAGTCTTTGTAGATCTTGTCAATACCTTTGAGTGTAAAATCAAGTTCTTCTTGTGACCATGCCCAGACCTCATAGTTCATCCATTTCTTGTCAACTCCAATCTTCTTGTAGAAATCATAAGAAGTGGGGACCTGCTTTTGAGGCCAACGTGTCATGACGAGTTCGTAATTTCCGCCCTGTACCATAACTGTTCGTTCACTGATTCCCATCTCGTGTTTAGAGATTTCCCAGGCGGGTTTAACAATATCATCCCATGTTTCGCCACCATAAGCTACCACCGTTTTGAAGTGCGGATGTGGAACCATCTTGATTGCACATTTAGTGATGATACCCATTGAACCCTGTGAGCCTAGGAAGAGACCGTCAGGATTTGGGCCAACACCCCAGCGATAGAATGGCTTTGCACCAGGTAGAGCCCATGATCCAGTGTGGAATATTTCCCCAGTTGGTAGGACTACTTCCAGACCCATGATCATATCTGCCTGAGGACCATATACACCAGTAACAAGACTGAATCCTCGCTCGATAGCATCACCCAGCACAGTTGCTGCAGGGGGTGCACCGTCAGGAATCGGTGGTGCCCAGTCGGGATATTGAACTTTGAAAATTCTCCAGGCATCGCCAGATTTCACACCAGGCTCCACGACCATGACACGGTTTTCAACATCAACCGTCATTTTGTCCATTCTTGTCATGTCCATGTAGATACCGCCGGGCTGAATTGCAGGGAGTGCAAATCCTCCGCTCAGGCCGCCAGCAGCAGGTGTGACTGGGCTCAGGTTTTCATTAGCCGCCACGAGAATCTTGGAGACCTGCTCAGCATTTTCGGGTCTCACAATAACTTCAGGCAGTTCGGCCTCCATACCCATGATGCCTCTCGCCATGTAACTGGGACGAAGGGGTTCACTGGTTGTGACGTATTTCTCGCCACAAATTGCCACCAGTTTCTTGACCAATTCGTCAGTGACCTTGTTGTATTCTACCAAATGACTAATCCTCCATCGTCAGCCATGGGGGCTGATTCGGTAATTGTCGAACGTATGACATCGCTGGAAATATCCCGCATAAATAGGATTCGGCTAACAATAGAAAACCAGAAACATGGAATTCACAGACTTAATTTGATTTTAATTCCAGTTTCTAAGTAGAGGGAATTACTTGTTGTTTATATATACTCGAAAGGGTTTCGTAACCTTCGTCTTATTCTGCAGTTTTTTCTGGGGCATATTTTTCAATTCTAAAATACTTTGAGGAAATGGGAATACCGAGTGAGTTTCTTAGTGATGAATCATCCTTCGCAGATTATTGAATTCTGTGAAAGTAACACACGAAAGTTATATGTGTCTTAATAGAAATGATGCAGATTATACTCGGAGGTCAATCCTTCAATGTTAACAAAGAAACAATTCATGCTGCTCTTCTGCGTGTTTCTGTTTGCAGCTGTAATATATCAAACACAATCAGTGGAGGCATTACCATTTGACAATGAATATACAGACCAGTCGATAAATCCGGGAGAATATTTGTACGACGACTATGTACTAACTACAGGTGATGTTCTCTCTGGATATTTCGAAACAGTTTCGGAAACTCAAGGATTGGACTTCTTTATCTGTGATGAAGCTGATTTCATAGATTGGGATGGAGGAGGTTCTGCAACCGAGTATGAAAGTGCAACAAATATGCATACTTATGGATTTTCATTCACAGCCCCGTACAGTGATACTTGGTATGTCGTTTTCGATAATACTGATGGTTCATTATATATCACAATTGATACAGCCATCGACGTGAATGGTGATAACACTCCATTCTATTCTACATCTGCCTACACCTATACAGAATATGGAGTAGTGCTAGAGGATGAAGAGTACTATTTCCTTTCATATACATTTAGTGAAGGAACTGTTGTTGGTGGACATTTCTCTACTTTCTTCTCAACCGATGGATTGGATTTCTTCATTTGTGATGAGTCAAACTTTGATGATTGGGTGGATGGATTCACTGCAACAGGATATAGTATTGAAGATGAAATGCATACATCCACAATTGATGACTTCACCATTCCAACCACAGGTACATGGTACTTTGTGTTCTATGCAGAAAACGAAGTAGACACTCTGACATTCTCATGTGGAATAGAGGTAGATACATCTGGCGTTGGTAGTGGGATTGGAGATATTGGAGTCTCATTTATTGGAATAGGGGCACTTCTTCTGATCTTACTCATCTGTTGTTGTGTATGTAGAAGTAGAAGTAAGAAGAAAGAACCAGAATGGACACAGGCACCACCCACAGTTGACCACTACAGAGCACCCGTAACTCCTACAACTACAACAATAACACAACGAGAGATTGTAAGAGACCGCGTGCTTGTAATCTGTCCTTATTGTGGAGCTAAAAATGAGCAAGGTATTCTGAGATGTCATTCGTGTAATGCTGAGCTTTGAACAAGACTACGACTAGCTAGTATGCTTGCGTTAGCAAATATACTAGCTTTTCAATATCTTTTTTGAAGTGTTATAACCAATTTTTGGTGAAATAAAGGATTATGGGCCGTTCATTTCTAAACGTTTCAGAAGTGTTCTTCATCGTCATTATATATACTCTCGAGAACGTGATGGTGGTGATCTAATGCACATACCATTCACAGAATTCAAAGAAATAGAGGAACCAGAAGTAAAGAGTACAGTACCACCAGAGATTGAAGAGCTCATACTACAATCGTTCGGACATTCCATTCTTGAGTTTGAAGGAACTCTCTACATGAAATTCCTGAAGCTAACCAATGGTCTAGTAGTGACATGCCAAGAGTTCAAAGATCATCTCAAGAATATGGAAGAAAGAGGGATAGTGATCGAAACAGAATTTCTTGGAAAGCGATGCTGGGCAATGGGCGCTAATGAAGAAATAAGAAGTTACAGTAGTTGGTGATATCGAGTTCATTCTTCCGATAATTTTGGTTGACCACAAAAACTTGCGCCAATAAGTAGCCATATTGTATATAGAATATCCTACGGTGAAGAAGTGAAATTCAGGTACGTGGTCATAACATGTTACATAGAAGAACTCTATCACTAGTATTTCTTACACTCCTGATTATGTCAGGAGTATCATCATTCATTGGAATTGGAATCGCCCCTTCAAGTGCTGAAACAACAGGAGAATCATCACCAGACTTGAGCGGCATTACAGTGGGAATCTATCAGGGCTATATCAACAATGTAGATCCAAGGGTGAACCAAAGTCGTCTAGCATTATACAATATGTTCACTTGGATGAATGCCACTGTCTTCATTTTCAATACGACAGAACTCCTTAATGGTTGCCTCTGGGCTTGCGAGATTCTGGCAATTCCAGAAGGACTCGGTCCAACTTTGGAAAATAGACTCACGGACGATGGATTGCAGATCATTCGTGAATGGGTCGCGCTTGGTGGTTCATATATAGGAGTTCGCGGAAGTGCTGCAATGGCAATGAATGGGTCATACTTCGAGGGAGTAACAACGACATTTGATTTGGGACTTGTTAGTGGAACCTCATACGAAGTTGAAGATCTTGAGTCCATGCAAATGACTAATGTCTCAATCAATCGGGATAGCACAGGACCTGACCTCTCGGATATGCCAGCAAATATGTCTGTCCTCTTTAGAACAGGACGGTATTTTGTGCCATCAGAAAGCCAAGAAATAATCTGTATTGCAAACTACACTCACAACAATCAGCCAGCTATGATTGCAGCTGAGTATGGTGAAGGTAATCTGTTCATATCAAGTCCTCATTTTGAATATGAGGAGAATGGAGACCGAGATGGGACCGAGTATATGGATGGTTTCGACGACCCCGATTCAGAGTGGCCAATGCTACTCACAATATCACGTTGGTTAGTAGATTCATCACCAACAGTAGCGAATATGTCGTCATGGCCATACACTCCGCCAGCCCCACTACCAATGGATTTGATTCTCATTGGTGTAGGTGTAGGTGTGGTTCTAATCCTTGTCGCAGTAGTGGTTATGAAACGGAAATAGAATTATCATTCAGAGTATATCTCTTCCCAAGTCTCGATTTTTTCAGAATCGAGTTCAGGAGAACTTCTCGCCTTTGAGAAGAAGGAACGGATCCCATCTCGGATTCTGGAGAGTTCTCCACTCTGAATCAAATAGAACCAAGCCCATGCAACTAGAATCCAGAGGTACACAAACCGATAGCAGAGAAATATCAGCGTCACTATAATTGGAACGAAAAGGTGACGTTTACTGAAAACGAATTCATCTCGAACCAACATCAAATCTTCGTAATCGAAGAGAAGTGCTGCAAAAGGCATGAGAGCAAGGAGATAAAACTTGTATGCACCTCGAGGAAAGAAGGTCTGAAGACAGAGAACAGCAATGAAACTCCAAAGGATGGCTTTCATAAATAAGCCATTAATATCAACTGATGATTCTTCATTGTTATACCACTGATATGTAGCGTATGCTCCATAGACAACCAACCCACATAGAGCTAGTAAAACAAAGCTATAGATGAGCCACGCTATGATATCGGTGAGAACTGAACTTCCAAAGAGCCAGAGGAAGAACACGTTAAAATGAACAGGTATCACAAGATTAGAATTGAAGTTTGTCAATTGCACGTATGATAGTGTAGTACTGGTGAGAAGTTGATTGATATATTCAGTCGGACTTACAATAAGGAAAGGAAGTGACACAAAACCAACAACAGCCCCATAGATGGCAGTGTGTCTAATGAACTGGATGATTGAAGTTCTGTGGGTACGATTTGCTATCTGTTTGATCAACAATAAAGCTATGATTGGAAAGAAGATAACAGCAAATTGTTTGTAGAGTGTTGCAACTCCAAGTGTTACAATTGATAATTCAGTTCTGTTATTGAGTGCTAGGTAAAATGATAACAGTACAAAGAAGACAAAGGGAGTTGGATTCAGCCACATGAAACTACCATATCCTATTGTGATAGGATTCAACAGGTAGATCATCATTGCCAGAGTTGCTTTATTCTGGCTTCTAGATACTGATTCCGCAATTTTGTATACAAGAATTCCTGTAGCTACATTGAAGGAGAATAGTACAACCCCAGGCAACCAAGGTGGCGTTGATCCGAAAACACCAACAGTGTAAATCCACAATGGAGGATACAGGTAAACTGGAAGTCCTGCAGAGTATGCCCAAGCACCATCCCAAAGATTGGGTATCCACGAGAGATAGAAGTATTGGTAATCATTGTAGAGTTCTACATGAATGAAATTGATAAAAATGTCAGGCAATCCTAGGGAATATGTAGTAAGGGTGAAAATGCGAATAAGAAAGAAAACAAGATTAGCACCAACTCCAATGAGAAAATATCGTTTCCAACCAGAATAATGCAATCCAAATCCGATGAGGATTAAGAATAGTCCTACGAACCCAATTGTTACGGAGGGAAAAAACGTAGATGGTAGTAGCGAGTAATAGTACGAGATTGTTGTACGTTCAGATCCATTGTTAACCAAAACGAGGAAGAGATCGATATCTCCATTCATTGACATCTGATACGTTGCACGACCATTTTCATCAAGAAGTAATGGTTCTGACAAAGTGCTGAGAGGAGTTCCAGATTCATACAATAGGAGTTGATCTGCACTTAGAAAGTAGACAAAAAAATCCGATTGATTAGATCCTAGAAAGTCAAATAGAAATATTTGTTCGAATGGTCCAGTTGAAAGTGAGATTGATGCTATTGTTGTATCCATTGGTTCAATTTCAATGAGTATTCCGCTTCTTCCCATTCCAGGAATCATGAAGTGTAATCCAAAACCTGTGGTTGCTATAACAAGGCCTAGAAATATGATTGCTTTTTGTCGTGGTCCAATCTCCAATCCGCTCATTTTCATCAGTAAAATGGATGTAGACTGGTATTATTACCGTTGAGGTACAATTTTCCAACAACCAATTCAGGTCGATTAATTTGATTTGTTGATGATTTTCTTAGCAATGGTTGTAAATGTATCATCTACCCCTGCGTTCATCTTAACAGAGGTTTCGTGATAATCAGCGAGGAAACTCTTAGCAAATTTTGCACCTTCTGCAGGAGATACTTGACGTTCCTTTTCAAGATCGGTCTTGTTACCCACGACCATATACACTACACCTTTCAAGTGAGCATCAGCTTCATTCTTCCATTTCCAAAGTTCATCAAGAGTATCTGGCCGAGTGACATCATACATGAAGATAACACCTTTTGCACCCTGATAGTATCCAGATCGGACTGCTTCAAGAAAATCCTGAGAACCAAGATCCCAAATCTGAAGTCTGACCTTATTCTGATCAAATTGCATATTTTTGATAGAGAAGTCAGCACCTAGTGTTGGAGTGTAGTATTCTCGGAATTTCCCAGTTGTGTACCTCAGGATTATACTTGTCTTCCCTACAGCTGAGGAGCCAACAATGATTGTTTTGAACAGGTACTGGGGAGACATTTGAACGACCTAGTCTTCTGTAGGTTTTCTGCTAGTTCAATCTTTTTATTTTCGAGTTTACCGCCGTTTTCTAACATAGTGTACAATTATTGTGACCGCGATTATTGATGAAGCAGCAACTGCAATCTGAAGGACAAGATCAAATGACCCAGATGTACCAGGTGGCACATACCCATTTACTGCTGGAAGAATATAATCACGAACCATCTGCGGATTTTCATCGACATCATTAGCACCATAGCCCGATGTTAAAACTGCGACGATATCCAACTCTGGTGCAACGAAAATGTATTGACCATATAGTCCAGCTGTGTGATAGACACCATAGTCAGGCATTGTCCACCACTGTCGAGAGTATCCACGAATAGAATCTAGTGGGGTAACTGTGGTGGTAGTGTTTTGAACCCAGTTAGAAGATACTATCTGTTCACCATCCCAGGTACCATTGTTCAAGAAGAGAAAACCGAATTTTGCCATATCAAGCGGGCGAAGCTGAAGATCAAATCCACCGAAGGTTACCCCCTGAGTGTCAGAAGGCCAGAAGTATCTATCGATACCAAGTGGTGTGAAAAGAGTCTCAACAGCAAATTCGAGCATAGACATGTTTGTGGCTTCAGTTACAATACCAGACAGGACATGCGAGGCTCCTGTATTGTAATGAAAATACACCCCAGGTTCAGCTTCCATTGGTTGATCAAGTACAAATTGTACTCCACCACTTGAGTTGAAGTTGACTTGCCACACGTCATTATCGGGAGAACTGAATGGAGCGGTCGTTTCATCCCACGGAAGACCCGAGCGCATCGTTAGCAGGTCATCTATCGTTATTCGCTCCTTTTGCTCATCCACATTGGCAAATGTCATATCAGGAAAGAGTGAAAGTACTGTCTGACTGGTATTGTCTAGAAATCCCTTGTCAATTGCGATACCAATCATGCATGAAGTGAAACTCTTCGTTGTGGAATACAGATAATGAGTGCCATCATATGATTGGGTTCTTGATTGACCTTGAAACGGATTTGGATATTCTTCAAGAACGACATATCCATTCCGAATAATAATCACGGAGTGAACATCAAGGTCTTCATTGACGATATGGTCAACCATTGCTTGTAGCGTTGCCTCATCCATTCCTTGCTCGCTTGGAGTCGAGTTCTGCCAACCAAGTGTAGGCCAATAATCTCGTTGACGAAGAGAGTATGAACTTACATCAGGTGTATCATATCCTGCTGCATGTAAGAATAGCATAGTTGGAAGAAAGATAGAAAGCACCATAATGATCTGAGTAATTTTCCTGAACTTCATATCCACTCGCACTACATCAACGTAATTCCAATATAATTGAACTCAAGCAAGCAAGAATTCGATATATTTAGCCACGAAGGCGTTCTGTAATCTCATGAGTGAACTCGGAGAGAGAATCTAGGATATCAGCAAAAATTCTTCTCCGCTCAAGAAGTTCTTCTGGAATCATGACGTTATGTATCCGTGAAAGAGTCATTACAGTAAGTTTTGCCGCAGGATTTAGTTTTGCATAACTTACAACAAAAACAAGAAGGGACGCATCACTATCCTCTTCGCTCATGTTGGAAGCAAAACTGTCCATAAGAGAAACTCCTGTCTTTGCACACAGATCAACAATTACTTCCCGGCCATATATGGTCTGGCCACGCCGACTTAGGATATCAGCAACCTTATGAATTGGTCTTGTTATCTCTGACATATATTCAGCTCCAACCTTATTTTCTCACGCAGTTCATCTCCAACCAGAAGGAGAACTCCTCGAATCCTCTGAGGTCATGACCAGAGTAGCGTCTGAAGAGGTAGCTCTGGTAAGTGTTTGTCAAAGCATCTGCAAACTTGATGATCTTGTCTTTATCCAGAGCTCCTACGAACTGCGCGAGTAATTTAATCCATTCTGCATACAAATCCATGAGCCTTCGGGGATCGAGACCCTCGTACAATCGAGTATCATAATCGATGCTCCATGACTGATCAGCCAATCTGAAGACACCTGTAACTTCAGCTACATCAACCTTATCGAGTGCAGCATTCAGGAATTGCATTGCATCTTCTGGAGAGTAAATCTTCTCAGCAACTCTAACTGCAAGTTCAGTAGCCTCCTTTACGAGGAGAAGACGCCGCTTTTCCGGAGAGAGAACGACAATCGCACCAAATTCTACAAGAGCATCAATCGCATCTATTATTTGGCGTTCTTCATACTCCTCCGAAAGACTCTCAATAATTGCGCCTACTGTGCGTCTACCGTCAAATAACATTGATAGACGAGGGAGCATTTTGATGACCACAGGGTCTTTCCGTTCAAGTTCAGCTCGTTGTGGAGACGAAAGTTGTAATAGACGGTCGATTTTAGATGTTGAAGCTACAATGTCCTCTTTGCTTAGAATACTGCTGAACTTGATTTTTCCCAAAGCCCAGAGGCGAGTGATTTCAGCTAGTACTTCATCAGTACCAGCATCACTCTCGTTTGCAATCTCGTTGATTGTCCGTTTCCCATCAATGAGGGGGGTTATTATTCCTGAAGAGCTAGTAAAACGAACATCTTCCGGTCCAAAAGTATAGGGTACCCAACTGCCGGATAGTTTTCGGAATGAAAGGTTCTGAACAATACCTTCACGGAAATCTGGAAAATCCGTATCGACCTTCAATCGGTCTTTTTTCTTTCGCGACAGATTCTTGATCCAGACACTTTCGAATTCATCATGAAGTGATTGCAGAACTGACGTTACTTCACTATCCCATTCTCCCAAACTTACTACGACAAAATCAGTTGATGTTCCAGAGAAGACAGTGAAGAGTCGAGCACCATAATCTACCTGAAACATCGAGCTATCTCGTTCAATTACTTCCTTTGAAAAACTCTGAATCGCGGTAAAGAATCCTGACACTAACATCGGATCAAGATCCTGTGCCTTTGGATCAAGTTTCATGAAGAACAGTGGGATTCCACCGCGTTCCATAATCAAAAGAGCCTGAATATTATGTGCAGCCAGCAGTAACCACTCCGTGTACTTGGAGAATCTTTTTTCTATTAATGTATGTGAGTATTGCTCCAGAGGAAACGCCCTTAAAGAAGAAAAATACGTATATCCGAGTGACCTCTTCGAAAATCAAAAACGCACTCGGAATTCTTGTAGTGTGTTTCCTGCTTGCTGTTCTCCCCCTTACTTCATCTCAAACCTATAGATTAAGCGACTCTGAGATTTGTTCAGTGGAAAACTCAGGTGTGTCTCTTGCGTATTCTAACCATGGGTCTGTTATAATAACAAGGAATTCTGATTTTGAAACCCAAGATTGGCCTGGGCAAGGATCATCAACTTCTCCGTATTTAATATCGAACCTCAATATCACTTCAGAATCAGTTGTATGTATTTTAATCGCAAACACTACTAGCTATTTCAAAATTCAAAATTGTTGGTTAGGTTCTCAAGAATCAGAGTGGGGTAGAGGAATTATTACTTTCGAGAATGTAATAAATGGAAGAGTTGAGAACAATATATTTGCGGCAGGATATATTGCGATAAGCGCTGAAGATTCTTCTAGGTGTACATTTTCTAGGAACACGATTAGCACATCAATGATGGGTTTCCTCGGATACAACTTAGTTGACAGCGAGTTTTCAGATAATACTCAAATCTCAGATTCTATGGGGTATGCAGTCCATATAGAGGATAGTAACAATGTAGACATCTTCGACAACTTATTCGATGACTGTCTCTATGAAGGGATAGGATTAACCTCCTGCACTAATTGCTATGTTGCAGACAATGCTCTTGCTGGCGCAAATCTGCACCTCGGCCAATATGGAGTTGCCATTCGTAATTCAAGGGAATGCTCTATTACTCGAAATAACGTGACATCCTTTGGAACAGCTATTGATATCGTAGAGGGTCTACTGCATACTATTTCGATGAACTACGTCAGCGGGTGTTGGGGAGGAATCTCTCTTAGAGGGAATGATACGATAATAAGTGACAATGAAATTTCTGTCACTGGATTCTGCGTGCAGCTGAGGAGGTCATTTGGGACTAATGTTAACTCAAATGAATTAAGTGGAACTGTGTATACAACTGGAGTCGATATTAGCGGAGGCGGCAACAATCAAGTCTTCGAGAATGAAATTTACCAACTTGAATATGGGATGAGACTTCAAGGAGTAGTAAATTTAGAAGTATCAACCAATAGTTTCTCGGAATGCTTCTCTGCAATCACGTTCGAAGAAATCGCATATATCGGGATGGAAGACGGGCCTCCTGTAAATTGCAGAATACTGAACAACCAGATTGAAGGCAGTGGTTTTAGTTTTAGTATTACTGATCCTATAGGTATGAATCATGAGATTGCTGGTAATCTATTAAATGGGAGACCATTAGCATATCTATACGGAGCAACTAATCTAGAAATAGATGGCAGAGATTACGGTCAAATCATTTTAGCAGATTGTGAAGATGTATCAATCACGGGAGGGTTACTCGACCAACTCCAAGTTATGTTTTGCACAGACTGCGAGATTTCAGGTGTGAGTATAATAAATAGTACAAATGGCATCTTTATTCGGTACTCAAGTAGGATAGATATTGGATACTCACTACTAGTAGGAAACGATGTCGGAGTTCGAATCGAATGGTCAAGCTATTGCCACATTATAAGCACGACTGCTCACAACAATGGCCATGGACTGCTTCTTGATAGTTCTCCAGACTCGACCGTCTATGATTGCGAATTATACGACAACGAGTATGGATTAGTTCTCATTGGAGCCCACAGGAGCGATATTGAATCAAATCTGATTTACGAGAACATTCAAGGCATATTCCTTCTTCGCACCACAGACTCTTTTATTGGCAATAACGATGTATTGGAAAACGATGAAACTGGACTACTCCTCAATCGTGGGTCCAGATTCAATACGATAGTAGCGAATAGCTTCGGTTGGAATTCAATTAATGTGATATGTTCAGGCCTAGATAATATGTGGGATGATGGAGTCAAGAGAGGGAATAGATGGTCCGACCTTGGCGATTCGATAATCTATATGATTGATGAAGATGATTTTGATAGATTTCCAAGTATTCTAGGTTATTGGAATTCTTCTGCAAATTCAGAATCTACATCTAATGAAACAAATATTATTGTGATTCCTGAAATTGTAACCGTAGCGATAGGAGCTGTATCGGGATTTTCTCTTCTTGGTCTCTTTGCTCTTGCAGTACGATTTGGCAGCAGAAGAAGAAATTCAATTTGATTGATTGAAAGAAGTTAAATCGCAATTTTACCTATACATTGATGGATTGGAGGTTTCGGTGAACTGACTTGAGGAGGATGATGTATACTACTTCTGCACTAGTGATAGTAGGATTAATCATTGTTTCATCAGTCGGAGTTTCCGCTTTGGATGATTATTCGGAATCGATCAATATCGGTCCTTATGTTGATAAAGTCGTTTACAAAGTGATTGGAAATCAAGACCAGAGGATACTTGCACTTCAAGCAGGGGAGATTGAAATGGATAATAGCTTTTTTGATCCAGTTCACCTTCCGACATTGACAGCAGATCCTGACATTGACATCTATTCAACACTGAGGAACGGGTATGGACATATTACAATCAATTGTCGAGATTATCCACTAAACATTAGTGGGCTTAGGAGAGCTTTCGCATTTGCATTTGATAAGACAAAAATCACTTCAGAGGTAATGGACGGTTTCTCAATAGAACATGATTCACTTGTTCCCCAAACTAGCAGTTGGTGTATAGAAAATGAATTTGAGTGGCATTACTATACAAACCAATCCGATATTGGCAATCAGATTCTCGACGACTTGGGTTTTCAAATCAATGAAACCACAGGTTTCAGACATGCTCCTAACGGAGACCCATTCGACATTGTAATTGAAGCCCCAGGACCTTCAGTCACTTCACAGAGCGTAGCCCAGATTGGAGTTGATGCACTCCATTCACTTCATATTGATGCAAGTAAAATCTACAGCCCCTGGGGAGAACCAAATAGACTCAGTGAGCATGGAAATTACGATATGATCTTTTATGCTGTAAACTTCTATGATAATGATGTTGATTGGCTTGCATACGAGTACTGGTCCGAATATGCAGATGTATACGATGAAAATCCTACGAATTTTCAAAATGATACGTATGATAGCTGGAGAGAACAGCTCTTGCATAGTACGACCTACGAGGAAGTCTACGAGGCAGCTGCTGAGATGCAGAAGATTCTCCAGTACAACGTACCCCGGCTTGTGGTCTATGAGAACACCTACATGCAGGGATACAGAAACGACCAGTTCACTGGTCATGTGGAAGATCTTGGTAGATACATCTCAGGTCCCTGGACCATGAGAAAGATTCAGAAACTCGATGGTACCTTTGGTGGCACAGTCCCCATTGCTATCAGCGAAGAACCTGACAGCTTCAACATCTACGTTACCAACTCAGCCTACTCTGCAGCAATTCTATCTGAGCTCTGGCCTTCACTCTACCATTATGGTCCAGATATGAATCCAATCCCAGATATCGCAGAAAATATATTCAC
>SDNZ01000082.1 GCA_004524565.1 Candidatus Thorarchaeota archaeon
AATCCTGCCCTGATTATGAATTAGGATGGCTTGGTAAGTGTCTAATAGAGGAGTGATGATATCTACGGGTGTGGTTTCTTCAATAATCGGAACACCTTCTGGACCAATGACTGCTTGGACGGATAATTCGTTCATGTCATGCTGAAGATTCCTAATGATATCTCGTTCAGTGACCATACCAATCATCTGCATTCCACGCAAAACTGGAATCTGTGAGAACTTATGTTTGCGCATCAATTTCACTGCTTGTGAAGCTGGATCTCTTGCATCAATGATTACAGGATTTTGAGTCATAATTTCTGAACAAGTTTTTTTTCTAGAGCTAATGAGAACACCAATTATCTTATTCACTATTGATAATTTTGGATCTAAAGAACCTCGTTCTATTCGTGCTATGTAAGATTGTGAAACTCCTATCGCAAAAGCTAACTCCGATTGAGTCATCCCTTTTTCACGACGGAGATGCGCTATCCTTTCCAAGGACATCATGTTTTCTCATATAACTGATAGGAATATAAATATGTAGATTATTACTATAAGTAATAAAAATGCATCATCTACCGCTGGATTTTTATGCACTTTTCTGCGTGCTCGATGGAAAGACGAGTTGATTATTATGAATTTAAAAGTCACACGCGGAGCAGGACCTTCCGTCGATAAACTCGAAGTAGAAATCGTTGAGCGCAAAGGCAAGGGACATCCGGATACACTTTGCGATAAGGCAGCTGAAGAATTAAGCGTACGCCTAAGCGAGTACTACATGGAGGTCTTTGATCAGGTCCAGCATCACAATGTAGACAAAGTCCTTCTTGTAGGTGGTCAATCGAACGCCAAGTTTGGAGGCGGAGATGTTATCGAACCGATTTACATTCTCATGAGTGGTCGTGCAGTTGATGTCGTTGACAAGGATTATGAGCGACAGGTTCCTGTCGGAAAGTTTGCTGTTGAACACACCAGACAATGGTTAAGTAAAGATCTACCACATCTTGATGTAAACAGTGATGTTATAATTGATTACAAGATTCGAGCAGGAAGCACAGATCTTGTTGGAAACTTCGATCTTGAATCTGGAGTTCCCCGAGCAAATGACACAAGCTTCGGTGTCGGTTATGCACCAATGTCACCTCTCGAATTGATTACCCTGGAATCAGAAGAACTACTCAACAGTCCAAAGATAAAGAAACAGTGGCCCCAGATTGGTGAAGACATCAAGATCATGGGAACACGTATTGATGATAAGATACACGTCCAAGTAGCTGCAGCCATCATATCCAGTGAAACCAAGGATAAGGATGAATATGCAAGTGTAATGGAAGGTATCAAGGATATTGTCTTGGACCATGCAGTTAAAATTACAGATATGGATGTAGAGGTTAGTGTGAACACTGCAGACAGCCCAGCTGATAATCTGTTTTACCTTACTGTTACTGGTACTTCTGCTGAACACGGAGACGATGGACAGGTAGGTCGAGGAAATCGTGCAAACGGCCTGATCACACCTTACAGACCAATGACCCTTGAAGCAGCAGCGGGTAAGAATCCCGTAAGTCACGTTGGAAAAACTTACAATGTGGCCGCTCGCGAAATCACTGAACGCGTTTACAAGGAGCACCCAGATCTTTCACAGGTCTACTGTTATCTCGTAAGTCAGATTGGTGCACCTATCACCGAGCCTAAGGCAGTCAATGTCGAACTCTTCGGAGACTGTGATATTGATCAGGTGAGAAAGTCTGTTGAATCAATCACCGAAGAAGTGATTGGCAAACTACCTCGTGTTTGGGAAGGTTTCGTCAAGAGACAATACCAACTCTGGTAAAAAGTAAAATCATAGAGTAGGAACTTTTCATCCTACTCTTTCTATTCTTTATTCTATGAACTCTTGTCCAGTGTAAAAAAAAGAGGAGCAGGGTACACAAAGCGTACCCCAAATTCATTTTCCTTAGTTATCGATACCTAAAGATTTCAAGTATGCTTTGTTGTTTGATTCCCTACCTAAGAAATCACGAATCATTTCATCAGGATCTCTGCTTCCACCAGGAGAGAGTATCTTTTGACGGTATTCTAGACCAGTCTTCTCATCGAAGTAACCATTCTGTTCAAACTTGGTGAAGACATCCTCAGCATAGACTTTTGACCACTGGTATCCGTAATATCCAGCTTCGTAACCACCCATGAGATGGTCAAAGCTAGCTTCGGGATATGTATCAGGAGGCAAGTTCATTCCTGTTATCTCAGGGAACACCTTGATCCACAAAGCTGTGGTGTCTTCGACTGGTTCAGTGTGGTAGTACATGTCTATTAGTGAGAAGAAAACTTGACGCAACGTCAATGCACCTACATCAAGCAGTTTCGCCTTCAGCATTCGCTCTAAGAGGTCAGAAGGTAGCTTCTTGTCAGGATCTTTGTAATGGCCAGATAAGATTTGAAGAACATCTTCTTTCCATGCCCAGTTTTCCAAGAGCATGGAAGGAACTTCAATGAAGTCTGGTTTAATACCATCTAGCCCAAAACTTGCATAGCTTGCCTGATTTGTTACAACATGCATGAGATGACCAAACTCATGGAAGAAAGTTTCTACTTCATTATGAGTTAATAGAGAAGGCTGTTTGTCTGTGGGTTTCTGGAAGTTAGCTACCATTGAGGTTATTGGTAGAAGAGCCTTTCCATCTTTCACACGACGATTGAGGAAATCAAAAACTGCATAGTGTTTGTACTTTCCTTCCCGCGGATAAAGATCAAGATAGAAGACACCCATAGCATTTCCTGTAACCTTGTTAATCACTTTATATTCCTGAACATCTTCATACCAAACATTTCGATCCTTGACTTCAACAAATTCAAGATTGAGTACAGTTTGAAAAATTTCAAGTACACCGTTTACAACTCGTTCCATTGGAAAATATTCTTTGACTTCATTCTGGTCAACCGAGTATTTCTCCTTTCGTAGAAGTTCATGATAATAGAACAAGTCCCAAAGATGAAACTCAACATCTTCTAAGGCAACACCAGTTGTCTTCGCTTTAAGCTCTTTCAGAACGACAAGTTCCTTCCTATAGAGAGGTTTCAACTTCTTACTCAAGTCATCCATGAAGTCTAAGACACGTTCTGGTGTCTTTGCCATTTTGATACTAATCTGGAATTCTGCAAAATTCTTGAATCCAGCAAGTTTGGCTTTTCTGTCTCTAAGCGCAAGAGCATCTGAAAGACGCTCACTGTTTTCTTTTCCACCCCGTTGGTTCTGAGCAGTTTGCATTCGTTTTCTGGTCTCTTCGTTGTGAGCATAATTCAGTACAGGAATTAAAACAGGGTAATCCAAAGGTAGTAGATATTTGTCGCCATCCTTCTCAAGATGCTCGTATATAGCAGATGGGACTCCATCAAGTTCTTCCTTTGTACATGGCACGGTTGTCGTAATCTCAGCTAGGACTTTGGAAAAATCAGCTTCGAGAACTGTGAGATTGTTTGAAATCTCAAGGAACTCCTTTCGCTCAGCTTCAGGAAGACCAGCACCATTATGTATGAAATCATCTATGGTCTTCTTTAACAGAGTCTGTTCCTCTTCGCCAAATGTTTCACTCTTTGACTCGAGTCGGATGATTACATCAAAGAGATCTTTTCTTCCCAAAATTTCGTTAGCAAATTTGAGTAGCTGTTTTTCAGTATAATCACATGCATCTCTCTGTTCCTTTTCTGTGGAAACATATTTCAGAAATCTAATCGGACCGAGTGCTTCACGAATTGCACCAAATACCTCTTCAAACTCCTGCAGAGTAGTGAGGGTTTCGTTACCTGGTGGAGTTTTGGCAATTAGGTCCATTGCTTTTCTTGCGGTATCAATTGATTGATCAGTAGTCGTTCGAATCACTGAAGGTTTGATTGTCCAATTCATCGTACGAATAATCCCATCGTCTGTCATAGTCTGCCAGCAAGATATTTTTCTATTTAAGAGCAACCGTACCAGCGATTCTTATTCCGATTAATGCGAATTCTCTCAAAATCCTAAGGTGGAGTTCCTTGTGGCATGTTTTTTAAGGACTCAAGTATAGATTCCAGTCAGGTCAACTCTAGACGTCATGCCATAGGGTTGTAAATTATCAGGAGAATTAACAGCATGGGAAAGGTAACAGACCCAATTGCAAAGCGAATTAGAAAGAAGGCAGCCAAGGACATCAAAGGAGGCTTCTTCGGCAAGATCACCCATTACATCCCCGGATGGCATGGGTACCAAGAGAAGAACGAGAGGCGCGCCGCTGACAAAGTCCTTCGTGAGTTCATTGCAGACCAACTACGTCTTGTTAAGCAGGATTTGGAAAAGTTGCAGATGATGGTTGTCGACTATAATCTTAGTAAGACTTGGGAAACCTTTGATAGGATGCTCAATCTTTGTGACAAAATTGAATCCGCAATTCGTTATGCCGATTATGGTTATGCGGCTTGGGGAAGCAAGGAAAAGATCAATGAGAAGGAACTCGACCAAGTGTACGAGTTCGATGCAACACTTCTAGATGACATCGGTAGTATCAATGATGTGGCTGAAGAGTTTCTGGATCAGATGAACCAAGGGAAGTTCGACGAAGCCTGGAATTACACCTACCGAATGTGGACCATCATGCAGCGTCTCGAAGAGAAATGGAATCAGAGAGAAGGCTACATGAAGGGTTATCAAGAGTAGTCTATTAGATATTCCGGAGCGACGGCTCCGGAATTATACTTCTTTTTTATAGCTATATGCCAAGTAATAATATCCAACTGAGAATAACAATTAGTATGCAAGGACCGTTTCTTAACATCACTATTGGTTTTCAGTTATTCCTAATAGTAGGATACTTGTTTTATGCAATCTTCAGAACATACCCAATTGGTGAAGATAGAGTATCACTTATGTCTTGGATTACAGGATTGATTGGACTTCTCACATTCGGACTTTTTGGTTCACTATTACTTGTGATGTCAAGGATGCCCTCATCAGAATTTGGAATAGCAATGGCATTATCTTTTGCAGATGTTTTAGGACTCTATCTTCTCGTAGATGATACACTAAAAGCTAGAAGACAAGGTTCTAATTTGGAAAACTAGAAAATTCTAACGGATTAATCGACAAGAGAATTCTCATTTAGATCCAGACAACAATCGCCTTACTGCATCCCAGGTAACTCCCTCCCACGGTTCAAACCAACTAGGATGTTCTGCTATTGTTTCTTCAGCATTCAGAACAGCAATTTTCAATTCTGGTGTTTCAGTAACTTCAAGCTGGACATATTTCGCAGCTCGTTCATTCATTCCACTACTGAGAATAGTCTCAATCTGTTTTATCTTCCGCTCTTCAGTCATGAACTCCAGAGGATCATCGATGAATTCTAATGCATCCCAGATTTCCTCAAGGAGAAAGAAGACAAGTTTGTATTTATTGAAAGAATCGGATACCTGTTTCATTGTGATTTCAATGGACACACGATCCCAATTTATAGTCCAGGAGTCAATGATGTCATAGAGTGTCTTTGACATACTACTGCATTCTTACTGCTCACTAATAATATGCTTGCTATAAAATTCCGAGAGAGGAAATCAATTGATGAATAAAAAAGTCCTACTCGATACCAAGGTCTCTGAGTGCTCGATGAATTAGAGACATTTCTAAAAGCCGGTCGCATGAGCCACAAAGAAAAGCATCAGGACCCATCCATTCAATCGCAACTTCGAAATTTAAAACATTCCCACAATATGGGCACAGAATATTCTTCTTATTATGAGTGGCAAGAAGCAACCGAGTCACAGATTGGAATTTCTTTCTTTCAGGACTCACAGAAATCTCATCTGGACGAGTTTTTCCACATAACGTTTCAATTTTGGCGTCTTTCATTTCATCAACTTCTACATTGAAAACACATCTCTGAGAAAGGTATAAGGTTGAGCAATACATGAATGTGAATTTGTTAAAGAGTTGAAAAGAAAGAGAAAGGAGGAGTTCCCCCTTTCCCAATTCAGTTTGTATGTTTACTCAAACTTCTTTGCAATCTTTGCCATCCCATAGATGAAAAGAATGATCAATAGGATTGCTCCCAGATTGGAGTTACCCAAGTTGTACATACCTGCAAAGAATCCTATCGAACCAGAGGTCCATGGAAGTGTTGCACCCCAGTAATTCGCAAAGAATGCAAAGGGAGCGTATGTAACCACATTGAAAGTAATTCCAATTAGGAATGTCAATACCATAAGCATGTAGAAGACCTTTGCAAGGTCTCCAAACCAACCACCAATCTTCTCAGGTAGGAACATCTTGAAGATGTTGAAGAGACCGTAGACCATAAGACAAACAGCAAAGGCTACCATTATGCCGCCACCCATGTAAATGAATTGGGGCATGATATGGTTCATACTGGTATTTCCAATCATTAGGTCAATGTTGAATCCCGCAAAGAAAGCGATAGCAAGAACGAGGAATAATCCTTTCAAGAAGTGAAAGAGATTTTTGATAAAGTCCCAGTTTCCCACTCGCTCTTCAAGGAATGGTCCTATAAAGAACAGCAGACCAACTATTAGAACTAAGACAGCTGGAATTGCCATAGTTGGGTCCAAAGCCATCCATATCGCAGAATTCAGGAGCATGGAAAGACCAAGGCATAGCCAAGCCATGGTTTCCTTTTCGATTGCATAGTACATTGGAAAGAGCAATCCAAGTACCAGAGTAAAGTAATATATCCAGGTCAGTGACACATTAGTAAGCACATCAGCGGACAAGTATGTCCAAGGTAGATATACCAGATAGAAGATTGCCAATGCGATAGCTGACATAAATTGGACTATCGTTTTGAAATCATATTGTTGTTCACTCAATTTCTTTTTCTCCTCGGCCCTAAGGCCCACGCAATGGTGTAAACATATGTAAAGTAGTATAAATTGATGTTGTTTTTGTGAAATATAGTTCGTCAAAAGTCGAACTATAATGTGTTAATGAGCATGGTTGAATCTACTTTTGGCGCGGTTCAACTACTAGAACGATTTGTTCAAAGAATAGATTCTAATCTTAGTTTTCGAATTAAGACCATTGGTCAACTTGTTGAATATATTTCATCATGTGTATTGAGGAGCACAGGCGGAGGTTTATGCATGTTCAGCAATAGAGATGTGGGAGTTGAACCATGTGAAAGTGGACACACGGTATTTACTAATTGGAGCAATCGGTATCATCCTTAGTGTTTCAGCTATAGTATTGCCATCACTCTTAATCAACAATGCTCACAACCTTGATGGTGAACCTGCAGCTGAAATAAGATTGGGGTCAATGATACCCGATGACGTAACGATTGAAGGATCAATTGTCGATAGTTATGTTGATGTCTTGTATATGATGCGTTTCGACAATCGAGAAGCAACAGCAAATGAGATCAATTGGTTATTTGAGCTTCAGGAGGGGATCAGACTAAGCAACGTATCAATTGTGATTGGAGGAATCACATACTGGGGACGTGTCATGCCCGAGCAAGCAGCAATTGAGGCATACAATGCAAGTGTTGAAGAGAATGAGAGTGCACTGCTTGTAGTAAAGTCAGGCCCAGGATATCGTGTTAGCTTCAATTTGGAAAATAATACTGAAGCAATGGTGGGAGTTGAAATAGAAGGATTACTTGCACGGAAACTAGGTCTCTATTCTTTGGAACTTCCCATTGCAAGAGGTGTTCCTATTGATACCAATGTCATCATAGACCTGTCAATTAAATCTAATTTCGAACCAATAGCAGGATATTCAATCCAAGGTCTACCTTCATTCACTGCGAGGGATCTAACAAATGGAGTTAGAATTGATTATATCAGTCATAATACGATAAGTATAGAGAACGTGAAAATCAAATATACACTGAATCGTCAACTTGGTGGAAGTCAATTATTGACCTACACAAATGGAACAGACAATTTCTTTGTTTATTTACTTGCACCATCTATCACAGAAATATCAGACGGAGCACATCGGCAATACGTGTTCGTTCTTGATAAATCTGGATCGATGGGAGGTACAAAGATTGAGCAAGCGCGTTCAGCTTTCAATTCTATGATTGAGACCCTTTTGCCAAGTGATCTATTCAACGTAGTTGCGTTTGATCATGAGATATCGACACTCTGGATTGAACCGCACTCTGCATCTGCAACAAGTATTGGTGAAGCACAAGCATGGGTCAGCGCTATAGTACCAGGGGGAAGTACGAATTTTCATGGAGCGATGATGGCGGGACTTGAAACTATGAGCGCAGGAGAAAATGTAAAGGCTCTATTAATGTTATCAGATGGATTACCCACAGCTGGAGAAATCACTGATACATCTGGAATCCTTGAAGCAATTGAGGAGGCTAATGATCTTGGAGTTTCAATATCAACTGTTGCATTTGGTTCAGATTCTGATGAGAACCTTATGGCGAACTTAGCAGCTCAGCATCAAGGATTCTTTGTTTTCATTCAACCGTCGTCTGATGCTGCTGCACAGCTTGTGGAATTTTACTACGAGTTCGCAACACCCATTGCTGAATCGTATTCAATCGACTTTACTGGTGCATTAGATATGAGTACATTGATGCCTTTGAATGAGTCACCATTCTTCAATGGAAGCGAAATAATCGTTTGTGGGCGTTATGAGACATCATTGTCGGTGGATACAACTATCGAGTATCCAGATGGCACAGAGATATACTCGAATTCTGCGACAACAGCATCAACGAGTAATGAACATGTCGAGAAGATTTGGGCTCAACATCGAATCACATGTCTACTGAGAATGGTTCATCTCGAAGGTGAAACCCCAGCCTTGAGACAAGAAATTATCTGTCTTGGAATGAGATATGGAATTATCGTGGAAGGATACACTGCTCTTCTTATAACAACTGATGATGTTGAGGAAACTACTACTACCGATGAAACTACATCGACAAATACTGATACAGGAACCTACACAACACCTGCACCTACAGGGACATATACGACAGCTCCACCGGGCACAACTGCAACTGGAACAATTGCAGCTGGAACAGGTTCTCCTCCAGCATTTGATGCAACGCTTAATCCACTTCTGATAGGTTTGGGAGGAATGATAGGCGTACTAGTTGCAGGTGCTTTGATTTCCATTATACATTGGAAAAGGCGTTCGTAGAATCGAAAATGAGTTAATCAGAGGAATGATCGCGTTTTGCTACTCCTCTGATTTCTTTCTTTTTTATTGATAATACAAATTCAGGAGATTGGAAGAATTACTCGGAACGCAGCTCCAGTTCCTGTTGGAGATTCAATAAGCTCAATATCCCCGCCACACCCTCGGATAATTGTAATAGTAAGATATAGACCCAATCCACCTTCAAGGTAGCCAGAACCTCTCACGAATAGATATGGTTTCTGTTCTTCGGGAATACCAGGTCCATTGTCACAAATAATCAACTCTGTGTGCGTACCAACCTTCTCCAAATTTATAGTTACAGGAGCAGAATCACCAGCGTACTGATGTGAATTTCTAAAGAGATTGTCAAATGCAGCTCTGAGGAGAGAGCCCCCGTAAACTTTCAGCTTATCTGTTCCAGGTCCAATGCTAAGTTTGAATTTTAGACCGAAGTGAGTTGCTTCAGCCTCTGATACGATTGATTTAACCAACTCTACCAGTGACAAGTCATTCGTTTCTGTTTTAACAGCAAATGCTTTGACCAATCGCGACATTCTCATAGCCGCAGCTTTTGAAGACTCCATAAGTTTCTCATTTTTACTATCAAGAGGTCCAGCAGTTTCCATCATTAACTCAATATAACCCAGGAGAACTTGCAGATCATTTCTAAGGTCATGACGAAGGAGAGTTGCATAGAGTTCTGTTTCACGCTGGTGTTGTGCGTTGATATCACGTGACTTTGCAAGTTCATTTGTCCACAGGATGAGTCCGAGTACTGTTAGAACTAGACCAATAATATTCGTATCTTCTAAATCCATACCACCTAAGTTGTACTCAATACCATACAATACATCCAAGAAATTCTCTACTTCACCAAGTAAGAGAATGCTTAATCCAATCGTGAGACATACAAATGCTTTATTGAAACCCTTGATTCTTTGAGCAAATATAACCAAAAAGAGCATTAGGATAGCTTGTAATCCCTTTCGTACTAAATTCACTTCGTCGAAACTTGAACCAAGGGGCATAACAGCAGTAATCCAAAGAATGTATAGTGACACAATTGAAATGATAATTAACAATGGAAAATAATCCAGTATGAATTCCTTTAGTCTAAGACCGGTAGATTTGGAAGATTTCAAATGCGTTTCAGGTCGCCTCAAATTGGATATTGTAGAAGATATTACATTTCAATTGGGTATTTATTTGTATAATGTATTTAGGAAAAAAATCGAAAGGTAAAATATCAAGGTCAATTTATTGTAAAGTATCCAATAGTATTGTTAGACCTGCTGATTACAATTCATTTTCTAATACTGCTATTTAAGCAAATAAAATAGGTGCGATTAAATAGACCTTTGCAGAGAAAAAATCATGGTGCACACGTGTGTATCAGAAATACTCTATTACTAAACCTGAAGACCGGGAGCATTCAGGAGCTTGTCCGAGTGCTCGATTTCTGAATGAAGCCAAGTACATGACAGGACTTCTTCTCCAGGACGCGAGTAATCAGATTGACAGAGTTGAGATACTTTCCCAACAAAAAATGATGGCAGATGCACTAGATAATCTTTGGCGGGAAGTAGAAGAGGGAAGTGTACGTGTGCAATCCATTGCAGTCCTTCGAGCTGCAAAGAATGTTTCATGCCCAGAGATAGCCAATAAGCTCAAGAGCCCAAACATAGATCATGCAAGAGTGGTCCGAGACCTCCGCCTACTCATTAACACCTTCGAGTATGTTATCAAACCAGAGATCACTTGATACCGAATGGAAAGACTCATTCACTGTTTTATTACTCTCAAGTTTGATTGATATGAAAGTAACAATGCTTGGCACAGGAACAACATATCCAGACCCAGACAGAGTTCAATCGGGAATACTCATTGAACTAGATGATGAGAGTGTTCTTTTTGACATTGGAGCAGGAGTCTACCATCGGTTAACTCAGGCAGGCTTGAATTTAAAATCTATCTCATCTATTTTTATTACCCATTTTCATATCGACCATTGTTCTGATTTTCTAATGTTGTGTCAGAATCTGTGGTTAGATAATCATGACAAGCCCATGAATATCTATGGACCACAAGCAATCGAACAATGGTATAGAGGTCTCTTTGATATTGCATTTCCGTATGCTCAAGATAGACTGTTAATCAATGTGAGAGCACTAAAAGAGACCGAGGCGGTTCACGTAGGAGAAGCAATCATCTCTAACACGCCTACAATTCATGGGACCATGGAAACGAGAGCATTGAGAATCGATTGGAGAGGTCGAGTACTGGTGTACTCATCAGATACAGCTCCTTGTCGTGATGTCATAGATCTTGCAAAAAGCGCTGATGTTCTAATTCATGAGTGCAATTGGTTAGATGGACCAAATCCAGAAGGGGTTCATACAACACCCAGCCAATTAGCTGAGATTGTTGAAGAGATTGCTCCAAAGAAATTGGTCCTGACTCATGTTTCACCAGACGTTGTCAGCAATAAGAAGAAGGTTCTTGATATCATTCGCCGACGAACAGATGCTGAGGTCGTCATGGGAGAGGATCTAATGTCCTTTGAAATCTAATAGAATCTCTTTCGGGGACCCCACATTTTCTTTATGTTCATCATACCAAACACGCCACCCATTATGAAGAGGGGAGTCCAAGAGGTTAGATCAATAAAGTCAGGGAAGATAATCGGGGCCATTTGTTGGGAGAGTGCTAGACCATTCACAACAAGAATGATGAAGAAGACCATCGAATAGATGAGATTTACTATCGATGCTTGTCCTGCGAATTTGTATTCGTACGTTCGATATACATGAACTGTGTCACGAATCAATCGAATCACAAAGAACATCATCATAGCAATAACTGCAGGATATCCTAATGCCCAATACAGGATATATGCTCCAAGAACAGCTACAGTGTAGAAGAGATAGTTGACCAAGGGATTGAATCCGCGAACTGGAGGGCGTGTGCTCATCGGTTTGGGTTTCTCTTCGTTAGATGGGGTATCTTCAGTCAAGGTTAACACAAACGTATTGAAGTTTTATTGCTAATAATAGACTGCTTGCAGGCAATCCCATAAGCAAAATCCGCGAGTGTGTACCATCATCGTGAGTTTTTTCTCAGAACCCTTCTCAGAACACACCATGTCAATGTTTTTAACTTATGAAAACTGTAACCAATCAGAACTCGATTATAAACGGGTGTTCTTATGGCAGATGCAATTGAATGGACTAACGCCAGTCCTGACCACTTAGTCTGGAGATATCCAGATAACCGAATAAGTTGGGGCTCACAACTGATTGTTATGGAGAACCAGGCAGCCATCTTCTATAGAGATGGACAAGCTCTGGACACTTTCCTTGCGGGCCGCCACAAACTTACCACCAGTTCTATGCCAAGCCTTGTTGGATGGTTACAGAAAAAGATCAAGGGCGATGTCTTTGAAGCCACTTGTATTTTCATTTCCAGGTCCCAGTTCCAAGGCAAGTATGGTGGAAGAGGACAAACAAGCGACCTTGCACCGCTTATGTTTCATGGTAACTTCTGGTTCCGTGTTAAAGAGCCAAAGATCTTCGTGAATGAAGTCGTTTCAAATCAGAACGCCTTTAGCACAAACAAGGTCAATGACTTCCTTCGCTCATTCATGAATGAGAGAATCATTGACGAATTTGCTCACTTCGACCTGCAGGCTGTATTTACTCAGCTTGATGAGACCTCACTGAAGGTCAAGACCAAGGTCAGAATGAACTTCGAGAGAATCGGGCTTGAACTCGTAGATTTGAAGTTTGAGGGCATAGACACCACCGAGAAGTATCGTGAGAGACTCTTCTTCATGAAGACAGGTGGAGTTAGCGGTTCACAGTTACTCGGTTCAGAGACCGTCAAGTCATCAGCTGAATCTCTTGGTAAAAGCCCCGGTGCCGGCTTCGGAGCAGGGATGGGCTTTATGGCAGGAGCGGCAGGTATGATGGGAGGAGGACAACAGCAAGGTGGTGGAGGCGGTTCAGCCCCAGCCGGAGCTAAGTTCTGTCCCAACTGTGGTACTGGTCTTAACGGTGCCAAGTTTTGTCCCAACTGTGGAACAAAGATCGGATAATACAGCGGAAGGGTTGGGGTAAATCCCAACCACTTCGTTTCTTTTTCATCAAATAGTCAATTACAAAGGAGTACATTTCCTATACGGATAAGCCACTATCTTTCACCAAGAAACTCCATACTGAGTCATGGCCATCCGATGAACATGTAACCGAATGAATTGCATTATGTACTTTAAGACCAAGCCAAATATGAGCTGCAGCAGTTCCAACATCGATATCATAGTAAGGCCACTTGAAATGCTTGTAGCCCTTATTTTTACCCAACTCCACTGCATATTTATTTTCAACTATTGAAACACGATAATACCATTTCTGAGTATTCATTGCAGATGGAGCCTTTGATGAGAGTGCAAGTGCGTATCTGATAAATGCTGGAAAGTCTGTCTGTGAATCCTTGTGGAGAAAGGATTCTATTGTACGATTTTTCTTTGAGAATCTTCTTTTTGAAATTCTATCAAGTACTCCCATCTTTTCAGGAAGATAACCTAGAAGAATAATGCAAAATAATTGACGTTCACTCTCTTGCAATCTATCATTGTACACGATTTTACTGACTTGCTTCTTGCTGTAATGTCCCATCCAACAGGTTCTGACGCCTAAGCTCTCAGCATATAGTACAATGAGTTCTCCCAAGAAACCAAGTTTGGCTTGGTCCTCAACGGATTTCGGAGATTCTAGAGCTATGAATTGGAGTGGTCCTTTGAAATAAACAACGTGAGCATCTTGGGATATCTTGTGGAATGAGATTGAAGCGTCATGAGGAAATGGTACTGTCAGTTTGTCAAGAAAGGAGAGGATTGCAGTTTCATGAACTTGAGATAGTCGCTCAGGTAAGAATTGCCTGTTTGATTGTCGTGTGAAAATGGCATTACACATCTGCTCGCAGAAATCTTCCATGAATGTGTTGTTCATAAATTCAAATTGAAATACATTGGGATGTGTATTATCAAAAGAGTTTTGCCCAACCAGTTTTCGCTTTTTTCTTTTTGATTATTTTTCAGAGACCTAGATATTCTTGCGTTTGTCTTGTCCTTTTTTAATAAGAAGGAACAATGAAATAACAGCTTCAAAGCGAGGTAAGCAGTATGACCACAAACGATAATATCCCACTTGCCCGTGAGTTACTTAAGAATCCTAATTTTCCTCGAACCTGTAAATATGACCCCGAGTGGTTGGTGAGCCTTGATCTTGGGTGTCCCACTTTTTGGCTTCTTGAGCGTTTATGCGAGAAAATGAATCTCGAATCAGAAATGAGGGTCTTGGACCTCGGTTGTGGTAAAGCAGGAGGCGCGATTTTTCTTGCAAAGGAATTCGATGTGGAGGTTTGGGCAGTAGATAGTATGGTGAGTCAGAGTGAGAACTGGGAACGCATCAAGGAATTCAATCTTGAGTCTCGCATTTTCCCGCTTAGAGCAGATGCTCGAGAGCTACCGTTCCCAAGAGATTTCTTTGATGCTATCATCTGTGTCAATTCGCTCTTTTTCTTTGCTTCTGATGATATCTATCTGAAG
>SDNZ01000083.1 GCA_004524565.1 Candidatus Thorarchaeota archaeon
CTAATTACATTACTCGCAATTCCAGGTTTGTACATAGGAGTGATTCTGAAGTCCATGATCGTGGAAGATTACATCTTGCGAATTATCTTTGGAGTAGGTCTTTTCCCTATTGCACTATTGATGCTTCTAACAAAACGCAAGCCGAATGGAAGAGATAGCGAATGCGATGTCACAGAGTATAATATTGCAAGCAATAATTTACCTAGAATGATAATAGCAGGATGTGGGTGTTTTGTTGCGGGAATAACAGGAGCGTTGCTTGGTCTAGGAGGCGGTGTGATAATAGTACCAGTACTGTGTATCATTCTAGGAATGCCAATGCTTGTTGCTGCTGCAACCTCTGTATTTTCAATGATTTTCATTTCAATTGCTGGAACAGTGTTGAATCTTGCAATTATCCCTCAGATTGGTGATCTTTCAGTATTCCTTTTCTTCACCATTGCTTTTGCCATAGGTAATATATTTGGAGGGAAAATTGGTGCAGGCTATGCATGTAAAGTGGATGGCGTTCTGCTTAGGAGGCTGTTTGGTGCAATCCTAGTGTTTCCTTTAGTTCATCTGATGGACATAGGTCGATTATGGCTCAATCCACCAGGTACAAATCTTTTACTCTGCACTACTGGTGATATTATCCTGTGGATACTGATTGTACTGCCTTGTGCTATTGTGTGGATATACTGGAGTAAGACAAAACAACTCACTAAACAATCTCATGACATCGTTATTGTTGAAGCAAAGGGTTCATAGCGGTTCGAAACACTATATCTCTGAACCGCGCGCACATCTTACCTATGCCGAATAGGTAATATGGTTTTATGAAAAAATTCCAAAGGCCAAACAGTGGGGTAGCAAGGTGGTCGAAGAAAGCACGTATGCAGAGGCAGTCACACTCACAGAACCTGAGAGCCTACCAGTGGAGAGAGTAAGTCAGTACTCTGTTGTTTCAAAAGCAATGGAACATCACACACTAATGAATCGCTTTGATAGCATGAAACGGAATATGACTGAGGCAGGTCTTGAGTTTGGAGGGAGAGTACTCCTTATCGGACCACCAGGTACTGATTTTGAAGCATTTTCACATCATCTGTGTCGGGAGGTGCCATTGAAGATGGTTCGATTCAAGCTGGGGGAAATTCTCAATGAGTCTAAAAGAGGTTCTGAGCTACTTAGAGTTGGGTTTGAGTTCTCACGAATGAACTCTCCTGTAGTAATGTTGGTAGAGCGGGTGGATACCATTGCTCCAAGTAATAGTGACCAAGCTGCGATTCTTCTCGACGAGGTCACTAGAACTAATTGGGATGAGGAAGAGGTCTTGGTAGTAGGCACAACAACTCAGCCGAGTAAGATTGATGCAGAGTTACTCTCAGCATTTGATAGAACGTATATCATTGAAGGCGCTTCACTAGAAGACAGGGTTCGAATCATTGAACAGATTCTGAAGAGTAGAGAGGATATCGATCCAACGGTCGTAGCCGAACTGACCGACGGGTGGAGCTTTGCGAGTATGAAGCGATTGGCAATTTCATTATTCATGTCAGAAACAAGCGAAGCAGGTCAGATACCGAGAGAACAAATCGAAGAGATTATCGAAAAAAGTGGTGTTATACCGCTAGGTAATCCGCGATATCTAGCTTCAGTAATTAGAAGGACTGTAGGTACAACGCAACCACCACTGGATGCATTAAACGCTGAATATCCCGATGATTTTCTAGATCAGCTATATTTGATGGCTGTTGGAGAGGATTACGCAGGAACTCAACGGGTCATTGAGGTCTTGAATGATGGTATGCCATTATCAAAGGAGGATAGGGAATTTCTTGCAAAGCACCCATATCTTTTGAGTGGCAATCCGGAGGACCGTCTCACAAGATTGCTTAGAGCAAAGAAGAGTAGCGACAGACTTCAGAGAATAATGGGTCGTTAACTAGGGGAACGAAATTGAGTAGTGTTAGAGCTCACATAGAGTCTGCAAAGTTGGATAACTTCCTCTCATTCTACTCGGGAGTAGTTCATTTTGACAAAGGACTCACAGTGCTTGCAGGCCCGAATGGATCCGGGAAGACCTCGATATTCCATGCTCTCAAGTTTGCACTAGGATCAAATCAACGGGAGAATCGTTATTCCAAATGGAGTGATTTCATCCGTCATGGTGCCAGTACAGCTCAGGTTGAAGTCACGGTCAAAGTAAATGGACAGAACCGTAAATTTCTACGTAAGATTGATAGAGATGGCATTCCACGGTCGTATGTTGATGGACGCAGAGTGAAAGCTGCAGAACTGCGACATATTGTTTCCTCATTCGGATTGGATACTGATAATCCACTCATATTTATTCCACAAGAAAGAATCAATGCGATCAGAGATATGGATCCCCACGAGGTACGTCGTCTCGTAGAGGAAGGAACAGGTCTTGATGGGTTACGGGATAGAATTGTCATTCAAGAAACCGAGGTAATTCAAAGTCGTCACAGATTGGAAACTGCACTCACTGAATCGAAATCTGTGGAACGTGAACTTGAACTCCTACAGCATGACCTAGATAGATTGGACAAAAAAAGGGCTCTTCTTAAACAGGAAAAAAAACTCGAACATGATTTGAAATGGGCTTCATTTGATGATATCACTGCGAAAGTAAAAAACATCAAAGATGAAATTGAAGGAAAAGAGTCTGGGCTTATTTCTATCCTAAATGAACAGACTCAGATTCAATCAAGCATTGCGGAAAACGAATCAGAAAATGAGGAACTCAATACCGCACTCTCCAATATTCAAGTGGAAGTAGGAAGAATCGATGCAAAGATAGAGGAAGAGGAAAGAAATCTTGCAAGATTGGAAGGTAGCTCCAAGCAGCAAGTAAGCGAACTTCGCGAGTTAGAGAAACAAGTCAATTCGGGGAAGAGACAAAAAGAGAAACTCCAAGAAGATATCGACCGAATTAGTTCGACCAAAGAATCTACCATGGAAAAGCAAAAGCAATTCCGTGAAGAAATCCAAGAGATAGAGGATGAACGTATCAAGATTCGAGATGAACTTGAAGCATTTGCAGAGTGGAATACTAAAAGAGCAGAAACCCATGGGAGATACAAAGCACTTCAAGCAGAGATAGAAGGAAGGGACTTACTACTCAGAAGTGTAAGAGAGAGAGTTCAGATTGAGAGAGCGGAGCTGCAAGCTATTGAAGGTAAGTCATCTCATCTCTGGGCAATAATGGAAAAGTCTGATGAAAAAGAGTTGGCTCGTAGAAAGGGACAACTTGAAAGAGATATTGCAGCACTCAATGAAGAAAGATTCAGAAAAAGTAGCTTGGTTTCAACATTACAGAAAGAGATCGATGATCTAAATGTCCGATTGTCAGAGACCTCAAAGAGAATTCCTGAGAATGTACGAGAACTTAAAGATGCAATTGTGGAGCACAAATTAGAGTCAGTCACAGGTCCATTGATAGAAGTATTCAGTGCTAATGATTCCATTGCAACTGCTGTAGAGTCAGTACTCTCAGAAAATCTTGCACTTGCTTTTATTGTCACAGAAGAAACTGATTTCCAAATTCTTCAGAAACTAAGAGATAATTCAGGAGCACCATCCCCACTCATTCTATTAATAGATTCAGAACAACCGTACGAGCGACCTACTCTCAGAAACTCTTCTGGAATAGAAGGATGGTTATGGGATAGTCTCAATGTTGATTCTGAAACGCAACAACTACTACAGAAAGCAATTGGAGACTTCGTGCTGACTAAGACTGTGAGGACAGCCACACGGTTAGCAACAAAAGAGAATCTCAGAGCAGTCACTTTGGATGGTCATGTCATTGTCCCGGAAGATGGAAAGATTGTCAGTAATCCAAAACTAGTACCTTCGGGAATGGTTTCAACTGCACCACTCCAGACCAGACTTACTCGGGCAGTTAAAGAACTCACCATTGCACGTAAACAGGTAACAGACACGATGACCAATCTAGATGAGCTTACGAATCAACGGGAAGAGATTCTTGACCTGCTTAGTCAACTAACTAGATGGGGAGGAACCTGGGAACGAAGAAAGAGACTTCTAGAAACTATACCAGAACAAGAAGAGAGAGTTGTCGCTCTTGACGACGAGTTGAAGGGACTTCAATCAGATTTAGGAAAAGCAGAACGGAGTTTAAGAAAACTGGATAATGAGCAACCTCCAGAAAGAAGTAGATTAGTTGGACAAGATTCAGCACTTAGGATTAAGCAAAGACGCTTACAGACAGACCTCACAAGAATTGATAGTCAAGCCAACGCTGCAGAGAGAGATGAGGAAATTAAACGACAGGATCTAAAAAGGATAGCAGAAAATGTTGATATGCTCTCTAATAGTCTGGAAGATCTTCGAAAAGATATCAAGGAATCAAAGAATGCTACATCAGAGATCCTGGAGAAAATCGAGGTCATGAAGGAGAGTCTAGAGCAGACAAAAAGTAAGAGAACATTGCTTCTTGAAGACCTAGCGAAACTCAGAGAAACAAACAGGTCTCTTAGTGGAAGAATGGTAGAACTCAATCTTATGATTAAGGAGCGTAAGCTTCAGGTCCTTCAAGCTAAACGACAACTGACCAATATGGAATATGAACTAGAGAATCTTCAGGTAGATCTAGAAGGTCTTACGCGACCAAAAAATGTGCGTGCGCTAGATGTTGTAAGAAATGAACTAGTCAAATTACGTCATATTCTAGATGACTATCAAGATGTTTCTGAAACTGTGGCTCATACAGAAACACAACTCAAGGGACGTTTGATGACCCTAATTGAAAGAGTGACTGAACTTAAGGAAGAACTTGATGAAGCTGAGTCAGCTGTCAAAAGTATACGCGAACAGTACCATAATGGAATGAATGATACTCTTCGAAAGGTCGAGAGACAGGTTAACGAGGTACTTGGAAGTGTCCAATTTCCAGGGAGTATACGCTTTGAGCTTGCCATGCGAGATGGAGATTATGGAGTTGAGTTCAAGTCAAGAATTAAAGCAGAGGGATTTGGAGCCATTAGTGCAGGTTCTGGAGGAGAACGGTCACTCATCGCAATTTCACTAATCTTAGCACTTCAAAGGTTCAATCCCGCCCCAGTATATATGTTGGATGAGGTAGACACATTTCTGGATGCAACAAACACCGAGCTTGTAAGTAGATTATTCCATGATGCATCACGACGAAGTCAATTTGTCCTACTAACACCTGCAAAAAGCACACATCTTCTGAAACATGCAGACAAGATACTAGGCGTTGTATCACCCAATGGGACAGAACCATCAGTCATTATCGAGAGCCCCAAATTCAAGGGACAATAGGAGGGAAAATGGAATGACTGAGAATCCGAGCCTTGCTGAAAAAGTCTACGAGATAGTACAGGCAGCACGGTCAGGTGAAATTGATCCCCTAGAATTACGACTGACCGCATCATATCGAGAATTACAGGAGTTGGTAGAGCAGCTCGATAGCAGATTGGATATTGATGAGATGTTAAATGAGGTTCTTGGTGCTAAAGTAAATAGAGTTCAAGAATTGGCTCGAGTTCTTGCATCTCCAGAGGTTTATGTTGCCCGCTTGAAAGGGAAATCAACCAAGAGTCTTGCCAGACTTCTTGTACAGAAACAACCAGTCACTATTGGCCATCTGGAGCATACGTCACTTGGAGGGTCTCTAGCACGAGTCGTTCAACTGATCGAGGCATTATCCAAAGAACCTCCTGTAGACAAAATACCAGAAATGACTCCACTTCCAGATGGATTCACACTTGATACAGAAGATTCAGTCTTCATGGAAGATTTGGAAAGATTTCTCAAGACGATTCCCATGGATGGAAAAGTAATCTTTGATAACATCGTAGAAAGCGATGAATTTGATGTTTTTCTGAAACATTTCCTCTACATTATTATCCTTGTATCGCGAGGTCGATTGCTCTATAATCCAGTTACCCGAGAGTTATGGAGACCTCAGGTGCCAGAAGCAACCTGAGGTCAGATTGTTTGTGAACAATTATGCATAAGCTTCAATGGGTATTGCATTTTCATTCTCTGCTTCAGATTCTGTCTTCTTCTCAGGAAGACGGGAATGTAGTTTGAATGCTGATACTGTTACAAAGCCAATAAGAGATACAACAATCATATCAATAGCTGCACCAACTAATGGCGGCCCAGTAGAGCCAGCGGCCTCAGCCCAGACCCCACCTAATCCCATTCCAACAATTTCGAATGCAGTGAAAGTAACGTTGAGGTCAATAGCTGTTCCAATATTTGAAACAAGTTGTCCTGACCAAAGTCGGGCATAGTCACGATGTCCAAGTACAGCACCGAAACTCTTGCTCTTGGTTTCTACCTCAGTATTTACCATCGTCCCAACTTCGGTCACTTTGTTTACCTCTTGAAGTAGACTCTAGTAATCGCCTCTGTGGAGATTCTAGTTCGTTCCATGTTTAATTTACGGGGTCTAGGGTTAATCTTAGCAAATGCCATTCTATCACCTCAATATCGATTGGGGAGAAAGTGCCACCATCTCGGTTGTTTGCACGTTGATGTGTCTGTTTTCCATTGTTAAGCGAATCATTCGAGAATTATCGTTTACAGTCATCATTATTCACAAACTCCTATATGTTGGTCACAGGATATGGTATTTCTGAGACGGACTGACCGTATCTATGACCACTCTGTGACCATCGTTCAGTCTCCGAGAGTTGCCATGTGATCAGTCGCTCAGAATGTTGCATGGTTTTTACCTCACAACGGTTACGTAAGCGTAAGCAATAGCATCAGTAGATACATTGCGTTTGTTCTTCATTGCAGGATTAGTTCGGTTGTTAGTTGTTAGAGCCATAATAGTTCACAAGAAATACTGCTCAAGTTTAGTATATATACCGAAGGCACTTCATAGGGTCACAGATGAGAGTCACATGTTGTAACTAGTTGTAGGCGCGTTCTAGTTCATGAAAGTCAGACTTTAAACAGGTACAGGAGATTGAAGATATACTCATGAACGAATATGCTGTGCTTGTCAAGCTCCTCACACGAACAGGAACACCCATCGGGGCTAGCGTAGAGGACATGCTTGATGCTCTTGGACTTCCTGAAGATACTGGGCGACATCTTCTATTTCAGAAATTAGGAAGCCTTCACAAGAGAGTCACACCACTAGGTCTCTTTGTTCGGCATAATCCTATTGCAGGAGTCTTCTATCTGGATACTTCTGATGAGGTGAGTCTATCTCAAGAAGCTACTGCGTTACCAGATAGATTGGCAGCTACACTTCTTATCGTTATCACTCTAGCTTACCAAGAAGGAGGGTGGGTAAGTGTAGAGAGAGTACGTGAATTCAGGAAGAAAGCATTGAGAGGTGTAATAGCAGACCTAAGAGAGTTGCAGGGGTATGGGTATGTCGAGATAGAGCAAGACAGGAAACGTGTACGACTTGGTACTCGAGTCCCCTTTGAGATAGATTATGAGTCATTCTTCAAGGAACTTGCAGAGAATTAAGATAATCTGTAATTGCAGACAACCCCTTCGCTAGTTTTATCAGTAGTCAGTTTTCACTCCCAATTGGTAGAAAACTATGTCCAGACGCGGATTAAGATTCTCAAAGACAACATGCCCAATCTGCGGAAGCAAGGAAGTTGCTCGTGATGATCACAAAGGCGATCTTCTCTGTACCAACTGTGGACATATCATAGTCCGTACTGAATCAAAAGCAGTCGGTAAATTCGATATTGCTCAGCATATAAAGCGAAATGGAAAGATGAACTTTCCAAATCTAAAGGAAGTTACAGGGGCCTCGGATGACAAGCTCTACGGTGTTCTCCGAAGTATGGAAGAGATGGGGCTTTTGATTGAAATGGGTGGTCTATGGTCACTCACTAAAAAAGGGAACAGATGGTACAGGCAGAGACAGGGCCAAGAATGGGGATACTAAGAGAGTGAGTGCATATCTCTCGCATTAGTGGACACTATTTTTCCAAGCCTAGAGAAATATCTCAGATATCAGTGCAGGTACTCCGATATCTAATTCAAAGATCAGGTCTGTGTCTTCTTGCAAACGATGATTCCAACTATGGCAATTACTACTACACCTGCAATCATGACGATAATTATTGTGGAATCCAATTGACTTGTAACTCCAACAATAACTGCTTCAAATTCGTTATTGTAACTGGTGCTATAGATATATAATGTGATGTAATTAATATTATTTTTACTATCAAAACAAGATTTATTAGGGTTCACTTTTCAGTTCATTTAGGATTCGATTCATTGATTCCTTAGTTCTTCAATCTCCCTCCTAACCACGCGATAAGAACGTGCTGCACTTGCAGTATTTCATTGATCTCGAATCGAATCCCTACTTCTTCTTGATATTCAATTCCTATACAATGTAAAATTCATAAATGAGTATTTACTCAAATTTTATTATTCTTAATGTACCTAACTAAATGCTTAATATACTTTCAAAACGAGTTATCATTAGGGTCTGGTGACGAGATATTCAAACTCCCCTCCTAACCACGCGAATAGCAGTAGAGATACTGCACTACTTTCCCTAATTTTCTCCAATCCGGGCCCATCTTCTCATTTTCTGTGATTTGATTTTGTAGAAACATTGAAACCAGTTTCAAGAGAAAAGAGTGCGTAGAAAGATAATGAAAGAATCAAGAAGAAGGTCTCAGAGTAGTCTACGAAGAAAACGACCTCGCGTTATCAAGGGACTGATGAGAATAGGAGTAGGTGCTTCAATATTGTACCTTACTGCAGGTACTCATAATGCTGTGAAACTACGTAGAGAAGATGTAGAAAAGTTGGAAACCGATAAGCGAAAACTAGTCGAAGAGATGGAAGAGGAAGAACTCTATCAGGCACTGAATAGTCTGAGTATGGAAATGATTCCACTAACTGAGGATGAGAAGCTCATAGCTACTTTGGCGTCCAAGTATGTTTTAGCAGGATTCTTTTTGTTGACCAATGATGAATCTACTTTCTAATGACAAGAAGAGGGCCATCAATTTTGACTGTCATATCAGCAGGTAGATCGAGAAGCCAATCTTCAAGTTCCTCAAGACTCTCAAAACGGAGGAGGGTCGCCAATCTGAGTAATGGTAGAGTTTCATAGCGAGTCATTACTTTCTTCAGTTGAACCATTCTAAAAGCATCGAGCTCAGCCTTCGCTTCCTCTGCAAGCTCTTTGGCTGTGTCTATCCATGGACTTGTCGTATCGAAATCCCAGACTTCTACAGTACCCTCCATAGAACCTGTGACCACATGTCTGCAATCGGGCGTGACAATGAGTGAGTGAACATTCTCGGTATGAGTCAGGTCAGCGAGAAGAACTCCACCACGAAGTACCCATACACGTACTGAGCCATCTGGAGAGCCTGTTACAACATGCTGTCCATCATGAGATATATGAATAGTCAGAATTGGTGCAGTGTGACCTGCCATGGTCTTCAATAGTGTTCCAGTCTCTAGGTCCCAAAGGTAAACAGTACCATGTTGGTCGCCGGAAAGTATGTACTTTGAGTCAGCAGTCATAGTAATCGCAGTCACATGCCCTTTGTGTCCACTGAGAGTGTTCAGTAGAATCCCAAGTTCAAAATCGTGAATCCAAACAACACCAGGATATCTTTCCCCCGGGGTTCGTTTACTTCCACAGAGTAGATGTCTTCCATCTGGACTGATAGCCATAGAATAGATGCCATGCTCATGTGGAGTTGTCCGGAGTAAGACTCCTCTATCAACATCCCAGACTCTAGCAAATCCATCTTCACCACCTGTAACAATATACCTCTGGTCAGGACTCACAGCAACAGCAGTAACATGAGCAGAATTGGGCGCAAGGGAACTTACGAGCTGACGACTCTCGATATCCCAAATCTTCACTGCAAGATCCTTGTCAGCAATGGAGACCAGATGCTTTCCATCTTGCATCATCGCCATGTTGTAGATGGGACCATTATGTCCAACAAATTTGTGCAGTTCTTTTCCTGATGAAAAGTCCCAAAGTCGTATAGTAGCATCTTGACCACCTGAGATTATTGTCTGTCCATTTGGTGTGATTGCCAAGGACCATACGGTGAACTCATGCCCATCCATCTGAATGCTTGGAGTCATCTCGCCATCCAACGTTGCTTGCTCCCTCTAAGATTCTGTCGTCCTATCCTTTAATAGAATAAGCGAAGAAAAGGTTGTCGTTCGTTCGATTTGAAATAAAAAAAAGAGAAGAGGTGGGTGGTACTAGGTACCACCACCTTACACTAGATTCGGTTGCTCTAGAATGCTTCTGCAGCAACTTCTTGGCCCATACCAAAGTCTGCGCCTTTCATGCTCTTTCGCAGTGCCCAAATGGTCATCGCGAAGAGAATGACGAGTGCCAACAATGCAGGAAGCACAAGGGACCCATCAGTAGAGGTCTCAATCATGACCAAGAGTGGAGCCAAAATCAAAGCTAGTAGATTGACTACCTTGATCATTGGATTAAGTGCTGGTCCAGCGGTGTCCTTCAATGGGTCACCAACTGTATCACCAACTACTCCAGACTTGTGACGTTCAGAGCCCTTACCCCTATTGTTGGGGATATCTACTTCCTCGTCTTCGATGGCTTTCTTCGCATTATCATATGCACCACCAGCATTCGACATGAATACTGCTAGTAGCTGACCAGATACTATGATTCCACCGAGGAACCCACCAAGAGCTGCAACTCCGAGGAGGAGCCCAACTATAAGTGGTATGGAAACAGTCATAGCTGCAAGTGAGATGAGCTCTTTCTGAGCGGCAGTGGTTGAGATATCTACAGCACGATCGTAATCAGGTTCCACGGTACCTTCCATGATACCAGGAATCTTGAACTGCCGTCGAACTTCTTTCACCATTTCACCCGCTGCACGTGTAACTGCTTTGATATTTACCGCTGAGAACAACCAGGGTAATGCCGCACCCAAAAGCAATCCAGAGAACACTCGTGGATCGTCAAGATACAGATGTCCAAGACCCAGAGGCCGTAGAGCAATGACGACAAAGCTGTCAAAGAGGCTTACTGCAGCAATTACTGCTGAAGCAATAGCTACTCCTTTAGTGATAGCCTTGGTTGTGTTACCAACTGCATCAAGCTCAGCCATTGTCTTCATTGATTCCTTGTCGAAATCACCAGGTGAGAGTTCACCAATACCAGCTGCATTGTCTGAGATTGGACCAAATGCATCCATTGCAACATTATTGCCAGTGTGGGAAAGCATTCCAATACCGATTAGTGCGATTCCATAAAGGGTCCATAGAGTTCCCTCGATACCAGGAACGAAGTATACTGCTATTGCAGGAGTGAATAACCACCAAGCTGCTGCAAAAGTCGATACAATAACGACAAGAGCTGCTACTGCAGACTCGTATCCAGCAACAAGCCCTGAGAGAATCATAGTTGCAGTACCAGTATCTGTAGCTTTCACAATCTCCTGTACTGGAGGTTTCTTCAGTGAAGTGAAGTAACTTGTCAGTGGGTTGAATGATACAGCAAGGCCTACGCCTATGGCAATCAAGATTCCGAAGCGAATATCTCCAACATATAGCCATGACAACAGAAGTGACAGGATAATTGTGAAGACGCTTGAAACTTCATATGAGAGAAACATTGCTTTCTCCGCATAGACATTTCCTTTCTTGAATATCCGCGGCCAAACTGGAACCATAACGGTACCAAGCATTGATGAGATTACACCAATAGCTCGAACGAAGAGTGGGAATACAACTACTGCAAGTGCACCACCAAGAAGTAATGGATAGTGTCCCGCAGCGGTTTCTAGGTAGAGAACAATTGCTAGAATCAGAGATGAAACAATTGTAACCTCGTATGATTCGAAGATGTCAGCTGCCATTCCAGCGCAATCTCCGACGTTATCACCTACAAGATCTGCAATTACTGCGGCATTTCTTGGGTCATCTTCTGGTAGTCCTTGTTCGACTTTTCCGACAAGGTCTGCACCAACGTCTGCAGCCTTAGTGTAGATACCACCACCAACTCGCATAAAGAGAGCCAAGAGAGTACCTCCAAGACCAAATCCAAGGAGTGCATCAGGTGCTGCTAATCCGTAGATAATGAATATCATTGTACCACCAAGCAAACCAAGGCCGTCAGTTAACATTCCAGTGAATGTTCCACCACGGTACGAAATGGTTAGAGCTCGATTGTATCTATTTTCACCTTCGCGGGTTGCCTGTGCGACACGAATGTTGCTCTCGACTGCGATACGCATACCGAGTTGTCCAACAATAAGTGAGAAGCTTGCACCAAGAACAAAGGCAATTGATCGACCTAAACCAACAAGTATCCTTGCAGTGTTTAGGGCTACAGGAGTAGCATTGGGGTCAGTGGGATCAATACCGAATAGTTCAAGGGTTCCTGCTTCGGGTACAGTAATGTATACGGTGAAGAAGAGAAGGAATGATAGTACGATTAGGATTGGAATAATGGTTCTCAGCTGCCTGTCTAAGTAAGACAATGCACCTTCGCGAATACCATTCCATACCTTCTGCATCTGTTCAGTACCCCTAGGTTGGGCGAGAACACCTTTCCTAAGCCACCAGGCATACGCGAGACTAACGAATGCCGCTGCCACAACAATCAAAATCATGATTTGCTCCAGCAATGACATATCTTGTAGGAATGTCTCGAATAATTGCATAGTAAGTTTCACCATCCCATCTATCTAGACTCGAAGTATATTCGGTTGCACAAAAGTGCAAGTCTAGATTCTGGTATGAACTGCGACAGTGGCCGAAAATCCCGCCTCTTAAGGATATCCTTGAAGCACCGATTGGATAAGCAATCTCTGGATAAATAGTACCCATAGTCATCGGTATTTTGAAGCAATCTGGCACTAAATTAATTATATGCAGCTTAGGAAGAAGAGATAAGCAACGATTCAGATACTCATCACCGAGGATGAAATAGACACCATTAGTTACATGAAGTGTGTATTTCAACATCAAAATATATGCGTGGGATTTTTTTGATACAATGCAATAGATGCAAGAAAAAGATTAGAGGAGAACCAACATACATAGGTTCTTCACACAGTCCATATTGTAAAACGTGTGCTGGAAAACTTGCGAAATAATAACTGAGAAGTAGTTGGACTAGACAAGATTTTAGAAGAATTATGATTGAGCAAATCCTTTTCTTCTTTTAGACAGATATTTGGCTGCAGTTTCGATAGAATTTCTGTGGAGTGGTGGTTGGATGTCTAGCTATAATTCAAACGGGCAGGAATTAACATTCTTTGGATTACTGTTGATTCTCATAGCTATTTTGTTCTTCCGATTAGAAATCGGGATTCTTGGACTCATTATGGTCGGCAGTGGTTTGATTATTAATAGAAAATTCAGAGAGAGAGAATCGTTTCTCACCAAAGGTGGTGGGCCAATCCATTCAGCGAGAATTTGGAAGAAAGGAAATGAGCAAGGATTGTACCTAACGACCTGCGAAATCATTGTTTCTATAAACCAAGAATCAAAAGCAACCGGGAATGTTGGATATAGTATTGTTCCTGCCAAACATGTAACATGTAGTGAATGCAACATAAAAACAGGGAAAGCCATTTTGGATGCAGTTGCAAACCGTAGAGATGATCCAATTGTAGGACTCTAAGAGTCGATTACTATACGTATCTCTTTCCTAAATTTACGATACAGAAGAAGTGGTGGACCGAGCGAAACTTGAACCCTATTGGCAATCAATAAATTGACAATCTTGATAAACCTTCATTCAAGATTGTAGATAGGGAGTGTCGTATGACAATAGGTGGTCAATCTACAAGAAGAGTACTAGGATGTGCTATTGCAATTGTACTTGCTGGAGTTATCATTATTGGATTTACAGTAACTATGAATCCACCTACTAGTGATTTTCCAGAGCCATCATTCAGCTATATGACAATGAATGACATTTTCAAATATTCCAACAGGACATCAGGTGGTGCGTCATCAAATTATCTTGAATTTCATATTTCATTTGATAATCTGCAAGATGGTAGCGCGTACCTGAGATTCAGCAGTGCGACAGTCACGGTATGGGTGGCAGATATCACAACGCATCAACCAAACACATCTTTGATGCGTGTCGACCAAGATGTAACTGAACTTGGGTGTAATCCATCCAGAATCCAAGATCAACTGCACATCACGTATGATAACTCAACTGATGGAGAGTGGTTTTCTACAGGAATGTGTGAGGTGATTTTAGGAACAAGTGAGCTATTTCCAAATAATATCATAATTGTCGACTATGTCTTTATGGTGAGTAATGGTTTAGCTATGGAGTTTGATGGACATCAGTTCCTTGTTAAGATTCAAGCTGAGATCAATTATAGCGCATTTTATCTCGGAGGGCTGATCGGTTTGCATTATCAAACTTCATCATACGAGTATGTTTTGGGAGAACAGATCCCAATCTACATGATGCCTTATGAAACATAGAGAAAAGAAATGAGAAGTGGTGGACCGAGAAATAGTACGTATCTGCTCCTACATCTTTAGGAATAGGGAAATTAACCCCAAATCATTGGCGGCCGTTTTCCTTTGCTTACTTCAGTAACAAATTCTTTCATACCTGTTGGTAAATCAACGAC
>SDNZ01000084.1 GCA_004524565.1 Candidatus Thorarchaeota archaeon
AACCTTAGCAACGCCTTTGAGGAATTCTTTCTCTCTCTTACGAAGGTAAGGAAATTCATCTAGGAGACCCTCAGCGAAACCTCCACCACATGGTTTGTCTCTGGGGAAGTGGTCTTTATCGATAATACAGACCTTTAGTCCACTTTTAGCAAGATATCGTGAGGTTGTTGCACCTCCGGGACCTGCACCAATCACAGCAGCATCGAACATTTTCTTACATCCAGTACCTATACTTGTTTTTTCATGACTTCGTCTTAATGGTTTCTAAGGGATTCGTCTACGAGAAGCTTATCAGGTAAGTCTATTGACCTTCACTGAGCATCTATGAACAGATTCATTCTAGAGCGTGGAAAAATAAGAAAGCAGATCAATTCCAACGTACGTTTTGATAGGTATCTACACATCTACATTACCGCGGTTCTTGCAGTCAACATGGTCTTGATTCTTTACGCAATGCTTTCTGTAACTGTACGAATGAGTCTGAGTGGAGTCGGACTATTAGACTCCATGCCAATTGCTCTATACATACTTCCTCTGATGATTTTTCTTCCTCTGATGATTAAATCTTTTTATCAAAGTAGGACCGCAGCGTGGAATTTTTTCATTCTTATAGTAGCTACAGTCTTCTTCAGTATGCTATCTCTGCTGGTGCGAGGATTTGTCATCTGCGTTATTTTCAATATGGTCGCTATAGTATTAATCTTCATTCTTGGAAGGTTTAGACCTAAAGGTAGCTTTCGTTCAGCTGGCAAGAAGAGCATCGCTTACTTTTTACTCATGAATATTCTAGGACTTACATTTCCAGTTTCGATTGTAGTAATGGGACAGGTTCCTATTGCTCAAGTACCAGGTAATCCCGATGCAAACCTGCTACTCAGTGTTCCCTTGGCAGATTTTGAGTTTCCTTATGTTAATATCACGCCAACTGGTAGTCTCATTTCAAACCTGACATCGAATCACTTTGGTGTGAATCTTAGAGTATTGGAAGATGATGCTACTTCATGGTCAAGATTAAGGGAGTGGTTGATAGCACTCAATAATACGAATGTACCCTACACAATTTCTTTATCCGTTGATAGAGGCTCGATTGTTGGTTCTGTACCTGCAGTGATAGGTACAAGTGATGTTATTCAACAAGTGTATCAATCTCACAGAAATGCACTATCTCAACTTGTTTTGGAATTAGAAAGCATTGCTATATCTCCACAAACCATTCTGTTTGATATGACTCTCTCCGCACCGGAATGGCAAAAGTTGATGTTCCATACCAGGAGCCTCGATCTTATTGGATTCACAGATTTGATGAGAGATTCCATCTACTCAACAGACCCAATGATTATTGATCAAGAATCTTCTCTATTAGCCCACCAAGCTGATATTGCAGGTTTATCGGCAGGATTAATTGTCGAGTCCTTTGTTGTAGATGACATACAAGATAATGACAATATAGCTATGCGTTTGAGTGGAGTTTCCATATCTTCACTTGCGTTGTGGGATAGTATTACGGTTTCAAGCATTCGTTCTAGATTCTCTTTAGAGATGAATGGTGATGTAGGTGAGTATCTTGTTGAGTCTTACTCCAAGTCTATTGCTACTCTCGGTTCATCATATTCTATCTTAATTGGTGAAGTTGGTAATGTGACAGATATTGATGGTCGGTCAGAAACTGTATACGAAACTCTTGATACGTTATGTGTTGATATCAATCTAGCAACTGGAAATGGAGTTGATATTATAACAATTAATTCACTCTCTTCACTTCTTACGAGTTTTGGATCTACGGCATTAACAGACCTACGTGGGCTGCTAGATACAACCAGTATTGCTTCTGCAACTTATACTTTCAGGATCTATGCGTATCGAGCTGTCTTTATTGCGATAGATGCATTTGACATTATCATGCTTTGATTGGTTATGGTCATGAATCTAGGACTTGGGTGATTTGACATACACTTCAAAGACACCTGTCCATATCTCACTACTTGGCTCTGCTTTCACAAACAAGTCACCTCCGAAGTTAACGCCAATCGGCTTTGCTTTACCCTTCTTCCATACATCTGCAAAAATGAGAGAATGCATACTATTCTGGAAATCTTCCGTTATCCGTGAAATCATACCGTCAATGTAAGCTTCATCAATTCCTTGGGGTGTGAGATCAGTTGTCGATCGAAACAAACGTCCCTCACTTACAGCTCCTTCCGTTTTATCGAATGTGTATCCAATTCCACCAACAAGATGGAATTCACCTTGCGGAACTCTGTGTTCATCACTCATAATCACAATTTCGCCATTAGCGAGGAGTATATACTCTGGATTTGCTACCATAAAGGGAATGGACGCCGCCTCAACAGATATTTCATCCATCTTCAATTTCTTCACCAAGAATTCATTTAGGGTCATAACAGTTCTATCAAAACGAAATGGTGAGAATTCAGCTAGATGCATAACATTCTTGGCTTTCCGAACGATGACATCAATCGCTCGTTGTGCTGTCTTAAGAAATTCAATTCGTTGTTCCTTGCTCTCTAGTATCTCTCCAGCTGAAATGACTACTCTAAGAAAATCTAGCGTTCTGAAATTTGACAATATGGTTCTGCTTAGGTATGTTGCATCATCAGTTTCGAGGAATCCTTCCTGCAAGCAGACGTCTCTCGGAATTGGTTGTCCAAGATGAATTTGAACGCACCTGCTAGAACGATTTGGTTTGAAGAAAACTCCAATGTCGTATTTCTTTCGAGGCACATCATTAAGCTGCCTAACAAATGGTCCGTCCGGTACTATTTCCTTAGCTTGCGCTTTCGCATATATTTGAGAATATTTAGCAAAGTGGTCTTTCCTTGACATCTGAATCAGTCTCCCTCGACTTTGCCATACTAACATCAATCTCAATTAACTCTTAGGGTGAAATCCCACAATCAATTTTTTCTACTCCAAAATGTATTTAGAGGGAGTTTGGAGTGAAACTCCTACTAAAGGATGTCTTCACCTTTACAAAATCTTACAGATTGTGGAATGATGTAATAATGGAACGTTCGCAAATAGGATCAATCTTGATTTTGGAGGGAGTGATTCTCTTTTTCGCTTCTCTCTTCATTTTAATTCCGCAACCTGGTTTATATTTAATCTCGCTATTTATCATGTTTTTCTCGGTTGCATCAATAGCAATTGGCTTCGCATATACTAGGAGCTCTGTAAAATCCAATGATACTTCTGAATGATGTGTGGTTGTTTTAGATGGAAACGCAAATAGTAGTAGCGCACAGGGGTGCCTCTGGTTTAGCTCCTGAGAATACATTACTAGCTCATCAGGTTGCATATGAAGTCGGAGCTCATATGGTTGAAATCGATGTGCAAGAAACTGCAGATGGTGAATTGGTTTGTATTCATGACTATGATGTCAATCGTACAACCAATGGGACTGGTGTAGTAGCTGACTTGACATATCGAGAGATCAGAGACCTCGATGCGGGACGAGGAGAAAAGATTCCTACTCTAGCACAAGTACTAGATTATGTTCGAGGGAAGCTGAAGATCAATATTGAATTGAAGGTGACTGATGTTGAGCAGCAGGTCTTCTCATTTGTTGATGAACGAAATATGATTTCAGATGTTATGATATCATCTTTCCTTCATGGAACTCTTATAGCCACTAGGAGTATCGATGCCAGCATCTCTACGGCTGTCTTGGTAAGTAAAATTCGAGATGATATGATTCCTTACGTAGTTGAGCTTGGAGCAAATGCATTGAATCCTGACTACCGAACTATATCATCCGATTTAATGAGTGAAGCTCACAGCAACAATATCCAAGTCTTTCCGTGGACTGTTAATGACTCCCTAAAAATCCAAGCACTATTAGAAATGGGTGTTGATGGAGTTATTACTGACTTTCCGGATATTGCAGTCAAAATCCTGAAGAGAATAAATACTAATTTGATTTCGTAATTCGATCTATAAATTTCTCAGCGTGGGGATAAGCCACAGCACGTGTGTGATGACAGGGGATAACATGCTCTCCTCCTTCAATCATGAAGAGTTGTTTATCAGTTGAACTAATCCCATCGTAGGCTAACTTACCATATTTAGGTTCAAGTGTTTTATCTGCAGTTCCCTGAATGACAATAGTTGGAATCGATACTTTACTCATATTCTTTCGAGCTTGTTTTTGAAGTTTGAATAGTTCATGATATGCCCAAACTGGTTCTCTATTATATTTAGTACGCTTGATATCATAGATCTCTTGAGCTTTCACTACATCTATTTCTCTGTCTTTCATTACATGCTTCAATATCGGGACAAGTTTAGCCATAGCACCGCCTATCTTCATCGCTGGAGCAAATAGTATCAAACCATCTATCCCTTCATATTCAGATGCAAGAAGTATCGATATTGCTCCTCCCATTGAGATACCCGCTACAAGCAGATATTCCATGTTCCATGATTTGACATATTCCAAACCAGCTACTGCAGAGTTGTACCAATCCTTCCAAGTTGTACCATATAGATCATCAGGTTTAGTTCCATGACCAGCTAATTGAACAGAAAAAGAATCAATACCACGGTCTTCAAGTAATTTCGCAAAAGTTTGCAATTCATCTGGAGCCGCACAAAATCCGTGTACTAAAAGAAAAGCGACATTGGCTCCTTCAATTCGGATTTCTACACCCTTGATTTTAGGAGCCAATGCGATTTCACCACCTTCTGGAAATAATCTTGTTTTACTGGGCAGGTCTCTGAATCCTAAAGCCTTCCTTCAAAAGTCCCAGACGAATACCTGCAATGAACCAACTAAGGATTGAGAGTATTTCTCCACCTACAACGAATGTTACAACAATAGAAATTACTAATGCAATTTCTGTTGAGGATGGCAACCCGCTGAAGTAGACGAGGACGAATACTAGCATGATTACTCCCATAATTAGTTGTCCAATAGTTGAAAACTTGATGAGATTCCCTTCAAATTCGTGACCCTGCTTCTCAACATCACCTGCAAGATTGAGGTTCAATGAGAGAACTAGCATCATGCTTATTCCATAGAGGGCAATGAGGAGTGCAGCACCTGTACTAGCTTCATGAGTGACAGTATCATTTCCTGCAATCACTGGAATCATCAAGGAGAATAGTACTGTAGCTCCCATGAGAATACCACCAGTTGCATACCCTCTTCCATGCGAAAATCCTGCTAGAGCTGAATTTCTCAACAGGAGTGCAAGGAATGGTAGAATAATAATTACTGATGATTGAACTGCTGGGTCTAATCCTGGAATCAATGAGATATTGAACCATAGATTTGTTGGCCAGAGTGCTAATGGTCCTCCACCAAGAAGTCCAAACATGAATACAATGATAATTGCCGCAAAGATCATTGAAAACAAAACCGACAACGATCCTTGTGAGAATCCGGTAAGTCCTCTCCATTTGCTTTCAATCATCACGAACAACTGTGTTATAATCACTAGTATCCATGGTATAATTACAAGATATGCAATTGAAAACGGATGGACCATTGTAAAGACTCCGGCGATAATAAGTGGAAATCCTGTGATTATGTCTGTCTTAGCAGTGTACATTGCACCAATTAGAATCATTGCTGCTGCAGGTCCAATAACAAGGAAGAATCCGAAGCCACTTGGGGTTGCAGAAAAGACACCTGATTGAGATGCTGAAAGGATTCCTAGAAAGATCATGAAAACTGCAAACCACTTACTACCACCTTTGATAATATCTTCGCCAATTGTTGTAGTTTTAAGTTCTTTTGCACCTAATCTTGGTGAAAGAAGAATCCAGAATAACATCATTGCAAGGAAGCCATATAGTAGTACAGGATTTGTCAACATGTGAAGTCCTACTTCCCCAACAGGAAGTGCAACGATTGTACTCCAGGGGCTCCAAATCTCTCCACCAAGTGGATGAGTATCTATCGGTCCTATGAATACTGCTGCTGCTCCGATTACGAATGTTAGGAATCCACTCAAACCAAAGGCGAATTTTGCCTTGTCAGGACTACGTGCAAATCCTCGAATAGAAGATTTTGGCGACCACCAGTAGATTAATGTCATAAGTTGACCCACTAGTAATAGTCCATATGCCACATAGATTAGTAGTGGACCTAGAGCTTGACCTAATGCAAGTATAGGGATGAACAAACCGTTCATTAAACCTGCTAGAAATCCAACCCAGGTTAGACTTGAATCAACATAAAATACAGATGCCATTTGCCAAGCAATAACGAAGAAGACCCCAATCAAATACAATGTGGATAGGTATGTTGGTATGTAAGTAACAAAACCTACACCTGCAAATCCTAGGGTTGCAAACAGTGCAACTGCTGCAGCAGCAATGAATCCGACATAGAACACAGATCCAAACATTCCACCGAGTCTTGAACGTAGGTCACTTGAGCCCATAGCTTGTAGCAACATACTAACAGCTAGTAGACCCATGAAGGCTCCAGTGTATATTGAGAATAGTGAAGTACCTCCAAGAACCCATTCAAATGGTGTTGTTGATATAAGCTCCCAAGAAAATGATGTTAAGGGAACCAGTGAGATTCCTGCTAAGAGACCTATGACAGCCGCGATAATTCCTAAGATGCTCCCAAATCCTGCGAAAGCACCCACAATATCAGCTGGCTCATCCTCTGGACTCTTTTTACGTATCGCCGAGATTACAGAACTCAGTTCAGCCATTTCTAAATTCCTCACGTGGTGATGGTCACCATCAGTCGAAAGGAACGAAGTCGAGCTCTATAAATGCGTTGCGGACTAGGCGGGACATGGTGTACAAGCCTTTTTCAGTGACTTCTCTAACTACATAAACAATCTTAGTAATGGTTCTGGTGAATAAAATTGACAGAAAAATTGGAAGTTTATCTAAAGGGAGAGCGTCTTCCGATGAACAACTTTGTAGAGAACATCATCAATGATGTTTTGGTTGCTATCCTTAGCAACTTGAGAAATGTAGAGATTGATAAAATCTCCAAGATTGAAATTGAGTAATTGATTTGTATCTCGCATGTTTTGGTGATGTTCATTGGTTGACTATGGTTGGAATGGAAGAATACTCTGGGTTGATCTTTCAAGCAAAACAACAAGAATTGAAGAAATACCTTCCCAAATCTATGAGAAGTTCATTGGTGGAAAAGGTCTTGGTGCTTACTTACTTTACAAGTTTCTTGAACCCCAGATTGACCCTCTCAGTCCTGACAACATTCTATTCTTCATGACTGGCCCTTTGCAAGGATTACCTGCTCCTAATGTGGGTCGCTGGACGCTTGTAACGAAATCTCCACTTACAAGAGGCTTTCTAGACACTCATTGTGGTGGTCCCTTAGGAAGAGAGATTAAGAATGCTGGTTATGATGCAGTCGCAGTAATTGGCAAGTCTACGCATCCTGTAACACTAGTTATTAACGATGAACAAGTTCTATTTGAGGATGGTAAGGACCTTTGGGGTAAAGGAACTCAGGAATCTACAAAGATACTGCATGAACGATATTCTAAGGGATTTGCAGTCTACGTTATTGGACCTGCAGGTGAGAATCAAGTTCTCACTGCGACTGGTTGTTGTGAGTTAGCACATCAGACCGGTCGAGGTGGAGCTGGTGCTGTGTTGGGCTCGAAGAATCTCAAAGGTGTTATTGTAAAAGGTACCAAGAAAATTGCATCAGCGCTGCCTGAGCTACTTCGTGAAATTAATACAATGGCTGCAAAACTGTGGAAGGAGAAAGAGGGTGATGATTTCAAATATTTCGGGACAGCATCACTCGTAGATGTTGCAAATGAACGAAGTCAATTTCCAACTAGGAATTGGGAGAATGGATACTTCGAAGATTATGAAAGACTATTGCCCGAAACCTATCAGCACTTAGATACTGGGGTTCATCTTTCGTGCCCTCACTGCATTTTGAGATGTACCCATTCTTACAAGATACAAGACCCTAGTAATCCCGATTCAGAAGTGGAATCAACCTTAGAATATGAAACTCTCGGATTGTGTGGGGGAAATCTAGGGATTAGTGATCCTGTTGCTGTACTACGTTTAAATTTCGTTGCTGATGATCTTGGTCTTGACACGATAAGTGCTGGCTCTACAATCGGATTTGCAATGGATGCATTCGAGAAAAATATTCTTACAGAAGAGGAGATTGGATTCCCACTCTTATTTGGTGATGGGGAAGCGGCTCTCAAACTCATGCGTAAGATTGCATTCAGGGATGGGATAGGCGATATACTCGCCAAGGGTGTCCGTCTTGCTGCTAAGGAGATTGGGAAGGGAAGCGAGGCATTGGCAGTACATGTAAAAGGTCTTGAAACTGCGGCTTGGGATCCCCGAGGAAAGAAAGGTCTTGGACTTTCTTACGCAACTGCGGAAGTCGGAGCAAGCCATCTAAGAGGTTGGCCTCAAACATCTGAAAAGCCAGATTCATCAGCTCTTGACGTGATTGAATCAATGATATTTGAACGGGATAATAAACATCTTACAGATTCGATGATAGTATGTCATTTCACATGGCATTTCCCACTTAGCCGAGAACATAAGATCACCCTAGTAAATGGTGCAACAGGTCTTAACTACAATTCTGATGATATTTCCAAGTTTGGGCAAAGAGTTGACACACTGACTCGTCTTTTTAACATAAGAGAGGGCTTTTCCAGAGAGGATGATTCACTCCCTCCAAAATTCTGGATAGCTCAAACCACAGGTAGCGCTAAGGGAAGTATGGCATTTGTGGATCGTGAAGATTTCGAGAAGTCTTTAAACAAGTACTATGAGATCCGTGGTTGGAATTCTGATGGTGTTCCTACTCAAGAAACAATTGAAGATCTGGGTCTTACAGAAATCATCAAGAAGTAACCTAGAAAATACGTTGTCGGAAGTCCCGTCGTAAGTAGACTTCCTTCCGCTTCTCATTGAATCCTGAATCAGTGTAAAGGTTAATCACGTCTTGTCGTGACTCTGCGACTAATGTATCGAGAGCTCTGAGACCTTTTTCATCTGCTAACTCGATAATCTTGTTCAACATCTTGATACCTAGATCTGTATGTTCTAGCTCATCCTCAATCTCAAAATGTTGAATGAAACCCACCTTACCTAATTTAGGGTCTCTACCAATATCAAGCTTTAAAGCGGCTACAACTACATCCTGAGTGACTGCAACTATGTACATAGTTTCTTGTTTTGCTCCCACTGGGGAACATGCCGCTTGAGTGGAAAATTCTTGAAAATTGTACCCCTCTCTTGCATAGAATTCTTCTAATGCAGTTCTCTCTTGTGCAGTAGCAAGTCGGACCTCGATATCCATAGTAGTTCCTCCGAATATCTAAAATCCAAACTATCCCTATTACAAGTGTTTTGGTAAGTCTATGCAGGATAAGAGTTAATTTCGTTCATGTGAATATGATATCAATGACAATCGACCCTGAATCAAAATCAGACTCATTATTCTTCATCGTGCTAGTCACATGTCTAATTATTCTATTATTAGCTATCGTGATTATTCAGGCTCCAAATATCTTTGGTTAGTCTTAGCGCATAATGTTCAGAATGTCCTGGATATGCTTTGTAAACTCACTCTCCGGATATCTAAGTGATACAACAAATCGACTTCCAACTTCTATCAGTAGTGGAAGGAGCGGAATTATTGTTGCAACCTTGGCTTTGAATTTTGACTCTACTTCTGAGATAATTGCTTTGTCTTCATAGATACTGGGTTTCTTATTGATGATGATTCGAATTTCTGGAACTTGCAACTTTCTAGCTACACTCAGAGTTGCTGCTGTTCCCAGGAGGTCCTGCTCATCAATCCGTGCTACTACAAATAGGTAGTGCGCTGTAGCCATAGACAGAAGTGTCTCTCTATCTAGTCCGGGATGAGTATCAATGATAAGATAGTCTAGGTCTTTTCCTTTGATTACATCTGTAAATCCTTTCTTGAGGTCTCCAACCTCGTATCCTTCTCTAAGAATTCTCGTGATATCAGTTGCAGCCATGGAGCTTGGAATAAGGAACAATTTTCCCTTTTTGATCTTCAATCTATCCGTCAAATCTAAACAAGTATCTGTAATGTCACAAGTACCTCTCAGATAATCGTTGAGAGTATACTTCATTTTCTCCCTTCCCATTCCGAAGATGACGTGAATTCCTGGGGATGCCATATCGGTATCCATCACGGCAACGCGCTTTCCTTCAAGAGCCGCCATTGCTGCAAGATTTGCAGCGATGTTAGACTTTCCGGTACCTCCCCGAAAACTGTGTATTGAAATTATCTTACCTGACATGGCTCAAACTCCTTGTATTTGACCAAGTGACATTATTACCGAGCTCACTGAGAACTTCTAGTATCCTCTGAGCTGGAACACTTGATCGCTCAGATATCTCTCTGATTGAAAGGGTTCCATTGCAGTACTTCCAGATTGAATTTACAATATCATAGTCCCTTTTCTTAATTCCTATGACTTCAAGGTACGCTGCAAATCTCTCGTCTCTATCTTCGAGCGATGGAAACATCTTTGTAATACGTACCAATCCTTTCGCAATGAAATTGGCAAGCATCTCATCAGATTGTTCTCTTTGGAGACCTGATACATCGTGAACTTCGAGTACTGTAGTCATCTTTCCTAGACTATTTACCATTCGAATTGCTCCAGTTTGAAGTTCCTCTGAATAGGTTGCATAAAGAACCTGAGCTTCTCGTCTGATGTCCTCAATAGGAACAATTGGTTCTACAGCATCATAATCGTAAAAGGTAATTGGACCTTCCATTTTGTCCGGTTCAAATTTCCTTGCATTATCAAAGCTTGTAAGCTGTACAAGTGAAATAAACGGTCGGAGTAATTCCAAGTACGTCTTCTCTGAAAGTCCTTGATTGATGACAAAGGCACAAGAGCATCTATCGTCTATCTTGACAATGAAGAGTGCTGTTGATTTATCTAGACTCGAATGTTCTTGAACTGAAACATCCTGTTTGGTTATTGGAATGAAATCTAAAGTGGCTTCTAATTCGTATCCTCTTAGATTTGAAGTTGCCACATAGCCATCATGAGTGATCAAAGCACCTCTTAGAATGTCTCTGTTTACCTCTACCTCTGCCATATTGTTCTTGATGCGATTGAGATCATCAGCTGGGAGTAGGATTGTTTTGTAGCGTCGTGCGAGTCCAGGTATCCCATCAAATTTATGAAGGACTACTTCAACAACATCTGCAAATGGTCTGAATCTTTTAGCATCAGGAATATCTTTCATCAGATCTGCATAGTACAGGCTTACGAACTGCTCCGCAAGCTCTTGAAGAATGACTCTGTGAATTTCCCCGCTATCTTCTTCAGACACAAGTGCAATGAAATATAGGTCTCCCTTCCGTTCCCAAACTAATTTGTTCTTTTGAAAAGACATCACCGTGATCTTGTCTTGGCTGACTTCCTGCGCAAAAGAACCAACTGCTGAGAGAAATGCTGCGGCGAGCTCATCTAATTTTCGAGTTCCACCAATACTATAGTGGAATAGAAGTATGCCGGAGTCTCGAAGTACAACAATTTCTTTGACCATTAGGTGGCCTCCATCCTCGCAGTTTCAGATATTCTAAACGCAAACCCTCTTAATTCCTTCGAGAAGTGTTCATTTCTGTTCGTTCCAGCCAATTACCTCGATTAAGCGCCACTCTACTTCTTCACCAAGTTTCTCAAGAACTTCGTACAATCTCTCGGGAACAACACCTAAGCGCTCACTAATATCGACAATAGGTCTATCACCGTTGCAGAATGATTTGGCTCGTTCGAGTAGTTGGTAGTCTTTATTTGGCAATCCGATGAGATCAAGGTATGCATCGAAGCGACTATCATTTGTCCGAATCAATGGGCACATTTTTGAAACTCTCAGAAGACCTCTTATTGCCAGATACTCGATGATATCAGAAATTTCATCTATTGGTACCCCAAATTTTCTACTCAAATCATAGATTGAGGTCATCCCGTTTATTCCGGGTAGAATTCTATTTCCTGCTCCACCAAAATCCCGATGAAACTCGTCAAGAAATCCTCCTGATCTAATAACCAAATCCATTGTTTCTTTTTTGATCTCTGGGATGACAAAGGCACTTAGACTTGACATAACAACGAGGATTCCTTCATAGTAAGTGAATACTCCTCTGACCTCATGTTCAAAATCCATGAACACATCAAGAATGGGGATATCCATCCTTAATTCAGTTTCATAGCGCGACATGAATTTTCTACTCAGCTCTCGAAGAACTGCTCGAAGCACTTTTTGGGATGAATCTGTTTCAACTAAGAAGATAAACAAACAATCATCCTCAATCTGTTCATACAAAAGTTCCGAACCTTCAAATGTGAGACTCTGAATCGAGCGTTCTCCAAACTCCGTAGCAAAATTTGTAATTGCACTGAGGAAACCTGAAAGCAGTTCATCTAATTTTCTAACATTGGTACTTGAGTAGTGGAAGATGGGCGTGCCTCCAGAAGTAAGAACCATGAATTCCTGTACACCAAGTTTCCCTGCCAAATAAGCTCTCTCCGTGTTTAATTCAAAAATCTGAATCTCTTTAAGTATTCGCTATGCAACAGAATATACGCGTCTAATTGTAGCTATTCTTCCTAAGAGTCGAAACAATCTTATGATGCTATTTGTCGAGTAAAACTGCGTGATACAAAGGAGACAATGATTTGCTGGAGTACCGAGAATTCCCCTATAGAACTGCTATAACTTTCTTGCTATTTTCTGTTCCTTTAGCCCAGTTCGTTTTTGTGATTCTGGGGCTCTTATCAGGAACCCTTTTTGAAATGACACTGTTAGAACATCAAGGACTCCTTGGTTTAGGCGCATTAGCAGCAGTCTTCACTTTACCGACAATCGGGGTAATTGCAGATCGAGTCAAGAAACTCGACCCTTTGCTCTATCTTTTTACAATTGCGCCTGCCATTATTGGAATTCTATCCATGCTGCCGTCCCTCAATCCATACTTGGCTGATCTCAATCTAGCTCTTGTAATCTCCTCTTTTGTAGGAATATCTGCACTCTTTGTACTCTGGATACTTCGACTAGGACAAAGTATTGTTGTACGATATAGAGGTCGAACAACTGCTCTCTTTCTTACTATCGCAATTTTGTTACAACTCATCTACTCACAATTAGATGTGAGTGCCTTCATTGGCAGCTCATATGGGGCTATCTTCCCATCAATCGTGAGTCTTGTTGTAATTCTAGTTTCTGCAGGATTGAAGCCCTGGAAGCAGCCAAGAGTTTCTCTTACGGTATCCGGAAACTCGATGAGATATTTCATTCCGACAATTTTCATATTGGCTTCTCATCTGCTCTGGTACTCGGTCACGAAATTGAGTATTCAGGAATTCTTTGCAATTTTTGATCCATCATTCGTTTCACTTAGTCAGTACCTTGGTCTTGAGGTCTTGGAAATAATCATAGTATGTGTAGGTATTATTATTGCAGGATTAATGGCTGATACGCGAGGAAGAAAGACGACATTCAGTTTCGTTCTGCTATTGATGGGTCTGCTTACCATCTTTGGCTCAGCTTTCTATAACGGATTCTTCCTAGAGCCGAGCTTAACAGTTTTACTAACTGGTCTATTGATTTCGGAGCGTTTCATAGAAGGATTCCTTCTGGGAATCTGTCTTCTCCTAATCTGGCCCGAATTGGGGAGTGTACGAACCAAAGGCTTACGATTGTCTCTAGTCTGGTTCTTCTTCCTGGGTTACATGACCCTCTTCTGGGCACTAGATTTGAACGCTACTGTATTTGGTATAGTGTTTGACGTTCCCGCAATTGTCGTAGCAATTGGTGGGCAATTTGCGATTCTATCTGCATTAATTGCGTTATATCTCATTGGCCCTCTTCCAGAAATTCTTGGTCGTGAAATTGAGGTTGAAGAACTTGCACTTGACTTTGATGAAAAACAAGTCAAGAGTACAGTTGCAGCCTTTGTAGGTTCAGATGATTTCGACTCAATCAGAAGTCAAATCGATATAATGGATGCAGGGGCTGAAATAAGTGACAGCGATATGAATGAGATACTCGGTGAGGAATTCAGGGACATGCTACCTCTTCGTAGTGTACCTGGAATCGGCAACGCTTTGGAGAAAAAACTCATCGATGCTGGTTACGAGTCTGCAGCGCAACTGGCTGGAGAAACTGCACAGAGATTGTCTCAGAAGATCGAAGGATTAACCTTAGCTCGGGCAGAAAAGATTCTGAAAGATGCAAGGTCTGTTGTCAAGAAGAAAATGAAGAAGAATAACAAATAATTGAATTTAGAATTAATTCTCCGAAAATGATCTTGATGTGTACATACCACACTCTCCACAAAACACTTCATAGTCCCAATATGTATCTCCACTAGCTACACTTACTGACCATTGTGCATAGATGACCTTCACTTGTTCGCTCTTACAGTTTCCACAACCTTGCATATTGCATCTCCCCTTGAGTGGATGCTGCTCTATAGGAATCCCATTTCCTCTGAAAATTTGACCGTCCCAATCATTGCTATCATCAGGCACTAATCCATCAATAAATAATGTATTCCAATGATTGGGACGGTCAAATTTTCAGAGGAAATGGGATTCCTATA
>SDNZ01000085.1 GCA_004524565.1 Candidatus Thorarchaeota archaeon
TGTTTCATCAGCTGGAATGAAATTTCCAACGAAAAGGGCATCAGGAGAAATACCCGGAGTCGTTACCACTGATGTTGTTGGAAGCAATGTAGTAGTTATTGTTGTAGTTATTGTTGCAGACGCTACCCATGGTTGGAAATTCAGAATAATCCTCTGGTACAGACTCTCAAATGCATTGGATACCAATGAAATATCTACAGGTTCAATATCTGCTTCATGATCATAGACTATTCGGATTTCAAATTGCGTATATGCCTTCAACTGACCCAAACCTGGGCTAGCTTGAACTGGATATGTAGATACTTGTACCAATCTCCTACCTCGAAGAATTATCGGTGTTATCGAGTTCTGGCCACTAAGAGAGTAGTTGTAATCTGGATAAAATGAATCTGACGAGTAGGTAGTTGTGTCAATTGAGAATGGGGGTAAAATCTTTTCTTCCACTCCAATTGATGGAATCTGAGTTGGACTAATATTATATCCTACAAGAAGCACCCAAGATGCGCTTAGAATATCCACAGAAATTTCTACATTACTTGGCACTTCAACTGTGAATGTCAACCGTGGTATCTGTGGTTGTCCTATGATAGTTCTTGGTGAAGCTGCAGGTAGGTCAATATTATTGAATTGTGACTCATTATAGCTAGTGTTTCCATACCAAAATCCATTGACTTCAGAAAGTACTGTAATCCCAGTGTTATTATCATCGTAATATGTTATTTCAGCTGGAGTCCCAGATTCTGAGCCAGTACCCATGTCATCCCAGGACATCCCATTCTCACTTAGTGTTACATCTTCGACATATGCTTCGGGTTTAGTTTCTATTCTTTCTCTATTGGTAAAATTCGATTTCCAAAACGGGTCAGAGAAATGTTTGGTAATGGGAGCAGTTAAACCCATAATGAATGGAAATGATGCAACTAAAATTATCAATATAATTCCAATTGCAACTAACCTACGTGTGTTTTTACTTTCATTTAATCCCGATTTCTTCATTCTATGGTCCTCCACAAGCCTGCCAAACATAAAATAGTTCAATGCTTATTTAAAAAACAACTTATTTCTGGCATAAGCTCCCAATTTCAAAATGTACTTTAGTCCTCAAATCCAATAACCTATATAGACAGCTTTATAGGTTCTATTAACAAACCATTCTAAACAGAATATTTTGTTGAATAAACTAAATTGGTGATTTCTATGGCGGATATTCCTGAAGTCTACTATGGTTCAAACATTGCAGGCGTCGATTCAATGTTTGCAAATATGAGCCAGAAATTGGAGAAGATAATCGAGCATCTTGATTTTAGCACGATTGAGAAAAAAGACAAGGTCGCAGTAAAGATGCACCTTGGTTTCAATGATGGTTACCAGACAGTACCAGTCTTCTTCGTCCGTCGAATCGTGGAAGCGATCAAGAAGGTTGGTGGAGTTCCCTTTGTGACAGATAATCCAACTGCAGTATACAATGCTGCGCACCGAGGTTACACACAAGAGACCTGTGGGTGTCCAATAATCCCCATTGCAGGAATCAAAGACGGTTATGCCACCGAGAAAATGATTGACATCGATGGGATTGAGAGTCTTTTCGCAGCAGGTGCGTTGCTCGATGCTGACGCAATGATAAACCTCACGCACGCAAAAGGACACGGATCCTGTGGATATGGTGGAGCCTTCAAAAATATCGCACTAGGTGGTTACAGTGCTCCTACACGCTGGAATACGATACATGGAGTTGTACACCGTGATCCGTATTTTGACGCGTCAAAAATGACGAAAGAGCATCTAGAGAAATTAAGAGAAGCCTGTCCAAAAAATTCGCCGACGTGGAATGAGAAAGAGAAGAAAGCCACATGCATGTTCTACACATGTGATCAATGTCATGGTGGTACGAAACTCTGTGTTGAGGCAGATGAAGGAAAGACCGGTTGGTCAATTAATCCAGAGAACTTTGATGCATTCCAAGAGCTCATGGCAGCGGCTGCAAAGATCATCCTAGATAGTTTTGATTTGTCGAAGGTATTTCATCTCAATTTTGCTCTAGATATCACTCCCTACTGTGATTGCATGGGAATGTCAATGCCTGCAGTAATCGATGATATCGGAATTATTGGAAGTAAAGATATCGTAGCTGTAGATACTGCAACACTAGACCTCATCAAAGAGCAAGGTCTTAACGAGTCTGTTCTCAAGAAGATTCCTGAGAAATATATTCGTCCTAATCCTGACTTGAGTGCTGACCTGCATCCATGGCAATTGTTGCATGGTCCAATGAAAGACCCATACAAGGTTGCACAGTTTGGAGAGACCCGAGGAATGGGATCCTCAAAGTACAAACTTGTCGAGGTCTTATCTGCTGAAGAGACTGCAACTATGGAACCACCCAAACATCAGTATGAAGGCGGACCTTCATTCTATTAGAAATTCGAGTGCGGTATGCCGCACTCTCTTCTTTTTCTTCAAAGTTACAAAATGTAAACAATTCAATGCACAAACTTTCCGTAGTAAATGGATATATATAGCAGTTGTATTCGAACCGAATTATGATTCATTATATTTTATCAGAAGAATAGCAAGTATTGTTACTCGATATCTTGGATATAGTTAAGGTATCACTCTGGTGAAATATTTTGAACAATAAATGCAAAGAAGAGGATAGAACTGGAAGAAGCAGAAAATAAACCGGTAGTCCATGAAGAAGGCTTCAGGCCCCGAATCATTGCTTTTCTCTGTAATTGGTGCAGCTATGCGGGAGCTGACCTAGCAGGTACAAGTCGTCTTCAGTATTCGCCCGAGATACATGCAATTCGTGTGAATTGTTCAAGTAGACTTAATCCTTCTGTAGTAATCAAGACGTTACTGATGGTAGCAGATGGTGTGCTTATCGCTGGATGTCATCCTGGAGATTGCCACTATAAGACTGGGAATCTCTACACGCGTCGAAGATACATGATGCTCAAGACTCTTCTAGAAACGATAGGAATCGAACCGGACCGATTGCGTCTGGAATGGGTTTCAGCTTCTGAGGCGGTAAAGTATGCTTCAGTTGTAAATGATTTCACTAAAACAATCATTGGACTTGGACCCAACACAGTAGGAGAGATTTGAATGATCCAGTATGAAAAGACAATCTGTCCGTACTGCAGTTGCGGATGCGGTATCTATCTCGTGATTGAAGATGGAAAGATCATTGGACAAGAACCTCAAACAGACCATCCTATTAATGAGGGTGGTAACTGCCCGAAAGGCCGCAATGCTTACCAATTTCTCTATGCGGAAGATAGGCTCAAGACTCCTATGATAAGAAAGTCTGATGAACTGGTTGAGTGTAGCTGGGATGAAGCATTTGACTACATTGTCAAGAAATTGAAGCAAGCAGGACCAAACGAATTTGGGATGCTTGCTTCGGGGAAGAATACCAACGAAGATGCATATGTCATCCAGAAGTTCACTCGACTTGTTATGGGAACGAACAATGTGGAATACTGTGGTCGTCTCTGCCATTCATCAACAGCTGCAGGACTTGGTCCTACTGTTGGTTCCGGTGTTATGCCAATCTCTCAACGTGATCTTGAGAACGTGGATTGCATCTTTCTCGTTGGAATAAATCTGAAAGAGACCTTTCCGTTAATGTACATGAGAGCACTACGAGCCAAAGAGCGTGGTGCAAAGGTTATAGTAATGGACCCGAGAAAGAGTATCACAGCAAGAGAGCTAAGTGACGTTCACCTCCAAATCAATTCAGGAACTGATGTTGCAGTCATTAATGCTATGATGAAAATCATTCTCGAAGAAGGACTTGAAAACAAAGATTTCATTGAGAGCCGGACAACAGGCATTGACGCATTGCGAGAACATCTTGCTGGGTTGAATCTCAAGGACCTAGTAAAAATATGTGGAGTACCTCTCAATACCCTGACACAGGCAGCCAAGATTTTTGCAAAGGCAAAGAATGGATCTGTATTGTTCAATCAAGGATTGAACCAACACATCACTGGCACTGATGGAATCAAAGCGCTTGCAACACTTGCTTTGATCAGTGGTCACTATGGACGACCCGGAACTGGTCTGAGTCCGACTCGTGGTCAGATCAATGGTGAAGGTACTGGTGATATGGGTTGTCTTAATGTGTTCTATCCTGGCTTTCAGAAGGTCGGAACTCCTGCAGAACCACACAAGAAATTTGCTGAACATTGGGGTGTTGATAGTCTACCTGAAAATCCAGGGTTGCCTTACACAAAGATGATTCAACAGACCAAGTACATGTGGATTATCGGAACGAATCCGATGATGGCGGCTCCAGATACTGACAATGTGAAGAAGGACCTTGAATCCAAGGAACTACTCATTGTTCAGGATATCTTTCCAACTGAGACCGCTGAACTTGCAGATGTTGTTCTACCAGCAAGTACATGGGTAGAACGCGAAGGCATCCATGCTTATGTCGATAGACGGGTTCAGAAAATTAACAAGCTGATTGAAGCTCCTGGAGATGCTAAGCCTGATTGGTGGATTGTAACGCAAATCGCAGAAAGAATGGGTTTCAAGGACAAATTTGACTTTTCTTCTCCGCGTGAAATCTTTGAAGAAATCAGAAGAGTTGTTCCTCCCTACAAGGGTATCACATATGAACGTTTAGAGGAAACCCTAGGCGGTATTCAGTGGCCTTGCCCCACTGAGGACCATCCAGGTACGAGCACATTCTTTACTGAGAAATTCAACACACCTGATGGACTTGGGCATCTTCAGGTTGTGAACTATATACCTCCTGCAGAGTTGCCTGACAAGGACTATCCATACATTCTCTCCACTGGAAGAACCATCTTCCATTATCATACAGGAACGATGAGTCGACGAACTCCAAAACTTGATGCTGAGGTGTCTGGGGCATTACTACAGGTGAATCCAAAGGATGCTACGTTACATGACATAACGAATGGAACAAAGGTCACACTGACAACCAGACGTGGAAGTATCCAGGTTAAAACTCGGATAACTGATGATGTTCCTGAGGGAACTGTGTTTCTTCCATTCCACTTCAGTGAATCGAGTGCCAATAAGATAACAAATCCGGCCTTAGATCCAGCATGTGGAATGCCCGAATACAAGGTTTGTGCTGTAAAAATGGAGGTCTCTAAATGAGTAACACTATGTACATAGCTCGCTCGTTAGATGAGAAGCTACGCGAAAAGGGAGAAAACGGAGGTGCTGTAACCTCCATTCTCAAGTGTGCTTTGAAGACAAAGCAAATCGATGGCGTGATTACAGTCAAGGCAAAGAACAATGATAGGTTTTCAGGAATTCCTGTTCTTGTCACTGAACCTGATGATCTAGATGATACAGCAGGGTCTCTACATTGTTCAATCCCAAACACCGTGAGATTTTTGAAAGAGTATCTAGATGGTGGTCTTTCAAAGAAACTGGCATTTGTTGGGAAACCCTGTGATATCCGAGCTATTATCGAGCTTCAGAAGAGATATCAAATCGAAACAGATGGTCTCATTCTGATTGGACTCAATTGTACAGGCACAATCTCACCAGCAACCGCCCGTGAAATGTACCAAAAGGAGTTCAAGGTTAGCCCCAATGATGTCATTCGAGAGGATATTGATGATGGGAAACTTACCATCACACTCAAGAATGGTAAAACCGTTTCGAAGGATATTGCAGCATTAGAAAAGAAGGGTCTTGGTCGAAGAGATAACTGCCAAAGATGCGAAATAAACATTCCAATCTTCGCTGATATTGCCTGTGGAAAATGGGGTACTGAGTCTGAAGAGAAACCTAGTACGTTCATCGAAGTCTACTCAGCAAAGGGGCAATCCCTTGTTGAGTTGGCTATCTCAAATGGGTATATCGAAACTGATAAACCCTCGAGTGAGAGTATTAAGCTTCGACAGGAAAAGGATACAACTGAGATTGACCGAGCGCTCGCGAAGAGAGCTGAGGATTTCGACCCTATCATGGCAATGAGCTACTCAGAGCGATTAGCATTCTGGGTGAAGGAGTTTGAGAAGTGTATCAAATGTTATGGATGCAGAGATGCATGTCCTATCTGCTATTGCGAGGACTGTTTGCTAGAGGCAAACAGACATTTTCTTGAGGCTGGTGTTATACCTCCTAATGCTCTGTTCCCTTTGACCAGACTTGCACATGTTGGAGATTCATGTGTGAACTGCGGCCAGTGCCAAGATGCCTGTCCAATGGAACTCCCCTTATCACTACTCTTCTCCCTTCAAAATGCCAGACTCAGTGAGGTATTCGGCTACACTTCAGGAACAGATATCGAGCAAGGTCCTCCATTAAACACCGCAATGGTGGAAGAAATGCAGATAGATGATGTATTCCTAGATGTGTCAACTCTTACTAAGAAACTCAAGAAATGAGAAATATATGAATGGGTGCGTACTCCGCACTCCTTTCCTTTTTTTAAATAACCCTATTCCAGTTCCATTTGAACTTCTTTCCGCTACGATGTTTGAAGAAAGGTGCAATAGAGTTCAGTATCTCTTCTGTTTCACCTTTTCCAAGGTCAAGTTCGATATATGCCTCATCATCATCAGATACTCGATAGATTTCGTTGAAGATATCGATTGCTGTTTCAACAATCTGGTCAAGGTTTCTTGGTTCTTCATCAAAGTCACGAGCATATATATCGACTGACATCGGTTCGGGAGGAATACCCATAACTTCAAGTCGTTTGATATCTGAGTCCTCTAACTTCAATGGAGTAATGTATTGATTACCTGCAACCTGAAAGTGTAGGTTGTTCTTTTTCCGCTTATACCTGAAATTGATCCAAGCACGACTGACGACTATCATGCAGTAGCTTGCTCCTTCTGCGTGGGTGAGTAGCGCATCTAGTGCCTGCTTTATTCCCTCTCGAATGTTTGTTTCCTCATCCTCAGGCTCTCTCTCTACAGTTGTTAGTCCAAGAGCTTCACCAAAAGCTGCTCCTCCGAAGCTTCCTTCCTTTCCTGACTTCAATTGTTCCATTTGCCATTTCTGCCAACGATTAGCTAACTCGATATTGTCAATCTCTTCATCAGGTTTGAGCTCACCTGCATCTATCAAATCTTTGCGCCATTGCTCGTATATCTCTTTCATTAGGTGTTCCTCGTAAAAAAGTACATCGAACTCCTCTATCAAGTCTTATGGTTTATAGAAGTCGTACATGAATTTCGAATGTTTTTCAAGCAACTTTCCTATATCTTATCTGGTATATCACTGCAAGCACTACGACCCCAAAGATACCCATAACAAGGTAGACTCCATATATTGCGAATAACCCATGCTCAAATGTTGGAGGAGGTTCAATTGTTGAGTATGTAGATGTATTAGTAGTGGTTGTGGTTACAGATCTAGGTGGTCCAATAATTGATGCTCTAATGTAATCATAATACAACTCATAATGTGGATCATAGAAAATCCCAGTAATGGATGCTGTGAACGTTACCACCAAATCATCCTCTGGGCACACCATTATTTTCTGTCCGAATAGTCCAGATGCAACATACGCATCCATCCCGGTTTCCAGCCACCACATATACCCATACCTAGGTGATATGGTGTAGTAGTCAGTTGAGTTCAAGATCCAGTCCAGCGGAATGACCTCTGATTCATTCCACATGCCCCCATTCAGGTAGAGATACCCAAAACGGGCCATATCTCTGGGTTTCAACCACAGAGCTCCACCTGCCTCATAATACCCACATGGCATCTTTTCCCAACCTCCGCCTGATATTCCAATCGGATCAAAGAGATAGGTTTCTGCAAAGTCCAAGAGGGTCATATTAGATAATTTCTCGATCAACGCACCGAGCACGACAGCGTTCCCGCCGTTGTAGTTCCATACTTCACCTGGTTCCGCAACCATGGGGAGATTGAGGAAATAATCAACTCCATCATTACTTGCAGACAATGCTGCCATGTTATTGTTGACTACGTCTGTATACGGATACGACCATTCATCCCATTCAATGCCCGAAGTCATGGTGAGGAGGTGTTCCACAGTCATACGATTTTTCCTCTCATCATAATTGGAAATGGTACGATCACTGAACAGGTCAACTATCGTTTCTTCTACACCCGCAAGAAAACCTTCCTTGATGGCAAGACCGACGAGGGCTGAAGTGAAACTCTTTGTCACGGATTGGAGTCTACGGTAATAGTTCATTGGATACTCTGGATTCAGATACTCTTCAAAGACAATGTATCCTCCTCTGATAATGATGATTGAATCGATTGCCCATTCATTCTCTTCAATATATGGAACCATCTCGCCCAATAAAGAGGAATTCATTCCCTGCTCTTCTGGTGTGCAACTTCTCCATTCATCCGTAGGATAATAATCTCGAAGAACATCTTGATAACCAAAAGGATGGTCAGCTACTATTTGCATATCTACTATTTCAATATTGGAAATACCGATGGTGTCTTCAATCCTGAGTATCGATATGGAGATACATAAGATTGCAATTAAGATTAACAATAGAAATCTAGATTTTCTCGGCACTTGTAATCTCTCTCATCCTAACAACAAATGACTTCTGTATTTTTTGCTAAAAAGAATTATTTCCTCAGCAAACGATGACATAAATACAGGATAGCTAGCCGATACAGCTAGTGGTTATGATGGCTGAGATGAACATAGATGCACTCCTGAAGAATATTGAAGGACGAATAGAGAGTCATGCTGATTTACCTTGGTTGAACGATTATACAGACTTTGGTAGTTTCAGACCTGATGGCCCTCCTGAAAACGCTCCTAGCTTTCAAGAAATTGGGAAGTGGTTGGTGATTGTCGTAATTTTCCGATGGGATGGAACTACAATGGATCAAACAACTGACAGGTTAAGTGGAGACCCCTATTATGGAGTAGTCCGATATGATTGGATCGGACTGAAAGAAACTGCTCCTTCCAAAGTCGAAACACCAGAGGAGCTCGATAAGTGGGCTGTTCAATCTTTGAAATATGTCCGAGAGAATAACGATGCTGGATCTTGGGGTTCCCACAATGGTTCCTATATTGAGGAAATGAAGGAAGACGGTACACTTGTAATTCGTGACCAAAATGGTAGGTACCAGGATGTAGATCCAATGACTGAAGGTGAACTACGAACTGTTCAACTAGAATGAAGGTCTCAAAATTCCGCTCTAATCATACTAACTAAGGATTCACTTTCTGGAGAGTCTGTCAAGAATTCAATCTCACCAAATGATGAAATACCAATACCAAGCTCCACTGCTCTAGCTATCTGCTCCTGCTTAAAGATTGGCCCTTCTGAAACCTCTGGTGTTGTTCCATGCATACGAAGTAATGCTACTCCAACCGCATCAATTGCAATTTTATCGGTCCCTGCAACAAAAACATTGGAGTCTACACGGGTTCCTTCCATTGGTCCACCATCGACAAATGAAATCACTCCATCCATAATGATGAGATCCCACTTGTACACTGCATTAATCTCTGCAATCATTTTCCTCTGATGTGGTGAGCTATGTAGTTCTTTCATCAGTGGATATCCATCTCTAGGAACAAGTGCGGTAGCATTCTTTAACGACAGTGTGAAGTGTCCTCCATACTGATGAGTTTTCAAGCAGCAGGTTTCAATAACGCATTCAGCTTCATCGTAGGTCTTCGAAAATAGAAAGCCGTCTCTCCAATGACAACCTTCGGGAATCTTCAATACCCATTCTTCTCTGGGAGCTGTTGAAAGATTGACAATCGAGAGATCAAATTCTTCAGCGAGTTTATAGAGACCCTTCTCCTTGAATGCCTCTTCTGTGTTTGCAGGTCCACACCTTTCTGCGACTGTGATTTTCTTTGCTCCCATCTCACGAATCTTGATTATAATCTGTCTGAATGCTTCCATGTCAGTTGATGCAGGTGCTGGATCTGCTGTGTTGAAGTTCGGTTTGAACACAACATCTTTTCCAGCTACCGGATTGAATCCAAGCAATTCAAAGGATTTGTTCACACCATAGGTTCTGTCATTAGTTGAAATCACGGCGACCTTTGTCACTTTCAAACACCACTCCTTGCAGGGATGTGCAACATATCACATATTATACATTTTCTTTTGAATAGTTACTCTTTAGACCTTCAAAGATGACCTAATTTTCTATTATCCGATAAAGTATGAAATGACTAATAAGCGATTGAGTAATAGCATCAGGCATTCTCTTAATTTGGAGGAAGTAGTGTGAAGCACGCTAGAAAAGTGTTAGTGATTCTAATTTTACTTGTGACACCTTTGCTTCTATCTGGAATTTTATCCAATGTGGCATCTGAAGCAAAGATATTACCATTACAAAGTCCGACAAAGGTGAATGCACTCTCATATGAGGTCCATGATCCAATCTGGATACTCAATGACACCGCATTTGATGATATGGCAAGTGCTGAAGGATGGGCTGGTGACGGTTCTCCAGATACACCGTATATCATAGAGGGGTACAATATCACTTCAGATCTAACTTGTGTAATGGTACAACATGTAACCGTGAGTTTTGAAATTCGGGATTGCTATATTACGAATATTGTTCCTTGGACTTCGTATGGAATTGGTATCATTGATGCACCTGATGTGTCTATTGTCGATACTACAATAGAAACTGTACATCTTGGTATGGAACTAGAGCAGATTGACTCTCTCTCGGTCACTGGGTGTACATTTACCGATATCGAGGATGAGAGTATCTATGTCAATCACTGTGATGGATCAATAATTAATGATTGTATAATCTATGACAGCTATGGGACTGGAATCGGTCTACATGAGGCTAATAATACAATGATATCGAATTGTAACATATCATCTTTAGAGTTTGGTTCAGGTATCTATGTGTACAACTCTCATTTCGTCACAGTTTTTCAGAATGAAATATACGAATGCGAGTACAGTGGAGTTTGGGCATTTAGCTCTCCCTATCTTACAGTTGAAGATAATATCATCCATGATAACTGGTTCTATTTTGGTCCAATGTGTGGTGTTCATCTATATGGGTCTCCACATGCATCAATTGTAGGAAATTCGATTTATGATAATGCTCGAAACGGAATCTATGTCGAGTTATCAGACTGGGCATATATCTTTGATAATCAAATCTATGGCAACTCAGATCATGGGATTGATGTCATCTTCTCAAATAATGGAACCATTATGCAGAATAATATTCATGGAAATGGTTGGTGGCCAGTTATAATCAATGCATTGTGTGGGATATATCTAGGTCCAAGTCAGGATTGGATGATTTCTGATAACGAAATTTGGAATAATACTCCAAATGGAATTTCCATGGAAGGTGCTGAACGAATTCAAATCTCTGCCAATCATATATTCAATAACACCGATACAGGAGTATACGGTGATGATGATGGTGGTGGTATGGTAATAATTGTGGGATTCAGCGAACCTGTTTTACCAAACATTGGTGATGAAGTTTTGCTAATTTCAGAGAACATCATTCACAATAATGGCATTACAGGTATAGACCTTAATGGGTATGATGAGTGTCTTATAGTGAACAATGAGATATACAACCATACAGACCATGGAATTGATTTCTATGGTGATGGAAATCAGGTTCTTGGGAATGAAGTCTACAATTGTGAGACTGGTATTGGCTCCTATGAATGCTACAATAATACGTTTTCAGAGAATATAGTCTATGATTGTCTTGGTGGAATATACATTGTGAACATAGGCTCCAATATCACCGATAACATTGTCTTTGATAACGAGTATGGTATCTATATGGATAATAGTGGTAACTGTTCGATTTATGGGAATGATGTAGGTTGGAACGATGTGAATGCATTCGAGAGAGATACATTTCCAAACGGCCCACTTCTATGGTACAATGATGAAACTGGAATTGGTAACTGGTGGCATGATTACAACTACACAGGGTATTATAACATCTCAAGTGACACGGGTGATGAAAATCTTGACCTCTATCCATCATGCAGCCTAAATCTGACTCAAGCAGCTTCAATTGAATACGAGATTCTTGAAACAGGTAATGTCATCGAGTGGGATGCGTATGCTTTGAACCCATCACACTATGAAGTATTCGTTGATGGTGAAAGTGTGCTGATTGAGGACTGGGATGGCGGGAATATCGAGTATGATGCTGATGGTCTCTCCCACGGAACCCACACAGTTGAAGTTACAATATACCATGTGTCAGGCCACTCGATGGACAACGATACCATGGCTGATGTAGAGGATCTTACACCTCCTTCAGATATTGATGGACCAAGCTTAATCGAAATCACTGTTGGTGATGATGTTTCAGCTCAATTCAGTTCTGAAGATCCTTCTGGTATTTCCTGGGCTGTAAACGATACTGTCAATTTCGGTATTAGTTCGACGGGGCTACTCAGTAGTCTTACTGATCTTTCGATCGGTAATTATGTGGTTCGAATTACTGTAACTGATCCCTATGGACATAGTACGACGTTGGATGTGACAGTATCAGTGAACGCTCCTCCTGGTCTACCGCAGGAACTCATTCTAGCTATTGGTGCTGGTGGTGCAATAGTGCTTCTGATTGTAGGTGCAATCGTGTACAAGACCAAACGAGGCTAATCTGAAAGTGAGGGGTCTTATTGACTCCTCCCCCAATCTTTTTTCATCCACAGAAAATTCGCATATTGTATTCACTTGATAGTAATATTCATAAAAAAAAAGAAATATGAAGCAATGGTTCGAGATGAACCATTAGCTTCTTAGAGATGAACTCCTACTTCTTACGGAACCAAACAACACCAATAATCACGATTACTGCTATTCCCGCTCCAGCTATCAAAGTCAGAGTTAAGGGATCGAGTACCAAAGGAGGAGTTGTGGCTGGTGCGAATCCACCTGGGGTGTAACCCGAAGCAATCGGAGGGGCAACATCAAAGCGGTCGAGTGTTTCGACTAATTTAGCGATAATGAAGCCTTCTGTTTCGGATCCAGTTACATTATCTCGCCACGCCTCAGCAATATACATTTCAGCAAGTCCTTGATGATCGTCTGGTCTCAAGAAAGTTGGTCCCTTTGGACAATCAATAGTAAGGTTACTTTCTAGATGATTAATCATCAAATTCGTATCCAAGTCTGGGACAGCATTTGTGACATTCACCAGGAATTGAGCTGTGGCAAATGCACTCGCAGTAAAGAGCTCTGGTGCATTAAATGTGAAATATGGCAAATCTGGTTGGATATTCCTAGTTACGTGCTCAGCCACCATCCAATCATTGACTTCATTGTCTGGTAATTGATAACCATATAGACAGAGTCCTGTAGAACCTACATAGGTTGCAGGAGGTGTTAAACTACCTTCTATAACGTTCATTGAAAGGATATCAATACATGCTCCAGAGATTTCCATATCAGACGCGAGATCGTAAGTTGCTAGGTCTCCATAGAGATATGCAAAATTACCCGCCCATATAATGAACAAATACTCAATATCATAGGCTGCATCCGCATTCTTGAGATTTGTTATATATGGTGAGAAATCAGTTGCGGTAAGAGGTGCATATTGAATGCTGATCACACTACCTCCTTTTTCTTGGATTACAGTTTTCATTGAATCAACGCCACTGTATCCAAATGAGTAGTCACAAGCAAGGAATCCAAATTTGGTGTAATTCAGATAATCCATAGCATATGTCACACCGGCATAGGCATCTTGCCAGTTATTTCTCGCAATTCTGAAAATATATGGATTGAAATTCGCTGCAGTGAGCGAAGCATCAGCTGCTGGAGTGATAAAGTAAATCTTCTTGTATTCTTCAGCTATAGGTGCAATAGCTGCAGCAATACCACTGTATGTTCCTCCAACAAGGATATCAATGCCATCGGTTTCGATTGCAGATGTGACCAGAGAAGTTACTCCTGAAGCTGAACCTTGCGTGTCATAATAGTGAATTTCGTAGGGTCGTCCTGCTTCTGTTTTATTCTCGTTATCATATCCCATTTCTGTTGTAGCATAAACCATTCCTAGTTCAAAACCCTGTTTTGTCCATGGTGCATAAAACGAGAGACCTGCTGTAGTAAATGGAGCAAAAACTCCAACCTTTATCGGTTCTGGAGTTTGTGCTGTAACAGGTGCAACAACAAAACACGGTAAGAACATGGAAGCTAACAACAGCACAGAGAGAGATATCGTTCCAATTTTATTCATTTTCTGTACTCCTTCAACATTCCATTTTTGTGATAAAGAGTTTCTAATAATAGAAAATCCTCAATCAACTTCTAACAAGGTCACTACGACTATATAATTCTTGAGTAAATTGGAATTAATGTTCTCTTCTCCAAATTCAAATTATTTAATATGAAGCACCTCAGGAAAACGGTTCATTTGATTTGCTTTTGTAAGAATCCCATGACTATGGAATTAAATTCATTAGGCTTCTCAAAGGTAATTGCATGTCCTGAATCTTGAACAATGATCATTTCGGAGTTGAGTATACTATCGTGAATAATTTGCGAA
>SDNZ01000086.1 GCA_004524565.1 Candidatus Thorarchaeota archaeon
AGTTCTCGTAAATCCAGGTCTTCTCCAAGCAGTCCCTCTGTCTGTCCAAAGACTGCTCCTACAACGTCTGGTTTGTCGACCACGCCATCTATCTCTATTCTAGCTCTAATTACATATTTAGCTGTACTTTGGTCGAAATCTGTTCCTATTTTAATGCACGTCTCCTGTGCTGTACTACCACGAGCCCTCGTCATTCGACCGATATGGAACTAACCTGCGTCTTACTAGGCTTAGGGCCTATGCCTCATGACTGTTTGAATCAGTCTACCTCGCCTCTCATTCTATTCCGCGTCTGGAACTGTGATATGATAATCGTGATGTGATGATCCTGTGAATGATAATAGTCCTAAGACTTGCGCGAGTTCGCTTTCCGACTCGAATACTACTGTGAGTCGAGGGAACCCATGGCGCATGTGATATGATGATATGATGATTTGCAAAACACGACTGAATTTGCTTCAGTGGTGCTATACAAACTCGGCTGTTTCCCGAGTGTATTTGAAGCTGTCGCTACACCCATAAAACTTGACCGACGATATATACCCCCCATTGGAAGAATTCCGGACAATTCGCGCCATGTGGGAATGCTAATAACATTTCAATTCTTGATTACTTTGTCCTAGAGTAATATCTTGGACATATACCTGACAAATACCAAAAGGCGAACCTTAACGGACTCTTATGATGGGGATGATTATCCCACAGATGAAATAGGGGTCACCCCGGTATCGTACATTGTCAGGTCGGTCAGTATCATTAATCCCGACACGAGACAGCTCAGTGGAGCCGGATGCATTTCCGATGCTGTGATGCTGGGAGTTAGTGTGAAGGGTTACAGATGCTGACCTCCTATTTCACACAAGCAAATTCAGAATTCCAGATCTTTTGAGAAACCTGGTACGAGTATCTCAACCTTTACTTCCGGTGCAGTTTCACCAACAGCATCCCTGAATTTTTCGGGGTCTGCTTCGATTACTGGAAAGGTATTGTAATGCATTGGGATGACTACTTTTGGCTTGACTAATTTTGTTGCTAAAGCCGCTTGCCGTACATCTGAAGTGTAATAGCTTCCAATCGGGACCATGAACACGTCAGGCTGATACAGTTCTCCAAACAATTCCATGGTAGCAAAGAGACCTGTATCTCCTGGGTGGTAGAATGAGTCGCTGGGAAATTTGACTATAAACCCAGTCGGTGCTCCAGTTCCACATGAATGAAATGCCTGTACAAGTGTTACCTCAATCCCTCCAACATTGACACTTCCTCCGATGTTAAGGGTGTGAACATTATCAAGTCCTTCAGATTTAGCTTGAATTGCAAGTTCGTTAATTGCAATGAAATATGCACTAGTCTTTTTGCATATCTCAATAGCCTCTTGATAGCCATGATCTCCATGATCATGCGTTACAAGTACAATATCTGCCTTCTTCACATCGTTCACTTTGATTGGTGAAGTAGGACCATTAAGCCATGGATCTACATAGACCGTTTTTCCATCTGATTCTACTTTGAATGAAGCATGTCCTAAGTACGTGACTTTCATTATCTACAGTCTCCTGACATATACTCTCAACAAAGCTATCACTTCTATGTTTCGACATAGAACAGACCAATCTGAATCTTAATTACACCCTCAGACTGACCCTACAGGTAGTGACTGAATATGGCAGTAAAACCCCATTCAGATTTTATGAAGGCAGGTAAAATAGCTGGAAAAGTTCTCAATCTCATTGAGGGTGAGGTCAAATCTGGTGTAAAAGTGCTCAAAATCTGTACACTTGCTGAAGAGAAGATAATTGAATTTGGAGCAAGCGGAATTGCCTTTCCCTGCAATATTTCAATCAACAACGAAGCCGCTCACTACACAAGCCCTTATGGTGATACGAAAGTTTTCCCTAACAAGGGGCTTGTGAAAATCGATATTGGGGCACATGTCAATGGATACATCTCTGATACCGCTATCACCGTCGATCTAGATGGCTCATATGAGAAATATATCGCTGCTGCAAAGGATGCACTCGAGGCTGCAATAGAAACGGTTCGTCCTGATGTTCGATTAGGTGAAGTTGGTCGTTCAATCGAGCATACAATCAAGAAACAGGGATTGAAACCAATCCATCAACTCTCAGGTCATCAATTAAAACAGTGGATACTTCATGCAGGAAAGAATGTTCCCAATGTTGGTATGAAGATTTCATCTACTATGAATCTTGGTGAAACATATGCAATAGAACCCTTTGCAACTAATGGTAATGGTACGATCAAGAGTGGTCAACACTCCTACATATTTTCAAACGATATGAAGAACAAGAAGAAAATAGATAGAGATGCGCTAAGAGTTCGTAATGCTGCTAGACAAATGTTCAAGACTCTTCCGTGGGCGGGTCGTTGGATACATGGGAAACTCACCGGTGTCGATGTTGAAATAGCTATCAAGGCATTGCAACGTTCGGGGGTTATCCATGGATACCCTGTACTATACGAAGGGAAAGATGGAATGGTTTCCCAGTTTGAGCACAGTATCTTTGTTGGTCCCGACGGAGCAATTGTTTCTACCCGCCGTGATAATGAAGTACAGTAGTAGCGGACATGGAACCGCTTAAGAGCAACTACGAATCTTTACGTGTAAGGTGTTACTGTGGTCGTCAGTCCAAATCCTGCAGCTATCAAATCAGGTAAAATAGCTGCGAAAGTCCTCAAAGAAATCAGTGAAATGGTTGAGCCAAAAGCTCGAATCATCAAGATATGCTCAACAGCTGAGAAAAAAATTAGGGAATATGGAGGAATTCCTGCATTTCCCTGCAACGTTTCAATCAATCATATTGCTGCCCATAGCACCTCTCCAAAGGGCGATAAGAGCGAAGTTCCTGAATTTGGAGTAGTCAAATTGGATATTGGTGTTCATGTAGATGGCTATATAGCTGACACTGCTTTGACTGTTGATATTGATGGAACTCTTGAGGGATTCGTGGCAGCTACAGAGGATGCACTATCAGAAGCTATCAGTACTATCACCCCTGGTATAGCACTAGGAGAAATTGGTGCATCTATTGAGCGGGTCATCAAAGAATATGGCCTTCGACCAATCTCGAACTTGTCAGGTCACAATCTCAAACGGTACAATCTACATGCTGGAAAACAAGTACCTAATGTAAAGAGACGCGGAACACCTAAAGTTGAAGTCGGAGAGTATTACGCGATTGAACCCTTTGCTACAAGTGGCATAGGAACTGTGATTGATAGTGATTTTGTCTACATATTCGCAAATACGGGTCTTGAAAAGACACTAGAAGGAACGACTGAGAAATTAAGAAAATACCTTCGTGAACAGTATGGACCCCTGCCTTACGCCTCTCGATGGATTGGTACAGCAAGCAAAGATGTTGATATAGTAAGTGAAATTAGAGAGCTCATAAATGAAAAGGTAATTCGTGGTTATCCAATGCAGATAGAGAAGAAGGCTCGGCCCATTAGTCAGGCCGAGCACACGATATTCATCTCTGAAGATGGTCCAGTAGTTCTAACCGAACGAACTTAGACATTGTAGGTTTCTTTAGGTTCTTCACGAATGATGTATACACCCTCGATTGTCATTCCTGTCTGACACTTGGGGCATGCATCTTCTACAGGTTTGAGAACATAATCTCCTTTCTTGAAATCACGTATCTCTTTGAAATCACAATCATTGCATCTGATTTCTGTCACTGTTGGTGGTGGAGGTTTCTCTTCTTTGGGTTTTCCTGCAGTCAATAATGCAAATCCAAATGACATAGTGATTAGACCCAATAATGAGTACACAAAGGATAACCCTGACGTATCATTCATTCCGAAGAACAGGAGGATGAATCCTGCTGCTGCAAATACAATTCCGATAAGTTTCGATATCATTCCCACGTCATTTCACCTCATAGTCCAATGCCAATTGTGTTTCCAATTCCTGCCAAGATGATACTCTCACCAGGTTTTGTTCTCTTTTGGATGACAGTCTTGATACGTTCAATCACTTCAGGAACTGCATCGAGTATTTTCTTGTCCATTATTCCCACTGCAGCTGCCTCGTCCTCCTTCACGACGATGGCTTCAATTCCTATTCCATACTCAGTTGCCGCCTGCTCCATAGCATGCTTCTCAGGACCAGGGTCTCCAATCGCAGCACCTGTACCTTCAGCAACTCTTCCTAGGGTTTCGCCCTCGAACTTGAGTGCTGCATCAACAGTGATAATTCTGGATATTTTGTTACCATATTTTTCCATGAGATTCTTCACACCAAAACCTGGTTTTCCAACTGTTCCACCAGGCCCAGTAGCTCGCAGTGCATATACTGTACGACCTTCAACCTCTACCATATAGTATCCCACTTCTCTTGAGATCTCGTGATTGTAGCTCTCAGGGGTGGCACCATACTCTCGGGCAAACTTGGTGATGACCAATGGCCCTACACCGTCTCCGATTGGCTTTCCCTCTGAAAATGCACCTATTGCATCGAAATAAGCTTTGGCCAGTCTTAACAGGTCCGGCATTTGCATGTGAATCTGCATGATCATTATCTGACTGCCAGTCTTCTTTCCTAGAATGTAGAAGTGTCTGACAACTCTATAGATGAGCCCTAGAACCTGTGTAACCTCAAGTGTGTTCTCAAGATTTTGGTTCATGCTCTCCCCTGATTCTGGGGCAAGTTCTGCAACAAACTCTTGGAATCTGTCTCTGCGTACATCGAGAAGATGGTCGAGTCGCTTTAGGATTCCTGCTGGGTCAAGGTCTACGGGCATGATTGTGAAGTAATCCATGAACTGGTCAAGTTCCTTGGCAACTACTTCCTCAGAAAGACCATACTCCTTGAAGGTCTCAATTGCTGTCTGTCGTGACTCGACAAACATTCGCTTCATCTCATGTAATCCTATCTCTATCTGTTTCAGATATTGCCAAATCTGGAATTTTGCTCCGTATAGGCTGAATATCATGATAAAGGCAAAGAATGCTATATTGATGATCCAACTGAATTCGTTATCGGCGCCTAGCTGCATGTAAATCAAATCCGATTGCCGTCTGTATTCTTTTAATGGCTTCTATCTCAACATTTTCGTATTAGTGATATAATATGAAGAAGGAGAATGTGGCAGCTTTACGTCCTGTCACGGGCTCGCGCACCGCACATCTACGTAAACGAAACCGGGCTTGTCTACTGAGTTCGGCCGAGATCAGGAATATCCCCGGCTTCTATGGCCGCCATCAAGACGTTCTTTTTTCACGTTTGGTTTTAAGCATTGCTCTTTGACAGTTCTTTTCGCTTAGATCTAGCCTGAGAGAGGAAGGCACTAACATCGTCATCCCACGTTCCATCATCTTTTAGGAGACGCTGATAGAGATTGGAAGTGTATCTTCGAAATGTGGTAGGTCTCATACAGCGAATATTGATGTCCTGTTCTATTCCTTTAGATGTCAATTGAGATGCAATATCGTATACAGATTCTTCAGGCAATCTGGTGAGTATAACTGCATTCTCTCCAGTCTCATCCAATCTTGCGTAAGAAGTAGGTGTATTTTTCAAGAAACTGGATACAAGAGAATATACTCTATCGCTTTTGCCATTAGCAATTATGGATAATGATACCAAACTTGTGTCAGACACCTCATAGGTCAGTTTCATAATTTTTTGTTTAATCAGATGGGATATTATTTTTCGCCCTCTTTTTTCATCACTATCCCAGTTTGAAAGAAATTCGGGTATCTCTAAATACGACAGATCAACACCTTCAGCAACTAAATCTATCATCTTTGCTTCTTCCATTGATAGTGGATATATTTCGGATGCATTATTTTCACCAAAATCTTTCAGCAAACGCCTGATAGAACTTCCCTTCTCCAACGAGTTGACTAATTTCTCTTGTGAAACTTCCCATTTTCCTAGTTTTGTATGAAATAGATCCAGATTTGATTTTCGTGAAGACCAAGCTACATGCATAATACTTGGAAGTGCTCTCTTCATTTGTTCAACTACTGAAATAGGTACCATCATTACCTGCATGTGAGGAGAGCTTTCACCCATTCCTCCTAGTCGTGTTATGAATTTCATGTGTCTATGTGCCCATCTATATGCCGCACCAAGATAAACAAGTTCAACAATCCCCAATGATGAATGATTAATGTGCCCATACACACGTAGCCTATGGGACATTTCTGCAAATCGTTGCTTCCATGCCTTTTTTGATCTTCTAGCACTGCTCTTTGATGTTGGTAGTGTGAGTACTACTTTGTTCGAAGTATTCAAATTCATTGCAGATTTGATTGCAATATCTAACCAATTAGGTAGATGTTCTGCACACTTTGCATTGAAGAGGAGCCAAGGTGTATTTTTGACAGAGTCCGATACAGCTTGTTTTGGGAAGTCAAGCTGATCTCTCTCAGCCAAAGTCATGAGTTTCGCGTATGATGGCCATTCTGTTCCATCAATAAGATGCATCAGATGCCCATTCAATAACGTTTCAGCAATCGTCATTGAAGAGAATTTGAATGAATATTCAAGGGGATCGTTATCAGGGATTTCACCTTTTAGTACATATACAAGAAAAACCATGAGTTCCTCTCGAACTGAGGCTGGAAATGAAGATGGTACAATTTGTATAAGCGTTTCTCTCATCGTATCTCCAATTTTTAGATTTGGAACATAAATATCTCCAATGAGTTTCTTAAACTCCTGCCCTGACGGTGATGGTGAATCCAGTATACTGAGGAGTTCTTCCCTCGATTTTGCCCTGTTGCTTGCTGCTTCATTGAAGATGGTTTGTCTAAGCTGATTGTCTTCAATCATTGAAAGCGCTTCCGCTTCATATGGTTGAATGATTAATGTTTCATAGATTTGATTAGTATAAGGATTGGAAATTGATAAGAATAATTGTGGATTGTCCTTTATCTGGTGTATCGTATAAAGTGCATCTAGCTCTCCTGCTTGTAATCTTCCATAGAATCCTTTAGTTGATGGAGGAAAAATATCCTCGAAAAATTGAATTCCTTGGTTTGTGTAAGGATGTTTCACTCTTAGAATTGGTTTCAGTTGTATCTTATATGTTGAATCTAGTGTTTCATGAGTAGTATTCCCTTTCTCATCAAGAGTGATATTGGATTGTATCTCATATAATATTCCACTATCTGAAATGTTACTGGAAAGAGTTACTCCCGATTGCAATTTAATAACTACATCATCACTATGAAATTCAATATTTCCTTCTTCACACTCTTCCGTTGATATCCAGACCCTAACTGGAAGTGTGTTAGAAATAGGCATTCAGAAAGGCACCTTATGATTACATAATCTATGGGTATATTAATCCATTTTTTGGCTTACGATAAAGAACTAGCTTGTATTCCAATATACCTATAATTAGCTCACAAAATAAACAGAAACCGTCTCTTGTAAAGAGACGATTCGAAGCAGGAAGACCTCTAGGACTTCCAAGGTTCATTATCTGACGGACTTGTACCGGGTCTCATTTTTTAATCACACTCACAATTATTGGTGTGACTGCCTACGTGTTAACGTTCTCAAAGAGAGTGACAAATACAATGCGTGTAATTACCAAATACCTGCAAGAATTGAAGAATTTAACAGTGAATCGATGGGTTATTTATTAGGCACAAAGGAGTACCTTTCCAACTAGAGCCAACCCCCAGTTCTTGAAAACGCACCAACCAAGTTCTTTGATATAATTAACAAAAACTTCTTAACCCAACTCCTTGTGTTTCCTCTTAGCATAGGGGACGTGGCCTAGTCAGGTATGGTAACGGGCTCCAGATCTGTGCTCATTTCGAGCCTAGAAGACACGGGGTCAATAATCTGACCGTTGTCATCGAAGACACTCGTCGATCGGGAGTTCAAATCTCCCCGTCCCCACCATTCTTTTTCAAAAACACTTATCTCGATGCTGTTGACATCTACATAATTCGAGGGATTAGAATATGGGAGAAAAATATCCAATTACGCGTCGGGAGAACATTGTGGAAAAGATTCACGGAGTCAAGATAGAGGATCCCTATCGCTGGCTTGAAGACTCATCCTCAACTGAAGTAAAAGAGTGGTTTGAGGAGCAGAATAAATTGACTTCCTCAATCATTGGCCAGTACTCTGGAGGAGTAACTATCAAAAAGCGTATGCTTGATCTGTTCCTCTATGACTATGTTGAACCTGGTCTCTTTCAGGTTGTAACAACACCTGATGGTCCTAGGTTTTTCTATTTCTTTAGGGCTGCAGGAAAGAATCAACCTTCTCTCTGTTATCAAGATGGGGAGCAAGGTCAGAGAATTGTTCTCTTTGATCCACTTGGTGAATCCAAAGACGCACTTGTATCGATTGATTGGTTCAAAGCAAGTAGTGATGGAAGTTTCGTTGCATACGGACTATCAGAAGGAGGTACAGAGCAGAGTGTTCTGCATGTGATGGATGTTGAAAAGAAGATAATCCTTACAGAAAAAATCCCTCACACTAAGTGGTGTGAACTTGTCTGGTTGAAGAATATTGGCTTTTACTATAGCAGATACCCGTTGTCAGGTACAGTTTCTCCGGAGGACGAGAACTACTACCATCATGTCTACTACCATAAACTTGGAGATGATTACACAAAAGACAAGAAAGTATTTGGTGAAGATCGATTAAAAACAGAGCATCCATCGCTCTCAATTAATGAAAATTGTACACTTCTTGCAGTCTGTAGTTACCGTTTTATTAGCTCAGATATCCATGTTGCTCATATAAATTCAGAAGAGCCCAACTCATTAGATTTCATTCCTGTTATTGAATCTGAGTTGGCTGTAAGTAAACCAGCAATGTATGGAGATCAACTATTCATACTCACTCAAATTGAAGCACCAAATGGTCAGATTCTGCAATACGATTTATCAAACTTCTCAGATGATGGGAAGATACCAGATGGAAAAATAGTGGTAAAAGAAACTGATGGTGTGATTTTTGATAGCTATTACAACAGATTTGTTGTATTTGATGGACATATTGCTGTGATAGAAGATAAGAATGCATCAAGTTCCCTGAAAATCTATAATATAGAATCTGGCAAATTTGTAGAGGATGCTGGTTTCGATTCTCATGCGACAATTTATCAACTAGTCGGAGCTGCAGGGAGTGATACCTTTTACTATAGCCTAGGGAGTTTTTTCTATCCAGATTCCCACTACTCGTATAAAAATGGTGAATCTCATCTTTTTTACAAACCGAATCTTGACATTGATTCAACTTTGTTTCAATCTAAATTGGTATGGTACAAGTCAAAAGATGGTACGAAGGTTTCGATGTTTATCTTGTCGAAGAGAGGTATGGAGGTCTCTGCAGAAACGCCAGTTACACTTACAGGATACGGTGGATTTGGTGTATCAATCACCCCTGTCTTCTCTCAGCAAATTATTACGTGGGTTGAGCAAGGTGGTGTAATTGCAGTCGCACATCTCAGGGGTGGTGGAGAGTACGGACAAAAATGGCATCGTGCTGGAAACCGCGAAAACAAACAGAATGTCTTTGATGATTTCATTGCTGCTGCTGAATGGCTAGTTGACAATGAAATTGGCAGTCATACAACTATTGCAATAAATGGTGGGAGCAATGGAGGTCTCTTAGTGGGAGCTGCACTAGTCCAGAGACCTGACCTATTTGGAGCAGTGACATGTCATGTACCCCTACTCGATATGATTCGGTATACCAACTTCCAAGTAGCAAAGACTTGGTCACCAGAGTATGGTGACCCCGCGATTAAGGAAGAGTTTGAGTGGCTATATTCCTACAGTCCTTATCACCATGTTAAGGATGTGAAGTATCCTCCGACTCTGTTGCTTACTGCTCTAGGAGACACTAGAGTAGACACGATGCACGCATTCAAGATGGCGGCTAAGCTACAGAACACTTCAGATGAAGTAGTAAAAGATAGACCCCTCTTACTACATACTGAGAGTCAAGCAGGCCATGGTGCAGGGTCCCCTGTTGAAAAAACCGTTGAAATATGGAAAAAGTCGTTTATCTTCAGAGCACAGCACACCGGCTTGAAGATAAAGTGAAATGCAAGTCCAATCATTGCATTCATTAGCTTCCACGATAGTAAAATCTCTGGAGTGTGTTTTGCATAGTTTGAAAGGACTCTATGGGATTGCTGGAATAGATGAAGCTGGACGTGGGCCTATGATTGGTCCAATGGTAATCTGTGGAATTCTGGTTGGTCCAGATAGACTCCATGAATTAGTTGAAATTGGAGCGAAAGATTCCAAGACACTTACTCATAGAAGCAGACTACTACTAAAGGGGAAGATAGAGAAGATTACTGCAAAGATTGAGATGCGAATTATTACTGCAGATGATATCGACCGATTAAGGAAACGGACTACGTTGAATGTAATTGAAGAAATAGAGTTCGCTTCTATTGCAAAAATCCTGAAACCTAAAGAAATCTATCTAGATGCTGCAGATGTCAATGCGGAGCGGTTTGGTAGAACGATTGGTGAACTTAGCGGGATCGCTTCAAAGGGTACTAAAATCGTATCGGAACATAAAGCAGACGCAAAGTATCCTATAGTATCAGCTGCGTCTATAATAGCTAAAGTACAACGCGACTTAGCAATCGAGAGATATCATGAGAAGTATGGTGATTTTGGCTCTGGTTATCCGAATGATCCGAAAACTGTCAAGTTTGTAAGAAATCTTGTTCGCGATGGGAAGAAACTTCCACCAATTATCAGAAAAAGCTGGGAATCTGTCAGGAAAATTATTGACGAAGAGGCAACAGATCAAACAAAACTCAGCTAGTTTTAGGGCTATTCACTAGAGCGTTCTTCAATTATCTTCTTGAGCTCTCTTGGTTTGTCAATCTGATCCAGCTCTAGCTGCCTGATGACAGGAAGGTCTGCCACGTTCTCTTCACTACATCCTTCTTCTACAATGATTACCGCATCCGATTCTGCTACTTTTGATACACTTTTGAGAATCTCTATGCGTTTTTTCAAGCTCCAGCTTCTAAGTGAACCAACACCCGAAATCAATGGTGCATCTTCTTCTTTTGCGGCAACATGGAAAGGTGCACGATCTGTCCAAAGAACTTTCATGCCTAATCGAGCAAAGAACTCATTGACACGCACCTCAAGAACCTCTGTTGGAGTCCCGTGTTGCATAGTGGGAATCTTGGCACGTTCCTGAAGAAGATCAATTGGTATCATCAAATCTGTTTCAAGAACCTTCTCAAGACGTTCAGCAACATCAATACTGACATCCATCTCATCTTTTTCGTAGGCTAGTATAGCTCTTGCGGATACTTGGACGCACTCTGCAAGGTCTCCTGTTGTCCGTTTCTGTTCTAATCTTGCTTCTCGTAGCTTTGCACCATCAATAGCTACCAGTCTACCACCTCTTTGAGCGAATTCTCGAGGCATCTTCTCATCAATAATCATGCTCTGAAAACTTCGAGGTGCAATAGTGGATACACCATGTCTTTTGTAGACAACGCCTGAGTCAAGTTCTCCCTTTCGTGTCTTATCTCCAACAATCAGTGGTGTAGCATTGAAGAAATGTGCAACAAGTTGGAGTGCATCAGCATCTTCCTTTGTTAGAGCATCAATATTTGATAGTACTTTAACTAGTAGAAGCTGTTCTCCCTTTCGAGCAACAAAATCAAAACAACTAGGTCTTACATCACATTGCGAAGATAGACTAAACCCAGCCTCATCTAACTGTGAAACAATTTCCTGTGCGAGCTGGGTTCTTGCTTTCGTCAATCTCTTCGACCATCATTAAATCAGTGTTATACCCTTTTCAGCATATCTAATAGTGAAATATTACAAATTAGCTTTTCAAAGAATCAATTTTCTTAGAATCTCTTAAGGTAGTAAATACAATTCCAAGACTTGTTGTGGATGGCATCTTTTGTCTTAGTATTTGCACTTGTGGTCTCGCAAGCTGTTCAACCGGTTTCCATACAGCCAATTTTTCCCATTCTAGGTTATCATATCCTAGGATTTTGTGAACCATGAACAATTCTGTCTTGTTACCAGATATTGAATGAATCCCTGGTCCGTAATCTAATCGTCTTAGTAGAACAATGGGAAGTCTAATTGAACTATGAAATTGTTTAGGAACTTCTTTGCTTAACCATTCTAGTTCTTCAGTTTTGAAGACCGATCTCTCACCAGAGCGCGTCGTGAAATGTGGATATTCTTCTTTGAGAAGGTCCGAAAGACGGATTCTAGCACGTGGAAGGTGATCATTTAGAGTATCTATTTCGTGTTCAAGCATCTTATCTATCTTGGAGTTCAACTCATATCCTCCGTTACTCGACAGACAATGAATCTGTGGTCTTTCTCCAAGGGATCGAGATTGATATTCTCAACTATATCTAGACCTTTGCTGTCTAGAAACGCTATCTCTCGACTATATATTTCATCAAGGTTTGATATTGAATCAATACTCCGAGCTTTTATCGCTAACATTCCCCACGCACCAAACGAACAGAAGGCTCTCAAGTTTTCATATAGTATACTAGCTTGATCTGGTTGTGCTACATCTTGATAGACCACTTCTATAGGTCCCGATACCAAGGGAGCATATCGGGTGGGATGTCTAGCGTCATCCAAAATTGGAAGTATGTTGGGGCGAGTAGCTGCAAGCTGAACCAAATCCCTTACAGTTCTTTGAGAGAATTCCACTCCATAGACCACGCCATTTGGCCCAACGATATCTGAACAGTGACTTACCGTAGTGCCTGATGCCGCTCCAAGATACAGGACTTTTGACCCCGGTTGAATTGGCATTTCTGTTAATCCTTGCTTAATCGCAGCAGCAAGTTTGGACCTTCTTGGTGCCCATAGACGGAATTCATCTTCTCCTATTTTGATTAATTTCTCCCCATAGACACTAGTTCCAGGTACAAGTGATTTGGTTGCTATTGATTTCTGTTCTCTATCGACCACTGTATAAATTCCCGAGAATTTGTAACGTTCAACCTGTACCATTATCTTCTTCCTCCTCGTCTACTATTGTCACGTTTACGGTCTCTCTTTGGTGGGTAATCTCGTCGTTGTTGCCTTTTCTTTTCCTCTGATTTAGGTTTAGGCGGTTTGGGTGGAGGCGCTGTCGGGTTTTGCTTCCTGATTTCTTCAACACGCGCCAAGAAATCATCTCTAAGTGATGTTCCAATATTTCTATCAGAATATGCATCGATTCGAGCTGCTATTGATAGCTTTCCTGCTAGTGCTCGAGCAATCTTTCCTCTCTGCCAATATGGCGCAGAATTTATCTCTGAAACACGATAGATGATTCCATGTTTTGGTGGATCTGCTCCAGTCTTAAGACTCCTGAATAGTGCTTTCTCAGCTCCGAACACTTGAACCGTGCTTGATGGCTTTCGTGCCAGGTCTTCAAGAGAACCTGCTAGGCTGATTAATCGAGCTCCAACAAGTGGTCCAACTAGAGCTGCAACATTTGGCGATATTTCTTCCATTACTGTGCCAACATAATCTTCGAGTTCTTTCCGTGTCTGGTACATATTGTCAATAGCAATTGCAAGAGTCTTGATGATACTCAAGTCAATGTCTCGTAATTCAGCTCCGATATCTCCCGGAATCGCAGCCATGACCTGTTCAATAGTTGCTTCTGGAACACCAGCTGATTCCAACATATCTCTCGTCATACTCTCTTTGCCATTAGTTTCCCTGAGAATTTTGGCATATTGGTCCTGATCTTCTACAAGATTGGTTAGTGATGGATGATGAACTGAATACCACTCTCGAAGTCTCATGACCAGTACGTTAATCGATTTATCGACCTCGTCAATCCCATCGATTGCATTCTTCACAAGAAGGTCCTTCTCACCGCTGGCAGCACTTACTTTGGCTTTTGATAATCGAATGGCAACATCTCGTTGGAACGATGATATCTCTTCTGGAGTCTTGGTGATTCCAAGCTTTGTGAGATATTCGTTTTGATTTCCTCTAAACCATTTAGCTATCTTATTTGCACGAATCGTTACCACTAGGTTTCCAAATTTGGAGAAACAACGAGCCAGCATCTGTTCCTCTACGAAGACTTCTTTTTCACCTAGCTTCTCAATCTCCGCTGCAATCGAATCAGTCATAGGTGTTGCTTCACCTTCACCTATTGCTAAGAGATTAGAGACCGCTTGTCCCACATCTGGATAGACGACATGCTTTGCTAGTACTTCGTTCTTCTCATCAAGTACGAAAGTTCCGAATGCTGATAGTGCAAGATAGACTGGCATAGTGAATCCGTCCAATGCTAGATAGAATGTTTGAATGATTGGATTGCGAATAAATGTTCCCAACTAGCTTATTACCGAGAAATAACTATCTCAAAATAAGGTGACTGCGTGAAGATTCAGGGATATTGGTTAGCATCAGGTATCTTGGGAGTTACTGCATCCACTATGCTTCGAGTCTTGAACTCTGGAGCAGATGCAGTTGTCACAAAATCTATCGGATTACATCCTCGAA